>JAWOCZ010000129.1:0-27279 GCA_046483565.1 Nitriliruptoraceae bacterium
TCGAAGCTGAAGAACGACCCGGTCCGGCCACATCCGGCCTGGATGTCGTCGACGATCATCAGCACGTCGTGGGCCGTGCACAGCTCACGCAGCCGAGCGAGCCACTGTGCGCTGGTGGCGTTGATCCCACCCTCGGCCTGGACGGTCTCCACGATGACGGCCGCGGGCTCCTCGAAGCCGCTCCCGGAGTCGGCCATGAGGGCGTCGAGGTACTGGATGGTGTCCACCCCCTCACCGAAGTAGCCGTCGTACGGCACCGAGGTGCCGGAGGTCAGGGCGACCCCGGCGCCGAGACGCTTGGCGCCGTTGCCGGAGACCGCCAGCGACCCGATGGTCATGCCGTGGAAGGCGTTGGTGAACCCGACGACCTGCTCACGTCCGGTGACCTTGCGGGCGAGCTTCATGGCCGCCTCGACGGCGTTGGTGCCGGTCGGACCCGGGAACATCACCTTGTGGTCCAACCCGCGCGGCTGCAGGATCACCTCCTCGAAGCGCTCGAGGAAGCGGCGCTTGGCCACGGTCGTGGTGTCGAGGCTGTGGACGATGCCGTCGTCGGCGAGGTGCTCCAACAGCGCGCGCTTCATCGCCGGGTCGTTGTGTCCGTAGTTCAGGGCGCCGGCGCCGCTGAAGAAGTCGAGGTAGGCGCGACCGTCGACATCCCAGATGCGGCTGCCGCGGGCGGTGGCGAAGGTGGCGGGCCACATCCGGCAGTACGAGCGGACGTCGGACTCGAGGCGTTCGATGGTGTCGGTGCTGTGCAGGCTCAAGGGCTCGTTCTCCTGTCGGGGTGGTGGGACGGCTCAGGCGGGTGCGTCGGCGGGTTCGGACACCCGCAGGTGCTCCGGAGGCACGCCGCGCACCTCCAGCGGGCCGATGCGGAGTTCGATCTCGGGCTCGTGGCCCTCCGGGAAGACCTCGCTCGGGAAGCGCTCCTCCTCCTCGACCTGGGCCGAGAGGTCCGCGGCGACGCCGCGGAACAGCGCGAACGAGGCGCGGTTGCCCGGCGTGACGGTCGCGGTCAGCTCGCGTGCGTCCCGGTTGGCCTCCCTGGCGAGCATCGCCTGCAGGAGGCGCGTCGCGAGTCCCCTTCCGCGGGCCTGTTCGGCGACGCCGACCTGCCAGACGAACGCGGCAGTGGGGTCCGGCGGGGGCCGGTAGGCGGCCACGAAGCCGACCGGCTCGTCGGCCGCGTCGGTGGCGATGACCGAGGTTGCCGCGTGGTCCGTACATATCAGCAGGTAGACGTACGGCGAGTTCAGATCGAGCGAGCCGCTGTCCCTGACGAGCCGCCAGAGCGCCGCAGCGTCGTCGGGGCGTGGCTCGCGCAGTCGGATGGTCGTGTCGTCAAGACCGTTTCGCATAGACCCGGCCGGGTACGTCCGCGATCACCCGGCGCGCGGCAACACAGCGCGGTCACGTGCCCATCGAGCGGGTGAAACGCGGGATGAGGGGCGTCGGATGCCCTCACCGGCCTGCGGATCACCTCCCTCGATAGAGCGGATCGGTGCAGGATCCTGGCGGTTCTTGGGCCGCGCCAGAGGCGGCCGGTCGGTGACCCTGCGCGACGTAGCATAGGAGCTGCTGCCGCGAGTTCCACATCGTGCGTGCTGCGATCGAGACCATCGACCGCGAGACGAACCTCACAGCTGCCTACTGCATGATCAACTGCGCGCATCACGTCGACCTCGGCCCCGCCCGCGACGGATCGAGTGGCTCGGCAGGGTCCGAGGGATCAGGTCGAACGCATCCAGACAGGACCACGGTTCATGACCTCGAACAAGCACTTCGAGCAGCTGGTCAGGGCTCGCATGGCCGCGACGGGAGCGTCGTACTCGACGGCTCGGGACCAGGTGCGGGCCTTCGAGACCGGTGTCCGACTGCTCGACCCGGTCGTGGCCGACGTCCACGGCCGGCACGGTCAGAGCGTCACGTTCACGCCCGACGGGACCCGGATCCTGTCGGGCGGGCAGGACGCTCGCATAGCGATCCTCGATGCGGCGACCGGGGACGTCGAGGGGGAACTGACCGGTCATGCCAAGGTCGTCAACGCCGTGGGGATCACCGCGGATGCGAGCACCGTGGTCTCGGTGTCCTCCGACCGTACGGTCCGACTGTGGGATCTGTCCCGACGGTCGGCCATCGCGGTGCTGGACGGGCACCGCGATGCCGTGGTCACGTTGGATGTCGCTGCTGACGGGGCGACCGCGATCACGGGCGGCTACGACGGCCGGGTCCGGGTGTGGGACCTGCACGAGCGGACCTGTCTGCAGGAGTACCCGAGCGAGCTCAAGCGCATCGCCGCCGTCGCCTACACCCCGGACGGCGCCCGGTTCGTCGTCTCGGGCCAGGGGCCTGCTGTCGATGTCCGTGACGTGGCGGACGGGGCCGTGGTCGCACGACTCGACACCGGGGCGCCCGGCGTGATCGGACTCGCGGTCGCTCCCGACGGGTCGATGCTGGCCACCGCCGGCTACGACGGCACGGTGAAGCTCTGGGACGGTGACGGCTGGAGCCTGGTGCGGGATCTGACGGTGGGGGAACGGGCCAACGCGGTGGCGTTCTCACGCAACGGTCAGTTCCTCGCGGCGGCTGCCAAGGGCCGGATCGCGATCTGGAGTTGCGACCAGGACGATCCGGTGGCGCACACGGAGCTCCCGATCGCCGGGGTGTACGCCCTCGCGATCTCCCCCGATGCCAGGCGTCTGGCGCAGACCGGCGCCGACGGCAAGGTCCGCATCTGGACGCTTGCCTAGTGCTGCTCGCAGGTCCTGGTCGCTCACGGGGAGCCGTACACCAGGACCGTCCTGCCGATCGGCATCGCGTCGTTGGCCCAGATCCAATCCATCTGGTCCATCCCGACACGGACGCAGCCATGCGAGGCGGCGTAGGCCGGCACCGAGCTGTAGCCGTGCACGGCGATCCCGGCGGTGTGGAAGTACTTCGGTCGGTAGAGCCCGCGGTGACCGGTGCTTCCATGAGGTGCCAGCTCGACCAACCGCGTGGCTACCGTGGTCCGATGGCCCGACTTCCATGGCGTAGACACCCTCCTCGGCCCGTCGCGTCGACTCCCGACCAAGCGGCGGTCGAGGAGACCGTCGTTGCTGGCACGGACATCGTGGAGTCCAGGCTCGCACGCCTCGAGGAGGACTTGACCGCCGCCGTGGGTGACGCCAGCCTCTGCGCCATATCGCGCTCGGCGGGGTCCGTCCCGGCCGCCAAGCACCTCGAGGGTCGTCTTGCGGCGCTGATGGCGCTGCGTCGCTCGCTACGGCGCGGGGATCGGCTCGAGGCATCGCTGGCGGAGCTGCTCGACGGGTGGCGTCGCGACCTCGACGACGTCACGGCGCGCGATGCCGGAGATGACTGGCGGGCGTACCGGGCCGGGGGCGTCGACGAGCTCGTGGAACTCGCTGATCGGCTGGCCGGACCCGACGCCTGACCGTCGGCGACCTGCCGCTACCTGGCATCGAATGGCAAGCTCGGCACGGTCGTGGTCACGTTGCTGGACGACGGGGTGGGCTCGAGGTGACCATGCACCTCGACGCCGGGCACGCCTTCCTCAACGACCACGACCCCGGGCGATCGCCTCGGGTCTCGAGGTCGATGGCGATGGGTCGGAGCGGAACGTCAGGAGCTGCCGGTCGGCTGCTGCGGCAGCAGGACCTGCGCGATCTCGTCCGCCCAGGTGTCGATCGCCCGCCAGTCCCGGAAGTCACCGGTGGGCAGCGTGCCCTTGGCGGCGGGCATCAGCTTCATCATCCGCTCGGCGACCCCGACCGCCGGCGCATCCGGATCCCAGGCTCCGAAGAACACCTTCTCGTCGCGCGGCCGCAACAGCTCGTGCAGCTCGTCGAACTCCTTGGGTCGGGAGACCTCCAGCAGGTCGTTGCCCTTGTCATCGACCTTCTCGTCGCCGACGGGTCCGCTGCTGAACAGCCAGACCGGCCGATCGACCAGCAACTCACGATGACGTCGAGCGAACTTCGTGGCCGGCTTGAGCCAGTGGAACATGTAGGCGGCGCCGCCGATGATGTAGGCGTCGTAGTTCTCGACGTCCTCGGCGTCGTCGACGTCGGTCACGACCGTGTCCAGGCCTGTGCTGCGCAGGCGCGCTGCGAGGCGTTCGGCGATGCCGGCCGTGGCGCCATGACGGCTGGCGTGGGCAACGAGGATCCGGGGGGCTGTCTGATCCGCTGCGGACGTCATGGACACGACCTCCTGGTGTCGACGAGATCAGGATGGCCCTCCGCAGTGACGACGCACCGGAGGCGAAGGACCCGATCTGTCGCGCGTCGTCGTCGAGCAGACCGGGAACAGCACGACGGCATCGACGCCGAGCGCGGGGTCAGCTCGTCTCGGGCATCGCGGTGGCGAAGGTGCGGAACTCGCCGGGCTGGGCGTGCAGCTCCCACAGCCGGTCGGCGAGCACGTCGGGATCGGTGTCGGGGTCACCGGGCCGGATGGACCCGGGAACCACGAGCTGTCGGACCCGGATGCCCTCGTCGGCCAGGGCGGTGTGCAGGATCTGACCGAGGGCGCTCTCGGCAGGGAAGGACACGGAGGTCCCGGCCAGGTCCGGTCTCGGCCGGACCGAGGTGCCGCCGTTGACCAGCAGCACCGAGCCTCCGCCGGCGTCACGCATGCCCGGCAGGACCTGGTGGGTGGCGGTGGCCAGTCCGAGCACGGAGAACTCGAGCGCGTCGCGGAGGTCGTCGACGTCGGTGTCGAGGACCGGCTCGAGGTAGCGACGTGACGGCAGCGGGCTGTACTGCAGCGCGGTGATGGGGCCGAGGTCCCCGGCGGCCGCATCGAGTGCGGCGCGCAGAGCGCCGGGATCGCGAACGTCGGCGGCGTGGCCGCTGGCCGTGATCCCTTCGTCTGCCAGCGTCGCGGCGAGCTCGTCGAGATGCTCCTGGGACCGGGCGATGAGACCAACGGCGAAACCCTCCCGGCCGAAACGTCGGGCGGTGGACAGGCCGAGGCCGGTACCGGCCCCGACGATCGCGAAGGTGGGCATGGTGTCTCCTGGATCGGTTCGGATCGGTTCGGGCAGCCGCTCGGCCACGGTACGGGCGCCGTGGCGGTCGAGGTGGGTACGGACGGACGTGGCGTGCCGGGGGATGGAAGTGCTCGGAGCCCGGTTGGGTTGTCCCCACTGCACCCGTCTACCTCCGGGGCGCGCGACGACGGTGTCGACGCATACGGGGTTGCCTGCTACGGGGACGTCGAGATCGATCGGGATCATCATCGCCACCACGGTCACCGACAGCCTGCTCGCCGTCCTGGCCGACGCCGGCGTCCGCCAGGTGTTCGGTGTCCCGGGCGACGCCATCAACGCCGTGGTGGACGGCATCCGTCGCCATCCGGAACTGACCTTCGTGCACGTGCGTCACGAGGAGGCCGGTGCGTTCGCCGCGAGCGCGCAGGCGAAGCTGACCGGCGAGCTGGCCGCGGTCGTCGGCACCTCGGGTCCAGGCGCCGTCCATCTGCTCAACGGTCTGGCCGATGCCAGCCGGGATCACGCGCCGGTGATCGCGGTGACGGGCCAGGCGGACACCTCGTTGCTCGGCACCTCGGCCCACCAGGAACTCGACCAGCACGCGCTGTTCTCGGGGGTCAGTTCGTTCTCCGAGACGATCGTCCACCCCGATCAGGTACCGACCGTGGTCCTCGAGGCGTGTCGTGCCGCCATCTCCGGTCCCGGGGTGGCCCACCTGGCACTGCCGGCGAACCTCGCCGAGCAGAAGGTCAGCCAGCCGGAGCACGGTGCCGTGCGGCAGCGCCCGCCTCGGCAGGTGCCGCACCCCGAGGATCTCGAGGAAGCAGCAGCCCTGCTCGGCGAGGCGGAGCGCCCGGTCATCCTGGCTGGCATCGGCGCCGAGCGGGCCGTCCCGGCACTGCTCGACACCGCCGAGCGGCTCGCTGCGCCGATCATCAAGACCCTGCGGGCCAAGGCGCTCATCCCCGACGACCATCCGTTGACCGTTGGCGGGCTCGGGCTGTTGGGCACCCGCGCGGCCGTCAACGCCATCGAGGGCTGCGACGTGCTGTTGATGGTCGGCACCGACTACCCGTACCGGGACTTCTACCCCGACATCGACGTGCCGGCCGTGCAGATCGACATCGAGCCGCGCCGGATCGGACGCCGTTTCCCCGTGCAGGTCGGCCTGGTCGGCGGGGCCGATGACACGCTCACGGCGCTCGCCGCACTGCTACCTCGCCGTGACGATCGCCGGTCCCTGGAGCGTGCCCAGCAGGACATGGCGCACTGGCGCAGGTGGATGCGGCGGTTCGAGACCAGTGACTCGGTGCCGCTACGACCCGAACGGCTCGCCGCCGTCGTCGGCGCCCACCTGGCCGACGATGCGATCGTGGTGTGTGACACCGGAACCGTGACCGCCTGGGTCGCCCGCCACCTCGCCATCCGGGAACGGCAATCGTTCACGCTGTCGGGCAACCTCGCCAGCATGGCCTACGGGTTGCCGGCCGCGATCGGAGCGCAGCTCGCCTACCCCGACCGCCAGGTCGTGGCCCTGGTCGGCGACGGCTCGTTCACGATGCTGCCGAGTGACCTGATCACCGCCGTCGAACTCGACCTCCCCATCACGATCGTGGTCTTCGACAACCAGAAGCTGGGCCTGATCACCGTCGAGGAGGAGTCGGAGGGCTTCGCCGAGCAGCAGACCGGCCTGCCGGCGTGTGACCTCGCCGCCGTCGCCCGGGCGTTCGGCGCCCGCGGCTACCGGGTCACCGACCCGGACGAGCTCGACCCCACCCTCGCCCGAGCCCTCGGTGAGGCACACCCCACGGTGGTCGACGTCCTGGTGGACCCCGATGAGCTGATCGTGCCGCCCAAGATCGAGATGGCCCAGGCACTCGGCTACGCCGAGGCGAAGATCAAGGAGTTCTTCGGCGTCGGCCAGCAGGACGGCGGCACCGATGTCATCACGAACGTGCTGCGCTGACCCGGTCCTGACACGCAGGACCGTCAGCCCGCGTCCACGGACGCGGCGACGGCCGGAGCGGCTCGCGCCTGGCTCCGACCGTCGCCCGGTGGTGCTGGTGGTCAGCGGCCCCGGCCCTTGCCGGGTGTGGTGGTGGAGATGTCGAACAGCGTGGTGGTGCCGGACACCTCGTTGGCGACCGCGAGCATCGGCCTGCGGGTGGGGCTGTCGCCTGCCTCGATGAAGAGCAGCCCTTCGGCACCGAGGTCGCCGGCGGCGCTGGTGTCCACATCCGCGGTGAAGTCGCGGTTGTTGAGGTACTGGACGAAGAACGGCGCCCGCGGGTCACTGATGTCGAACACCATGACCCCGCCGATCCGCTCCAGGCCGATGAAGGCGTAGGTCCGGCCGGTCACTCGGCCGATGGTCACGTTCTCGGGCTCGGGGCCCTTGTCGTCGCTGCGTGCGTCGAAGGAGTCGTTGTCATCGTTGTTGGCGTTGAAGTCCTCCGGGAGCAGCTCTGCGGTGATGCGCTCGAACTCGCTACCTGAGTCGTAGACCTGCGTCCCATCGGTCGTCCAGATCGAGAAGGAGCGCGCTCCGTACGCGACGGCGGAGTGCAGGCAGCCGTCTGCGCTGCGCCCGTCGTCGGCTCGGCCGAGGGTCGTGGTCACCTTCAGGCGACCCAGGGCAGTGTCTTCCCGGAGTTCCTCCAGGTCGGGGATGCTGTTGTCGTCGGCGAGGAAGCGGGCGATCGGCGAGCCGTCACACACCTCGTCGTTGTTGGTCGTGGCGCCCCGGAAGCGTTCCTCCTCGCTGTAGCCGTCCCAGTCACGGCTGTCACCCTCATTGGCGGTCACGAGCAGGGTCTGGCCACGCCAGCGGTAGGCGTCGAACCCGTCGGGCTGGTACATGCCGCGGACCGGCCAGCTCTCGATGCTGATCGCCTCGTCGCGGTTGCTGACGTCGAGCTCGTTGCCGGGAAGCAGGTGGTCCTTGAACCCGAAGGGCCACACGTCGCTGAACGCCGCGGCATCGATGTCCAGCACGGCCGTCGCGTTGTTCTCCTGGAGCACCACGTAGGCGGTGCGGTTGTCAGCATCCGGGACGATGTACTCCGGCTCGAGGTTCGTGGATGGCAGCAGTGACTCGTCCTCGGGTCCGAACACCCGCACGTCCGGGTCGAGCGTGCGGGAGCCGCCGGGATCCCACGCGGTGAAGTCCGCGGTCCGCACCGACGACTGGTCCAGCTCCGTGATCGGCTCCGAGAGGTCGATCACGCTGACGCTCCCGGGCGGATCAACGAGGTAGTCGTCGTCCGGTTCGCCCTCGTTCGCCACCAGCAGGGTCCGGCCGTCCGGGGTGAAGGTCGCCATGTCCGGGAGGGCCCCCGCCCGCAGGGCGTTGAGGACCGCGCCGTCGACGTCGAAGAACACGACCCAGCCATCGTCGGTCTTGGTCGGCGCCTCGACCGCGGCGGCGATCAGCCCGTCGCTCACCGCGACGGAGTTGATGATCGCCTCTGAGGACGGGACGGCGCTGCCGTCTGCGGCCGATGCACCGGCCGGGTCGAGGGCGAACAGCCTGGTCGGGTCGGCGGGATCGGAGACGTCCAGGACGTCGACGAGGCCGTTGTTCGCGTTGACGACGAACAGGCGCTGCGTGCCCGGGTCGTGGGCGACGATCTCCGCCGCGCTCTCATCGAACACGCCGGTCTCGTAGGTGCCGAGCGTGTCGAGTTCTATCTGGATGGGACCAGGCGGGCGGATGCCACTGCGGTCCAGGGTGGGTGGGGCAGCGGTGGCGGCCACGGTCGTGGCCAGCAGCAGTGCTGCCGTGGTGCTGGCGATCAGGGAGCGACGCACAGGTTGACCTCGTCGTCGGGCCACCGGCATCGTCGGACCCGGCGCCCGCCAGTGATCCCACGGCAGCGGTGCAGGTCGAGGGACGCACGCGAACGTTCTCCGCTGTGTCGGCCAGCCGTCACCGGGTGGTCACGCTGCCCGCAGGAGCCGTTCGTAGCGTCAGCTGATGTCCATCGCACACCGGGAACCTCAGGAGCTCGCGAGATGTCGGAGACCGTCGACCACGCCCACGTGCAGCAACACGCTGGAGAGCACCACCCTCCTGGCCACGACCACCGCATCGACCGGCGGTCGATGCTGAAGGCCGCCGCCGCCGCAGCCGCGCTGACCACGCTGCCGAGCCAGGCACTGGCCCGGCCGCTCGACCGGGAGGTCGGGACCAGCCGCGTCTCGCGGCTCGGACGCCGGCAACGGCTCGCGCACGCCGACCTGCACAACCACACCCAGCTCTCCGATGCCGCCGGTGACCCGTCGCTCGCGTACGACTCGATGTTCGACTCCGGGCTGGACATCGCCGCGTTGACCGACCACACCGTCGCGGCGATCAGCGGTAGCGTCCCGTCGCTGTGCTCCTTCGTGCCCTCGCCGCCGTTCGGCGACAGGGACCCGTGCACCTCCACGCTCGGGGTGGACCGACCAGGGTTCGAGCAGACCGCCGACTTCGCGGACGGTGCCGACCTGCCGGGCCGGTTCACCGCGATCCGCGGTTTCGAGTGGTCCAGTCCCTACCTCGGGCACATCAACGTCTGGTTCAGTCGGGACGTCACCGACCCGCTGGCGACCGGCGGGTTGACGGCCGCCGGCCTCGAGCGCATCGGCATCACCATCGAGGCGCTCGAGGCACTGCTCGGCCCGCTGCTGCAACTGCCGGGTGGCGCGGAGCTGATCGAACGGATCGAAGCGTCCGGCCCGGACGGCATGGCCGGGTTCTACGAGTGGATGCTGCGGTCCCCGTCCTCAGCGCTCGGGGGCGGCTCGGACGCGATCGCCGGGTTCAACCACCCCAACCGCGAACCCGAGTACTTCGACGCGTTCGCCTACGACCCCCGGGTCCGCTCGCGCATGGTGTCGATGGAGATCCTCAACCGGAGTGAGGACTACCTGTTCAAGAACTGGGACCGCGGGCTGCCCTCCCCGCTGGTTGCCTGCCTGGATGCGGGCTGGCACGTCGGGCTCACCGGGGTCACCGACGAGCACGGAACGGACTGGGGCGAACCGGAGGGCAAGGGCCGCACCGGCATGTACCTCGACCACCTCGACCGCGACAGCGTCTTCTCCGCGATGTCCTCTCGGCAGATCTTCGCGACCCGGGAACGGGGTCTGCGCCTGGACGCCGGAACGAACGGCAACACCCGCATGGGCCAGTTCGTCCCCGGTCGGCCCCGCCGACTCGCGTTCGAGCTCGACCTGGAGTGGGGCGCCGAGCGCGCCGGCACACCACTCGAGGTCCAGGTCCTCACCTCCGGAGGCGACCTGCCCGAGGTCGTGCACACCGAGCAGATCCGGGTTCCGGCTCCCACCGACCGGCGGCCGATCCGGTTCACGGCACCCGTCGACCCCTCGGCGACGTCCTGGGCCGTGCTCCGCATCGCCGATCCGGCCAGGGAGAACGACGATCCCGGTCCTGATGGGCACCCGTGCAACAACTTCGCGGTCGCCTACGCCAGCCCGTTCTACCTCGCCGGTGCCCGCCCCCGCCGCTCATCCGGGCCGCGCCGCCGCCGGCACGGCTGGGTCGATGGCGCCGCGTTGCTCGCCGGCCCCCACGAGGCGACCACGACCAGGTGAACCGCGGCCGAGGAGCGGCCCTGGCGTCACGGGGCGGGGCCGCTCCTGGTCGGCGTCGGACCTCGCCGACCGGATCATCGCGTCAGGACCTCGGCAACCGTGCGCCGAGGCTGTGGCTGCGGCATCGGCCCGTACCCGAGCCGCAGCAGCAGCTGCGGATGCGGGCACTGGCCCAGCAGGTCCGCGAGTTCCGAGCGGAGCTCCTCGACCTCGATCGGTTGGTTGAGGTAGCTGGCCCAGAGTTCGGACGCGTGGACGCGCAGCAACAGGCGAGCCAGCGCCTGTCCCGTCGCGAGCCATGCCTCGGGGTCGTCACGGTCGGTGCACACGGCCACGAGGGCGGGTGCCCCCGCGGCGATCTCCTCGTCCTTGGCGGCCTGCGAGTTGCCGAGGTCGAAGGTACGCATCACCAGCGGCCCGAGGTGGGACATGATGTCCGGGAACCCGAAGCCGTGACCGCGGAGACCGTCGGGAGCGGAGCTCGTGTTGGGCCGCAGCCATGCGGCGAGTTCACGCCGGAAGCGCCGATCCGCCATCTGACGACGGTCGCCGTCAGCGACGAGCTCGGCGATCCGGTGCTGGGTGTCGCTGTCGCGCACGGCGGCCAGTCGGGCGCCTTCCTCGACGACCTCGCCGGTCAACCGTTCGAGCAGGGACGGCGGGACGGGGCGGTCCTCGAACGCCGCGCGGTTGGTACGACGTCTCGGGATCGCCGCGACCAACTCGTCGACGTCCGGGATCGTCCCCTGCGTGCCGTCCGGTCCGACCCGGGCCAGCAGGTCCGATCGGGGGCCCTCCGGCAACACCTCGACGATCAGGCGCAGGCCGTGCGCCTGACCGGCGGCTCGCAGGTGGAACAGCGCCGCGCCACAGGAGATGACGAGCTCACGGTCCTCGGGATCGACGACGGGGAGCCCGCGGCTGCGGTCGGCCCACAGCTCCAGGACGTCGTCGACGATCCGGAACTGCCAGGGCTGGGTGTTGTGGCCGGAGGGGGCCAGGACCGCGTACCGGACCAGGAACGCCAGTTGCTCGGCGAGCAGGCCGTCCTCGGGGAACTTGTCGGGATCCACCTCCCACGCAGCCAGGGCCGGATCGATGGCGGGTGGGGTCACGGCGGGCCCTTGCTGTCGGGGGCGATCCTGCTGACGGGGTCGATCGTGGCGACGGGTTCGACCGTGGCGTCAGCCGCATCCTGGCGGACGCGTCGTGGCAGTTGGTCCCCGCGCCCTGCGCCCGGAGCCCCGGGCGCAAGGTGAGCGAGTGAACACCGGAACGTGGCCCCTCGACACCGACGAGCGGCCAGCGTCGGGTGACCCGACCTCGGCGCGGTCGCGGTGCAGGACCGCTTGGTGATCTTCTGCCCTTGCGATGGCTCGATCGTGCGCGGACCCTTGATCCACCTGAGCACAGCAGCCACGGCAGGGACAGCAGTGGGAAGGGCAGTACCGAAGTCAGCTGGCAGGCGCGGCGTGCTGTCGGTGCTCGGCAGGCGCCGGCAGGCCTGGTCGGGCGATGGCCGCTCGCACATCGAGCACCGTGAGGTGCCGGTCGACCTCTTCCCTGAGTTCGAGCGCGACGTGCTGGCGGCGCTGCACGCCCACCTGGGCGTCACCTGGGCGGCGCTGCAGATCCGCCCCCCGCGGGTCGTCGTCACACACGACGAGCTCTGGGCGACGACCGAGGAGCTCGTCGCGGTGGTCGCCGAGGTCGAGGAACGACTGGGCCTGTCGGACGAGTTCCCGCGTGATCGTCCGAGCCATCCCGCCGACGCCGAACCGCTCGTCCGGCTGCTGGCGCAGATGGGCACCGACCTCGCCAGCCTCACGGGTGCCGTGGCCGGGCGTGCCTCCGGTGTGTCGCCGGCGACCCTGGCGGTCGATCTGTCCCGGCTGTCGACCCTGGTGGACAGCACACCGCAGCTGCGTGAGCAGGTCGACCGCCGGCTCGGATCGCATGCCAGCGACCTCGTGCTCGGTGTCGGCAACGCCGTGCTCCAGGGGTTCGCGCAGCGGGTGACAGGTCAGGTGGTCGACATCGCCCACCGCAGCCTGCTGACCGGTGAGCACCGCTCGCGGCGGACCGCATGGCGAGACCGTGAGGAGGAGCTGTTCGCCGATCCCCCTGCCTGCGACGTCGCGTGTGGGGCCCAGGCATCACGCACCGACGCTCCCGTCGACGACCCGCTCGAGCACTACGCCGCCCGGTCGCTCGAGGCGTCCCTGGCCGCCTTCACCTCCGGCCTGGTGACCTCCGGGGACCTCGGCGCGGCCATGGCCCCCGTGGTCGACGCCGCTCCGAAGGCAGCGCGGCTCGGCCGGGAGGCGTTCGGTGCCGAACTGGCGCGTGTCCTCGGTCGACGCGGTGTGCTGGTCATGGACCGGCAGGCGCTGCGTCGACTCGATCGGGTGGACACCCTCGTGATCGACGGGCGTCTCCTGCTGGAGACGACCAGGTCGGGGCGCCCGGTCAGCCCGTACCGCGTCGGGGACCCCGGTCGCGAGCTCATCGAGCGGGCGGCCGGCTGCGGTCTGCGGACGGTGGCGACCGGGCGCTGGCTGGCAGAGGCGGACGTCGAGGTCGACCAGATCGTCGCCAGGCACGTGGGGTTGCCGGCGGCCGTCCGGGAGCTCCAGGAGGAGGGGCGCAGCGTGCTGGCAGTGGTCAGTGACGCTGCTGCGAGCCTCGGCCCTGCCGACGTGCTGGTCGGGGTCCCCCGGCCGGATGCGCCCGTGCCGCACGGCGCCCACCTGATCGTGCGGGCCGGGCTGGACGAGATCGCGTTGCTGCTCGCTGCGACCCGCGCGGCGCGTGACCACACGCAGCAGGCGGTCCGCCTGGCCTTCGCGGGCGCGGTACTGGGCGCCGCCTCCGCCATCGGTCGGCCCCCGGCCGAGGTCCCGACCCGTGCCGCCCGTGCGGTGGATGCCGCCGCGCTCGCTGCGCTCGTCAACGGCCGGCGTGCGGTGCACGCGGTCGAGCGACGCCACGTCCCCCTGCGGCCGACACCCATCGCCTGGCACGCCATGGACGCGAGCGAGGTCCTGCACGAGCTCGACAGCGGAGCTGACGGTTTGTCCGCTGACGCGGCCGCGGCCCGACAGCCGTCGCGCGAGCCAGCTCCCTGGGTGCCGAGGAAGCTGCGCCAGGCGATCGTCGACGAGCTCACCAACCCCCTGACCCCGGTGCTCATGGCAGGGGCCGGCCTGTCGCTGGTCACCGGTTCGGCCTCCGACGCCGGGATGGTGAGCCTGGCGCTGGGGATCAACTCGGCGTTGGGAGCGGGGCAGCGGCTACGGGCGGATGTCGCGGTCGACCGGCTCGACAACGAGGATGTCGACGAGGTGCGGGTGCGACGGGACGGCCGGATCGGGGAGGTCCCGGCTGACGAGGTGGTGCCGGGTGATGTCGTCGAGGTCGCCGCGGGTGACACCGTTGTGGCGGACTGCAGGCTGCTCGACGGCCGCAACCTCGAGGTGGAGGAGGCCCCGCTGACCGGTGAGTCCGTGCCGGTCGTCAAGTCGGCCACCGCCTGTCAGGTGTCGGCCCCGGTGGCCGAGCGGACCTCGATGCTGTTCGCCGGCACGACCGTCCTCGCCGGCGAAGGGGTCGCCGTGGTGGTCGCGATCGGCGACCGGACGGAGGCGGGCCGAGCTGCGGCCCGGCCGGGTCAGGAGACCCCGGTCACCGGCGTGGATCGACGGCTCCAGGAGCTGACGGATCTCACGATCCCGGTCGCTGCCAGCAGTAGCGTCGCGGTGCTGGCTTCCGGTCTGCTGCGGCGCGTGCCGCTCCAGGAGGTGGCCGGATCGGCCGTCACCCTGGCGGTGGCCTCCATCCCCGAAGGCCTGCCGCTGTTGGCCTCGATGGGACAGCGTGCTGCCGCGCGACGGTTGGCGACCTCGGGGATCGTGGCCCGCAACGTCAGCACGATCGAGGCCCTCGGCCGGGTCGACGTCCTCTGCGTCGACAAGACCGGGACCCTCACCGAGGGCTCGCTCCGACTCACCGAGGTGTCCGACGGGCGCGTCGCCATGCCGGTCGACGAGGTGGACGAGCAACACCGGCGGGTGCTGCTCGCCGCTCGGCGCTCGACACCGGTACGGGCCGATGAGCCGTTCGCTCACGCCACCGACGGGGCGGTGGCCGATGGCACCGGCGCCGCCGGTGTGCAGCGGGCGGGCAGCGGTCGGTTCGAGCCCCTGGACGATCTGCACTTCGCACCGGACCGCGGCTACCACGCGGTGCTGGCCCGTACCAGCCGCGGTCCCGTGGTCAGCGTCAAGGGCGCGCCCGAGGTGGTGCTCGACCGGTGCGAGGCCTGGCAGGTCGGCCGTGAGAAGCGCCCGCTGGGCAGCGCGGATCGCGACCACCTGCTCCGACACGCGGGCGAGCTGGCCGCGCAGGGGATGCGGGTGCTGGCCGTCGCCGAACGGCGCATGGAGGACCGCTCGGACCTCGCGGATGACGACGTGCAGGGCCTGACGCTGCTCGGCTTCGTCGGCCTGCGGGACCCCGCACGGGCCAGCGCCGCCGAAGCGGTCGGCCGGCTGCGTGAGGCCGGGCTGCGGGTGGTCATGGTGACCGGAGACCACATGGCGACGGCGGTCTCGGTGGCGCGCGATGTCGGCCTGGACGACGGTTCGGCCGTCACCGCTCCGGAGCTTGCGGCGCTCGGGGATGATGAGCTCGACGCCACGCTGGCCGATGTCACGGTGATCGCCCGCGCCACGCCCGAGCACAAGGCGGATCTGGTCCGCGCTTACCAACAGCGCGGGACGGTGGTCGCCATGACCGGCGACGGCGCCAACGACGTGGCTGCCATCCAGCTGGCTGACGTGGGGATCGCGCTCGGTCCGCGTGCGACCGACGCCGCCCGGCACGCGGCGGATCTGGTCGTGACCGACGAGCGCATGGAGACGCTCGCCGACGCGATCGCCGAGGGCCGAGGCCTGTGGGCCTCGGTCCGGGATGCCGTAGCGGTGCTGGTCGGTGGCAACCTCGGCGAGATCGGTTTCACGGTGGCGGGCAGCGTGGTAACCGGGCGATCGCCGCTCGATGCCAAGCAGCTGCTGCTCGTGAACCTGTTCACCGATGTGGTCCCGGCCACGGTCATCGCGATGTCCCGGCCGGACGGTGCCAGCATCGACAGCCTCCTGGGGGAGGGCCCTGAGGCCTCCCTCGGCTCGATCCTCACCCAGGCCCTCACCTGGCGGGCGATCGGCACCAGCGCCGGGGCCGCCGCGGCCTACCTCCCCGCCCGGTTGACCGGCACGGCCGACCATGCCTCGACGACGGGTCTGGTGGCGCTCGTCGGTGCGCAGCTGCTGCAGACGATCGCCACCCGACCGCGAGATCTGCGTGTCTGGCTCGCCAGCGCCGGCTCGGCTGCGACGCTGGCCACGATCGTGCAGACACCCGGGCTCAGCGGTGCCGCCGGCTGCCGCCCTCTCGGACCGATCGGTTGGACCCTCGGGACCTCAGGTGCCGTCGCCGGCGCGACCATCGGTGCGCTCGGCCCGCACGTGGAGCGGGTCGTGCGCGACCACCGACCGCCCACCGTGGCGCGGGACGACGGTCGCCCGGCGATCCCGGTCATCGGTGCCGTGCCGTGGATCGGCGGCGGTACGCCCAGAGACGCGGACACGGGATCCGGCTAGGAGCCATCGTCCTCGTGAGCGGCGCGTTCCTGTCGCGCCTCGAGGAAGTAGGCCCCGATCGTCCCGGCGAGGGAGGCGAAGACGACGCTGGCGTAGATCGACAGCGCGATGGCCAGCAGACGGCCCGCCAGCGTCACCGGCTCCTGGACCATGTTGCCCGCGATGCCGAGGTTCGCCGACCACCACAGCGCATCGCCGAGGCCGGCCAGCGCACCCTCGTGTCCCCGTTCGAGCACGAACACCAGCTGGCCGCTGCCGAAGACCGCGACCACCGTCGCGGCCAGCAGGAAGTAGAGCCGACCGGTCAGCAATACGCGGGCGGTCCCGACCGCACGGTAGGACGCGCCGACCACGCGGCCCAGCGGCAGGACGCGTACCAGGCGGAGGGCACGGAACACCCGCAGCACCCGCAGCAGCGGCAGGGCGAGGAACAGGATCGAGGGCCAGTGGCGGCGCAGGAAGCGACCCGGGCGCCCCGACACCGCGAGCTTGACGGCGAGCTCGACCGCGAACACCACCCAGATGACGTTGCTGGTCACGGTCAGCGCTTCGAGCTGGTCGGCTGGTGCGATCAGCTCGTAGGCCACCAAACCCGCCCACACGACCGCCAGCACGGCCATCGGGATGTCGAGCCGGCGTTCGAGCAGCGCGGCCAGGCGTTCGCGGTCGGTCGGCTCGTCGTCCGGATCGGGGTCGAGCGTCGGGGACGCCTCCTCGGTCGTGGGCGACGCCATCCGCCGCGAGTCGTCGTGTCCGCCGTCGGAGCTGTCGGACGTGTGCATCGGGCCTCCGTCGTTGCGGCGGTGGCTGGGGCGTGGTGCGGGGCGGCCGGGCCGGGAAGCCGTCAGGTTGCCACATCATCGCGGGCCATCGCGGTGTGCGGCCGGCACGGGTACAGCCGACCGGACCCCGGGACGACTGCGCGCGCAACGGTCGGGACGACCCTCGAGCGCGGAAACCACTTCCGCGGGAACCTCGCTGGCGCGTGGTTCCCGCGGTGTGGCGCGAGGATCGGTGTGGCGTGACGGTCGGTGTGGCGCGACGATCGGTGCCCGGCGCAACCCGCTTCGGGGAGCTTGCGGCATCACCGTGGCAGCAGCTCGCCCGGGTTCACCTTCGGCACGGCAGCAACGGTCTCGGCTTCGGTCAGGCCGGCGTAGTCCAGGACGATCACGTCAGTCGCGTTGGGTCGGGTGGTCGGGCCGGTGTCGCGCCCGAGTTCACGGAGCGTCAGCTCGGTCGGTGCTGGAGCGATCCCGGCGTAGTCCAGGACGATCACGTCGGTCGCGTTGGGTCGGCTGGTCGGGCCGGGGTCGCGCCCGAGTTCACGGAGCGTCAGGGGCGCCTCGATCGCAACGTCCGGCTCTGGTTGGGTGACGCTCTCGCCACCGGTGAGCACCAGGGTCACGATCACCGCCGCCGCGATCGCGATCACGGTCATCACTGCGGCGATGATCCACGTCGTGCGCTTCCCTGGACGGTGGTGCCGGTTGCTGCCCAGGTCGATTCCCTCGAGGAGATCGAGATCCTTCGGCGTTGCATCGCCCTCGGGGGGACGCAGCTGCGTGGCTCCCATCCTCCTCACCTCCTCTTCGCCAGCGTGGGGGGTCGTGGCAGGTGCTGGCACGGTCAGCGTGACATCGGCCCGTTCCCGGGTTGTTCCCGTCCGTTCCCCGTGCGTCCGGGGGCAGCGCCACCCGACCCGCCGGCGTACGATGAACATGAGGAGACCGGGATGCTTCTGCGGGGGCAGCTCTTCGGGCGCATGCGGGTGACGGTCGACGACCTGCCACCCATCGTGGCGTGGCCGCGACCGACGGCGCGGCGCCTGGTCGCGCTCCTGCTGCTCGCGCCCGACCATGTCTGTTCGCGATCGAGTCTGCTGGAGCAGCTCTTCTCGCACCTGGACCCGGTGCGCGCCGCCCGAGCCCTCTCCAAGGCCCTGAGCATGGCCCGGATGGTCCTCGACGAGGGGAGGTCCGGGCCGAGCCTGCTGGCCGCCGATCGAGGCAAGCTGTGGATCCCTGATCCGGTCACGGTCGAGGTGGATGTCCTGGACCACCTGGCGATGTTGCAGGGCGCCGAGCACCTGGCCGGTGCGGCGCGAGAGGAGCGGCTGCGAGCGGCCCTCGGCGAGTCGCGGCCCGTGCTCGTCGAGGATGCCTACGAGGAGTGGGCGATGGAGGTCGCCGACCGCCTCGAGCGGGAACGTCGTGCGGCACGACTGCTGTTGGCGCGGAGCACGGGGATGGAGTCGGACTGGCGCGCCGTCGTCGCCGCGGACCCGGCGAACGAGGAAGCGTGTGGCGTCCTGGTCGATCGACAGCTCCGTGCGGGGAGACGGCGCGAGGCCATGGCGGCGCTGGAGACCTGCCGTGTGGCACTGGAGCAGCTCGGCCTCCCGTTGCCCCCCGAGCTCGCCGCACTCGATGTTCCGCCGCCGGCTCCGACCCGGCGCGTGCTGTGGCCGTTGTTCGGGCGCGAGCGGGAGGGCGCCCGCATCCTCGCTGCTGTGGGTGGGGCGGCGGACGGCGACGGGGGAGCGGTCCTCGTCGCCGGCGTCACCGGGATCGGCAAGACCCATCTCCTGCGTCACGTCCTGGCCCAGCTGGCCGAGGATGGCTGGACGGTCGCGATGGGCACCGCCGTGCGCGACGACCGGGTCGCACCCTTCGCCGCGCTGCGCACGGCACTCCTGCCGCACCTCTCGGAGGCCACCTCGCCGCTCGGAGCGAGGCTGCTCCTGCCCGAGGCCGCAGGAGCGACACTGCGGCCCGTACCGGCCGCTGAGCTCGCCGTGGTCGCCGACGTCATCCGGCAACACCTCGATGCCATGGCAGAGCGCCGCCCGGTGGTCCTGTGCATCGACGACCTCCAGTGGGCGGACCGTGCGCTGCAGGCGGTGATCGCTCGACTGGCAGGCGAGGTCGGTGGCCACCGATGGTCGCTGCTCCTCGCGGCTCGGACCGACGAGCTCCACGCACCCGTGCCGGAGCTGCCCACCTCGACCCTGCGGCTGTCCCTCGACGTCCTCGACCGTGCGGCGAGCAACCGTCTCGCGGTCCATGCCACCGAGCAGGCGGGTCTGGTCGTGGACGAGCGGACGCGAGAGGTGGCGGAGCGTGGTCAGGGGCACCCGTTCTTCATCGTCGAGCTGGCACGGACCCGGTCGACCGGTGCGGGCAGTACCGCGGCCACGGCCGAGCCGGAGCGGATCATCGAGCTGCTGCGGCACCGTGTCGCCCAGTGCTCACCTGCGGCTCGGCGCCTCACCGCCTTCGTCGCGATCGCAGGCGAGGACGCGACCACGGGACTGGTGGCCAACGCGACCGGGCCCCTACTCGGTCCGGCTGTCGACCTCGCGGATGTCCTCGATGAGCTGGAACGCGTCGCACTCGTCCACAGCGACCAGGAGCGCCTGTGGCTGAGCCATCCGCTGCTGCGCGACGCCACCGAATCGACCCTCAACGTGGTCCGTCGGGCGCAGCTCCACGCCCGGGTCGCCGATGCCCTGGAGGCCGCGGCGGGGCGGCCCGATGGGGGCCGCATCCTTGCCATCGCGCGACACCGGCTCGCCGCCTTCCAGGCGACGCACGCGGTGGAGTTCGCGGCGGCGGCGGCGTCGGCCGGTCTCGCCGGGGCCCGGGTCGCCCACAGCCTCAGTGCGCCGGAGGCCGCTGAGGAGCTCTACGTCCGTGCGCTGGAGGCCTACGCGAGCCTCGAGGACGACAGACGATGCCGGCTGCAGCACGAAGCCTTCGAGGGCTGGGTGGGACTCGGGCAGGTGCGGATGGACGGTGGGGCCTACGCCCGCGCGTCAGAGGCCGCCGAGCAGGCGTGGCAGCTGGCGACGGTGCCCGACGAGTACGGCCGCGCCTGGTGGCTCCGCGCGGAGATCCCGTACCACCGCGGGGACCTCCTCGTCAGCATCGGACTGCTGGAGGACGGTCTGCGCCACCTGCCCGAGGATGCCGAGGTGGCTCGTGCGCGCCTCCTCGCCGAGCTCGGGTGGTGTCACGTGCAACGCAGGGAGTACGACGTCGCGGTGACCGTGCTACGTGCAGCCGTCGAGCTGGCCTACGACGGGGGGGATTGGACCGTCCTGACGGCGGCGCTCGACCGCTACGCGTTCGCCCTGGGTGCGACCGGCGCGCTCGCCGAGTCCCTGGAGCTGTACGAGCGGGCAGAGGCGGCGTCGCAGCGGTGCAGCGACCGCAACGAGCAGGCGATGGTGCGGGTGCACCACGGCGTCGCACGGTTCTGGAACGGCGACCTCGACGACGCGCTCGTGAAGTTCGGCGAGGCAGCCGAGCTGTGCGACCGTCACGGTCTGGTGTACGACCGCTCGGTGGTCCACTGGAGCCGCGCACGGGTGGAGGAGGCGCGTGGGGAGCCGACCCTCGCGCTTCGGGAACGCGACGCCGAGCTACGGCTCCTCCAACAGCTCGGCAACGACCGGAACCTCGCCGGGTGCCAGGCCCACCGCGCCAAGCTGCTGCGGCTGCTCGGCCGCACCCCAGAGTCCGAGAACGCCGCCGCCGAGGCCCGGACGGCCGCCGAACAGGTCGGTGACCCGGTGCTGGTCGCGGAGGTCGAGCAGGCCCTCTCAGCCGGCTGACCCGGGCGTTCGCGCTCGTGCGGTCGGGTCGTCTGCCCCTTGAGCCTCGCTGACGGCCGGTGGGATGCTGAAGCATCGGACCGGCCAGCCGGACCCAGCCGGACACCGACCAGCCGTTCGACGTGAAGGAGACTCCCGTGCGTGCCCTCATCGTCTACGAGTCCCTGTTCGGCACCAACCGCACGATCGCGGAGGCCATCGCCGCCGGTATCGGCGCTGACGCCACGATCACGCTGGTCGATGCTGCGAGCGCCCCCGCGACCATCGACGACCGGGTCGACCTGCTCGTGGTCGGCGGCCCCAACCACCAGTTCGGCCTGCCCCGCCCTGCCACCCGCGCAGAGGCCGCCGCGCAACACGAGGGCGGAGGCCCACCGGCCAGGCGCGGCCTGCGCGAGTGGCTCGACGAGCTCGAGCTGTTCCAGCCAGGTCAGCCTGCCGCGGTGTGGGACACCCGCATGGCGAGCCCACGGTTCCTGGACTCGGTCGACCACAGCTCCCGGACGATCGCGAAGAGGCTGCGGCGGTCGGGCGCCCGCCTGGTCGTCGAGCCGCGGCACTTCTACTCTGCCGACGGCCGGGGCGAACTCGTCGAGTGCGAGGAGGACCGCGCCCGCGAGTGGGGCACGCAGCTCGCGGGCCTGATGCTCCCCGCCTGAACCGCGAGTCGCGCCAGGCCGGAGCGGCGTTCTCGGGGGCACCGCGTCCGGCTCCGCGCCGGAAGGAGCGCCGTGTCCGTCTGGCTGCTCATCGGCATCGCCCTCCACCTCGTCGGGCTGGCGGTCACCTTCAGCGGTGCCGGCCTGCGGGGTCGGGTCGTCGGCCTGGCACTGGTGTCCGCCGGCGCCGGGGTGGCGGTCGTGGCGGCGCCGCCGGTCCGCTCGTTGACGGCGACGATCGTGATCGCCGTGACCCTCGTGCCGTTGGTGATCGTGGCTGCGCTGCTGCGCCGGCGCGTGGCGCAGGTGGCGGGGTCGGACGAGGTCACGCTCGATGACGATGCCCTGTGAACGGCGCGATCGTCCTGCTGGTGGTGGTGCCGGCGGCCGGCGCCCTGCTCACCGCGCTCAGCCGCGACCCGGTGCGGGTGCGGCTGGCCGTGCTCGCGGCCCTCGGCACGGCAGGAGCGGTGCTGTCGGTGGCCCGAACCGCCCTCGCGAGCGGGGTGACCCAGACGCGCGGTGTGCGGCTCCCGATCGGGGTCGAGGTGGCGCTGGTCGTGGACGGTCTGGCCATCGTCATGCTGCTGATGACCACTCTGGTCGGTCTCGCCGTGGTCGTCTTCGCCTGGGCCGAGGTCCGTCGGGACCCGGACCGACACCACCGGGCGTACTGGCCGCTGCTGTTCGTGCTCTGGGCGGCGCTCCACCTGCTGCTGACCGCGGGTGACCTGTTCACCGTCTACCTGATGCTCGAGGTCGTCGGGTTGTGTGGCTCGCTGCTCGTGACGCTGCGCGGTGATCGCGGCAGCGTGCTGGCCGGCACCCGGTACTTCTACGCCGAGTTGGTCGCCTCCACGACGATGCTGCTCGGGGTCGCCGTGGTCTGGTCCCAGGCCGGCACCGTCGTCTTCGCCGAGCTCGGCGCGGCGCTCGAGGACGCGCCGATGGCAGGTCTCGGCCTCGCGGTCATGACCATCGGGCTGCTGCTCAAGGCGCCGCTCGCGCCCCTGCACTTCTGGCTGCCGGCGGCGCACACGCTGGCCCCCAGCGCGGTCAGCCCGCTGCTGTCCGGTGTGATGGTCAAGGTCGCCTTCGCGGTGCTGGTGCGGCTGTGGTTCCTGTCGGTCCCCGATCTGGTCACCACCTCGGCCGCACAGCTCATCGGCGCGATGGGCGCACTGGCCATCGTGTGGGGCTCGTTCGGGGCGCTGCTGGCCACCGGGCTGAAGCGGCTCATCGCCTCCTCGACGGTGGCGCAGTTGGGGTTGCTCTTCCTGCTCGTGCCGCTGGTGGCGGCCGGATCGGTCGACGGGTGGTCCGGTGGCATCGTCCTGGCCATCAGCCACGCGGCCGCCAAGGGGGCCATCCTCATGGCGGCGGCCGTGCTGGTCGACAGCGCCCGAGCGGCCGGCGTGCGTGCAGCTGGCGTGCGCGCAGCCGGCGAGCACCCACCGGGCGAGCGCCCAGCGAGCGAGCACCCGACGGGCGAGTGCTCAGCGAGCGAGCACCCAACGGGCGAGCGCTCGGCGGGCGAGCGCCCAGCCGGCGGCGACAGTCCCACCGAGGTGGCCGACGCCGACAGCGGGCCTGGCCGCCAGGTCGAGCCGGTGACCGCCGCCCGCGGTGAGACGACCTGGCCGCTGCTGATGGAGCTGCGCGGGAGCGCCGCGCGGCGTCCGATCGCGATGATGGCGTTCGGCATCGCGAGCATCAGCCTCGTCGGCCTGCCGCCGAGCGGCGGCTTCGTCGCCAAGTGGTACCTCCTGATCGGCAGCATCACCACCGGCCAGTGGTGGTGGGTGGCCGTGGTGGTGGCCGGCACCCTGCTCACGGTCGGCTACCTCATGCGGTTCGTCCGGCCGGCCTTCGCGCCGCTGCCCGAGGACGAACGCCCCGTCCCGCGTCGCGACGCCCGCGACCTGGTCGCGCTCGCCCTCGCCACCTCGACGTTGGTGCTGGGGTTGTTCCCCGGTCCGCTCCTGGAGTTGCTCGCGATCGGGGGGCCGCATGGGGGCGGGTGAGCTCGTGGCGTCGCAGCCGGGCGCGAGCGTGCTCCTGTGGCTGCTGGCCACCTCTCTGGTGCCTGCCGGTGTCATCTTCCTGCTCCCCGAGCGGGCCGAGCGCACCCGCCGTGTGGTCAACATGACGGGTGCGATCGCCAAGGTCGGTCTGGTGGCCGTGCTGGTCGTCGGCGTGTTCTCGGGCCGGGAGTACGAGTGGCGAGCAGCGTTCCTGCCGGGGATCGACCTGGTGCTGCGGGCCGATCCCGTACCGCTGCTGTTCGTCTTCCTGTCCGCCCTGCTGTGGCTGACGACGACGATCTATGCGATCGGCTACCTCAGCGAGGACACCCACCGGTCGCGCTTCTTCGGTTTCTTCAGCCTGTGTGTGACCGCGACCGTCGGCATCGCCCTGGCCGGCAACCTGGTCACCCTGCTCGTGTTCTACGAGCTCCTCACCGTCACCACCTATCCGCTCATCGTCCACCAGGGCCACGGGCGCGCGCGGGCAGGCGGGCGGATCTACCTGCTGTACACGGTGACCGGTGGCGCGGCGGTGCTGGTCGGGACCGTGTGGCTCCAGACGATCGCCGGCACCGTCGCCTTCCGCGAGACGGCGTCGCTCGTCACGCTCCTACCCGAGCACCGTGGGGCGCTCACCGCCATCTTCGCCCTGCTGGTCGGAGGCTTCGGCGTCAAGGCCGGCATCGTGCCGCTGCACGTGTGGCTGCCCCACGCCATGGTCGCACCCGCCCCCGTCAGCGCCCTGCTGCACGCGGTCGCGGTCGTCAAGGCCGGCGCCTACGCGATCGTGCGGGTGGTCCACGACCTGTACGGGGCCGAGCTCGCCGCCGACCTCGGTGTCCTGACACCGCTCGCGGTGACCGCGGCCATCACGATCGTCTACGGCTCGGTGCTGGCACTCGCCCAGCAGGACCTCAAGCGCCGGTTGGCGTACTCGACGGTCAGCCAGCTCTCCTACATCGTGCTGGGGGTGAGCGTCGTCGGGCTCACCAGCGTCACCGGCGGTGTGGCCCACCTGGTGCACCAGGGCGTGATGAAGGTCACGCTCTTCTACTGCGCCGGCATCCTGGCGAGCTCCCTGGGCGTCACCCGGGTGGACCAGCTGCACGGCATCGCGCGGCGGCAACCGCTGACGATGATCGCCTTCACCGTGGCTGCGCTCGGCATGATCGGTGTGCCCCCGACGGTCGGCTTCATCACGAAGTGGCACCTCGGTCTCGGGGCCATCGAGGCCGGCCAGCCCTGGGTGATCTGGATACTGGTGGCCAGCACGCTGCTCAACGCCGCCTACTTCCTGCCGCTCATCGCCCGCGCCTGGCTCGCCGAACCCGACACCGAGGTGGCAGCGCGCGCGGTCGGTCCTGTGTATCCGCCCCGACGCTACGGATGGGTGCGGCTCCCGCGGCTGCGGTTCGAGGCGGATCCGTGGCTCCTGTTGCCGCCACTGGCCACCGGCGCGAGCGTGCTCGTGCTGGGGGTCTTCGCCGGTGCCCCGCTCAGCCCGATCTCCTGGGCCGGGGAGATCGCCCGTGAACTCCTGGGGCGCGTATGAGCAGCCCGGTCAGCACAGCGCTGAACACGCTGGCGTGGATCGTGCCGATCCTGTGGCCGTTCCTGGCGGCCGGGCTCGTGCTGGGCGTGGATCGGGGTCGCGCGGCGCTGGTGGCCTCCGGGCCCGTGCCGGCACTGGCGCTGGCCGTGCTCGGCGCCCCCGGCGCAGCACCCGAGCTGTCATGGGTGCTGCTCGACCTCCGGCTCGGGCTCGATGCCACCTCCCGGGTGCTGCTCTTGACCACGGCCCTGGTGTGGCTGGCAGCCGGGTTCGCCGCGCGGCTCTCGATCGCGCGCCGGGGCGGCGCGGGGGCGCTCTGGCTCCTCACGCTCGGCGGCAACACCGGACTGGTGCTGGCGGCCGACGTCGTGTCGCTGTACGCCCTGTACGGGGTCATGACCTTCGCCGCCTACGGCCTGGTCGTGCACGACCGCACCGCGGCCGCGCGACGGGCCGGGCGGGTCTACGTCGCGATGGCGGTGTTCGGCGAGGTCCTGCTGCTCAGCGGTCTGGTCCTGGCGGCTGGGGCTGCCGGTAGCACCGACAACGCGACCGTGGCCGCGGCCCTCGCCGAGGTGCCCGACGGGCAGATCATCGTCGGGCTGCTGGCCGCCGGGTTCGCGGTCAAGGCCGGCATCGTGCCGCTCCACGTCTGGCTGCCGCTGGCCCATCCCGCGGCACCGGTGCCGGCGAGCGCGGCGCTCAGCGGCGCGATGATCAAGGCGGGCCTGGTCGGGTGGCTCACCCTGCTGCCGCTGGGGTCGACGAGCGCACCGGGGTGGTCGGCCACGTTCGTCGGTGTGGGGCTGCTCACGGCCTTCTGGGGTGTCGCGGTCGGCCTGGTGCAGGACCGCCCAAAGGTGGTGCTCGCCTACTCGAGCATCAGCCAGATGGGGCTGATCGCGGTGCTGGTCGGACTCGCCCTCGCCTCCCCGGCGGCGGCGCCGGTGGCGGTCGCCGCGGCCGTCACCTACGCGCTGCACCACGGGGTGGCCAAGGGGGCGCTCTTCCTCGGCGTCGGGGTGCGCTCGACGTGGACGGGTCCACGGGGACGGCTCGTGGTCCTGGCCGGGACCGTGCTGGCGGGGCTGTCGCTGGCGGGCGCGCCGCTGAGCAGCGGCTGGGTCGCCAAGGCGCTGATGAAGTCGTCCGTGGACGCGGCCGGCCTGGGGTGGGCGGGAACGCTCACCTGGCTGCTGTCCCTGGCGGCGGTCGGGACGACCCTGCTGATCGCCCGGCTGCTGGTCCTGCTGGCCCGGCCGATGTCCGGCGACGGCGTGGCGGTCCGGCCGATGTCCGGCGACGGCGTTGCGGCGATGGCAGCCGGTCCGCTCGATCGTGCCCTGGTGTCGGGGTGGGGGCTGCTGCTCGTGGCCACGCTCGCGGCGACCTGGCTGGTGCCGGCCCGGTGGCTGGCGGGGGTCTCGCGGCCGGAGGTCTACGCCGCGTCGGTGTGGGACGCGGCGTGGCCGGTCCTTCTCGGCCTCGCGCTGGCTGGCGCGGCGCTGCTGCTCGGACGGCGAGCCGGCCACGCCGTCGTGCGGGCGGTGCCGCGGGTACCGGCCGGGGATCTCGTCGTCCTCGCCGAGGCCACGGTGCCGGCGTCGTCCCGCGCGGCGCGCCGGATCGTGGTCGGCACGGTGCGGCTCAGGGACCACCTCGGTGGCCTGGTCGCTAGCTTCGAGGCGCGGGTGCGGCCGGGGGAGGGGTTCGCACACCTCGACGTGGTGCTACGGCGTTGGCAGGTCGCGGGCGTGATCTTCGTGCTGCTCGGCGCGGCGCTGATCGCTGCGCTCGGCGGCGGTGGCTGAGCGGCGGGTGCTCGCCGGGTCGGGGTGTCGAGTCGGCCGGGGATGGCCGGGTTGTTGCCCCGAGGTGGCTGCGTGGTCCGAGTGGGGTAGCCCGCCGGACAGTCCTGGCCGGCTCCCGCCCCCGGTGGCTGGTGCCGCCGGACAGTCCTGGCCGGCTCCCGCCCCCGGTGGCTTCGGCGGCGGCGGTGGCTGAGCGGCGGGTGCTTGCCGGGTCGGGGTGTCGAGTCGGCCGGGGATGGCCGGGTTATTGCCCCGAGGTGGCTGCGTGGTCCGAGTGGGGTAGCCCGGCGGACAGTCCTGGCCGGCTCCCGCCCCCGGTGGCTGGTGCCGCCGGACACTCCTGGCCGAGGGCCGC
>JAWOCZ010000215.1:0-8426 GCA_046483565.1 Nitriliruptoraceae bacterium
TTGAAGTCCCCGTCGCGGAACACCGGCATCTGGGAGACCCCGTAGGTCTGGAGCAACTCGATGGCAGCGGCGACGTCCTCGCCGGGGTGCAGGTGCACCATCGGCGGCAGGTCGCCGGACTTGGCGGCGAGCACGTCGCCGACGGCACCGGCCGCGGAGGTGTGCTCGAGCAGCCCGTGCTCGGCCATCCACGTGTCGTCGTAGAACTTGGAGAGGTAGCCGCGACCGGAGTCGGGGAGCAGCACCACGATCGTGGCATCGGCCGGCTGGGTCGCCGCGTAGCGGTGGGCGGCGACCAGCGCGGTGCCGCAGGAGCCGCCCACCAGCAGCCCCTCCTCGCGGGCACAGCGGCGTGCCATGGCGAAGGACTCGGCGTCGGAGACCCGCTCCCACACGTCGACCAGCGACGGGTCGAAGGTCTCCGGCCAGAAGTCCTCACCGATGCCCTCGACCAGGTAGGGGCGGACCGTGTCCCCGGAGTACAGCGAGCCCTCCGGGTCGGCGCCGACGATCGTGACCGAGGGCTTGCGGTCCTTGAGGTAGCGACCGACGCCGGTGGTGGTCCCGCCCGTGCCGACGCCGACGACGAAGGCGTCGATCTGCCCGTCGGTCTGCCGCCACAGCTCCGGTCCGGTGGAGAACACGTGGGTCTGGGGGTTCGCCGGGTTGAAGTACTGGTTGGGCTTGAAGGTGTTCGGCTGGGCAGCCAGCCGGTCCGACACCGAGTAGTAGGAGCGGGGATCCTCGGGCGCCACCGCGGTCGGGCACACCACCACCTCGGCGCCGTAGGCGCGCAGCAGCGCGATCTTGTCCCGGCTCACCTTGTCGGGCACCACGAACACGCAGCGGTAGCCCCGGCGGGCGGCGACGATCGCCAGACCGACACCGGTGTTGCCGGAGGTCGGCTCCACGATGGTGCCGCCCGGTTCGAGGTCGCCGGCCGCTTCGGCGGCCTCGATCATCGCGATGCCGATGCGGTCCTTGACGGAGCCGCCCGGGTTCAGCATCTCCAGCTTGGCGATGATCGTGGGCGGGACGTCCGCCGACAGCCGGTCGAGCGCGACCAGCGGCGTGTCGCCCATCAGCGCGACCAGGTCCGGTGCGACCTCGCGGCCCCGTTCGTCGAGGTGGCGGCGGGGGAACCCGAGGGGATCGTGCTCGATCCCGATCGTCCGCGTGTAGATCGACCGGTCGGTCACATCGATCGGCGCCATCGGGCGTCCTCCAGAGGTCGGTGACCCGGGCCACGGCGCCGAGCGACGGTACGGGTCGCTGCTGCGGCGGGCGCCGGCCTGGGGGCCGAGCCGGGTCGGCCTGGGGGCCGAAGGGTAGGGCGAGGTGCCCTGCGGCGGCCGGGCGCCAGGGGGATCCGTGCGGTGTGCTTGGCTCATCGCAGTGAGAGGGCGAGGCGTGGAGCGTCGGCACGAGGTACGGCCGGTCGGCACCCGGGGGTCCCGGGTCGCACGTGCAGCGCGCCTGCTGCTGGTGGGCGCGCTCCTGGCTGCCTCGGCGCTCGGCGGGTCCGCCGCCGCGTGGGCCCAGGAGGACGGTGGCGGGGACCTGCCCGCGGACACCGGCGGTGACGAGGTCATCACGGTGATGGCCCGCAACCTCTACCTCGGTGCGGACGTCGCCATCGCCCTGGAGCTGCTGCCGGACATGCCAGCCGCTGCACAGTTCATGTGGGAGCAGGTGGCCGCGACCGACTTCGACCGTCGCGTGGAACGGCTGGCCGCCGAGGTGGTCCGTGAGGAACCCGCCGTCATCGGCCTGCAGGAGGCGACGCGGTGGCGGTGCCGCGGTGGCGACCTCGGCCGGCTCGAGACCGTGTTCGACTTCACCTCGGGCTTCCTGGAGGCGACCCGTGCCGCCGGGGTGCCCTACGTGATCGCGGCGGCCGACGGGGGCCGTGCGCGGCAGGAGGGCTACGGCATCCCGGCGCTGCCGTTGTTGTCCCGGGTGGAGGATCCGACGACCTTCCAGCCCCGGTTCGGCACCGACACGGCCACCTGCGGGTTCGACCTGGCCGATGCGCTCCTGGTGCGCGAGGACCTGGCCGACCGGGTGGTCGCCGCCGGCGGCCGCGCCTTCGGCGATCGGTACAGCGTCGTGCCGACCGTGCTGGTGATCGACCGGGGCTACGCCTTCGCGGACCTCGCCTTCGACGGCGGGACCGTCCGGTTCGTCACGACCCACCTCGAGTCGTTGTGGGATCCCGACGAGGTGCCGACGGGGGCGTTGCAGGCGCGGCAGCTGCTGGCCGACCTGGCCGGGACGGCGACCCCGTTGGTCGTCATGGGCGATCTGAACGCCGACCCCAGGGACCCGCGGCCGGCCGGGACCCCCAACCCGGCGCTGCAGCCCGAGGAAGGGGCCACGTGCCCGGGACAGGTCCAGGACCCGACGGTGGACACCGCCCGGGCCGGGTGCAACGCCTACTGGATGCTGCGCCAGGGTGGGCTGGAGGATGCAGGTCCCGACCCGCTGGACGGCGCCAACCTGACGTGGGGATCGAGCGCGGAACTGGCCGGTCCCGACCCGGGTCGGCTCGACGCGGCGCTGGAGATGGGCAACACCTCCGGCTTCACCGACCGGCTCGACTACGTGCTGGTGCGCGGCGGTATCGAGGTGGTGGACGCCCGCGTCATCGGCAACGCGTGGCCGGACGGTGCGGACCTGTGGGCCTGCGAGGCTCCCGGTCAGCAGGCGACGGCCCGCGCCGCGGCGGAGCGCCTGGTCGAGGCCGGGGTGCTCGCACACGTGCCGGAGGAGCTCGACTGCCTGCCCACCGACCATGCGGGGATCGTGGCCGAGCTGCGCCTGCCGGCCACCGGGCTGGCGGCGTCCGAGCCCCCACCGACCGTGTGGCGCTCGCCGATCGGGCTGTGGGGCGTCATCGGGTTGCTGCTGCTGGCACTGGTGGTCTGGCGCGTCGGCCGGCGCCTGCGCCGTCGGGCCGTGGCAGAGCACCCCCGGTAGAGCACCCCCGGTAGGAATCGAACCTACGCTTCCGGCTCCGGAGGCCGGTGCTCTATCCACTGAGCTACGGGGGCAGGACACGGTCATCGACCGCGGCCGGTGACGGTACCACGACCGCTCGGCTCGCCGTTCGGTGGGGGCTGGCTGTCGGCGGGCGCGTACGCTCCTGCGGCGCTGTGCCCCCGGGTCCGCATCCCCGGTGCCACGGTGCTGCCCGTCGCGACCTCGCCCGACCAGATGGACGACGCTCTATGGCCCGCACGCCCCTGCTCGACCCCGTCCTCGCCGACCTGGATGCGCGCCTGCGCGCCGCCCTGGTCGCTGCCGCCCTGCCGACGGCCGAACCGGACCTGGAGAAGCCGAAGCAGGCCGGGCACGGGGACTGGGCCACCACGCTGGCGCTGCGGCTGGCCAAGCCCGCCCAGCGCAACCCCCGCGAGCTCGCCCAGCTGGTGATCGACCACCTCGAGGCGCCGGCGGTCATCGAGGAGGTCTTGATCGCCGGGCCGGGGTTCATCAACTTCCGCTTCGCCCACCGCTACCACCAGGACCTGGTCCGACGCGTGCTGGCCGAGGGCGCCCACTACGGCCACAGCCAGGTCCCGCCGGACGAGCGCCGGCACGTCAACGTGGAGTTCGTCTCCGCCAACCCCACCGGGCCCCTGCACGTCGGCGCCGGCCGGTGGGCGGCCACGGGTGACGCGATCGCCGAGCTCCTCGAGGCCGCCGGCCACGCGGTCACCCGCGAGTACTACGTCAACGACGCCGGTGAGCAGATCCGGCTGTTCGGGGAGTCCGTGGTGCTGGTGGCCACCGGTGGTGAGCTGACCGAGGAGCACTACCGGGGCCAGGCGATCGCCGAGGTGGCAGCGCAGCTGCGCGCCGAGCACGGCGAGGTGGTCTTCGAGGTGCAGCCGGACGACGTCGATGCGGCGGCGCGTGCCGCCCGCGTCGGGGTGCTCGGCGTGGAGGTGATGCGCCAGCACATCGAGGCGGGCCTGCACGCCATGGGCGTGGACTTCGACGTGTGGTTCTCGGAGCGCGAGGGCCTGCACGCGAGTGGGGCGATCGAGGCCACGGTCGCCGAGCTCACCGAGCGGGGCGAGGCCTACACCGCCGACGGTGCGCTGTTCCTCAGGACCGCGGAGCACGGGGACGACAAGGACCGCGTGCTGGTCCGCTCCGACGGGCGGCCGACCTACTTCGCCGCCGACTGCGCCTACCTCAGGGACAAGTGGTCGCGCGCCGACCAGCTCTACTACCTGCTCGGCGCCGACCACCACGGCTACGTCGACCGTCTCAAGGCGGCCGCGGCGTGCCTCGGGGTCCCACCCGAGCGCGTCGAGATCCGGATCGGCCAGCTGGTCAACCTGCTGCGCGGTGGCGAGCCGGTGCGCATGTCCAAGCGGGCGGGGGAGACGGTCGACCTCGACGAGGTGCTCGACGAGGTCGGACCGGACGTCCTGCGCTACCACTTCCTGCGCCAGGGGCTCGACACCACGATCGACTTCGACCTCGCCGTGGTCACGGCGCAGTCCATGGAGAACCCGGTCTACTACGTGCAGTACGCCCACGCGCGCATCGCCTCGGTGCTGCGCAACGCGGACGAGCGCGGGTTCGACCACGGCAGCAGCGAGGACGCGGACCTGTCGCTGTTGACCCACCCCGCGGAGCTGGCGCTGCTGACGGCCATGGCCGGGCTGCCGCTGGTCGTCGCCGAGGCCGCGGAGCTGCGTGCCACCCAGCGCCTGGCCCGCTACGCCGAGGAGCTGGCCGGCACCTTCCACCGCTTCTACGTGGAGTGCCGGATCCTGGCCCCCGCCAGCGGCCAGACGGACGCGCCGGGCGGCGAGGTCGCCGCGGATCCGGCGCTCGGCCGGGCCCGCTACCACCTCGCCGTCGCCGCGAAGCAGGTGCTGGCCAACGCGCTGGCGCTGCTCAGGGTGTCCGCGCCGGAGAGGATGTGACGATGACCACCGGACCCTGGCCGCTCACCGCGGTCCGCGACGACCACGGCGTGCTGACGATCGGTGGTGTCCCGCTGCCGGCGCTGGCCGCTGCGCACGACACGCCGCTGTGGGTCGTCGACGAGGAGGACCTGCGCACGCGCTGCCGTGCCTACGTGGCCGGCTTCCCCGGCGTGGAGGTCACCTACGCCTCCAAGGCGTGGTGCACGATCGGGCTCCTCCAGCTGGTCGATCAGGAGGGGCTCAAGATCGATGTCGCCTCCGGCGGGGAGCTGCACACCGCGCTGGTGGCCGGCATCGCCCCCGAGCGGCTGATCCTGCACGGCAACAACAAGTCCGAGGCCGAGCTGGCCCAGGCGTTGGACGCCGGCGTCGGGCGGATCGTCGTGGACTCCTTCGAGGAGCTCGACCGGCTGGAGCGGCTGGGCGCCGCCCGTGGCACCACGGCCACGGTCTGGCTCAGGATCACCCCCGGTATCGACGCGCACACCCACGAGTACGTCCGCACGGGCCACGACGATGCGAAGTTCGGCTTCACCCTCTCGCTCGGGCTGGCCGACGAGGCCTTCGAACGCGCCCTTGCCCTGCCGCACGTCGAGGTCGTCGGCGTCCACGCCCACATCGGCTCGCAGATCTTCGGCACCGACCCCTTCATCGCCAACGCCGAGGTGACCCTCGACCTGCTGTCCCGGTGGCGGGCCGAGCACGGTGTCACCCTGCCCGAGCTCAACCTCGGCGGCGGGATGGGGATCCGCTACACCCACGAGGACCACCCGGTCGAGGTGCGCCGCTACGGCAAGGCGGTGCTCGAGACCGTGGCCGAGCGGTGCGAGACGCTCGGCTACCCCCAGCCGCAGCTGTTCGTCGAGCCGGGACGCGCCATCGTCGGCCCGTCCACGGTCACCCTCTACGAGGTCGGCACGATCAAGCCGCTGCCGGGGCTGACGACCTGGGTCAGCGTCGACGGCGGCATGAGCGACAACATCCGCCCGGCGCTCTACGACGCGGAGCACGAGGTGACCCTGGCCAACCGCACCAGCGAGGCGGAGCCGCAGGCGGTCACGGTCGTCGGCAAGCACTGCGAGTCCGGGGACCTGGTGCGCGAGCACGCCCCGCTGCCCTCCGATCTGGTGGTCGGTGACCTGCTGGCGGTGGCGGCCACCGGTGCCTACACCGCGTCGATGGCGTCCAACTACAACCGGCTGGTGCGACCCGGAGCCGTGCTGGTGCGCGACGGGGTGGTCCGCGACCTCGTGCGGCGCGAGACGTTCGACGACCTCGTCAGCCACGACGTCCCGCTGACGTGAGCGACGGGCCGCGCATCCGCCGCCTCGACGAGCGGCTCGGGCTGTCGGTGCTCAGGGCCGGGCTCTCCCCGGTGACGCTGGTGACCTACGCGCGCGACCACGTGGCGGTGCGGACCCCGTCCCGACCGGACGTCCGCCACGGCAACACCCTGGATCTCACCGGGGTCCCGGAGCCGGAGCAGCTGCAGGCCTTCGTCGATCGCTACGAGCAGACGATCGGCAGCCTCGGGGCCGGCCACGTCCAGCTGCGCTGGGAGACCCCCCTGGACCCCGGCGCGCCGCCGGTCTCCCCGACGCCGGACACCGAGGTGGAGCGTCGTGCCCGCACGTTCGGGTTGGAGCTCGCACCGGTCACGGTGCTGCTGCTCGACCAGCTGGTCCCACCCGTGGGCGGTGCCGCGGTCGAGCTCGCCCCGGTGCCGGCCCCCGACGGCCAGGCGGGCGGACCGGTGGACCGCCGCTGGCACGCCACCACGGTGCTGTACCGCTACCTCGCCGGTGACACCCCCGACGACTGGCGCGGCAACGACGACGCGTCTGTGGCCTGGTCGGTGGAGCAGCAGCGCGAGCTCGCCCGCATCGGTCGCTGCCAGGTGTGGGTGGCGCTGCGCCACGGCATGCCGGTGGCCCGGTTGAGCCTGCTCCACGACCGGCAGGGGCTGGCGGTGGTCGAGGACGTGGTCGTCCACCCCGCCCACCGTCGGCGGGGCATCGCCTCGGCGCTGACCCACCGGGCGATCGCGCACCACCTCGAGGTCGATCCGAGCGCCCGGATCGGGCTGGCCGCCGACCCGGGGTCCGGCGCGGACCTGCTCTCCCGCCGGCTCGGATCCCGTCCCCACGCCACGGTGTGGACCGCCTCCGCTCCCGCCACCCCGGGCCACGGACGTCCACGGGCCGACCGGTAGTCTCGTTCGGCACCCCTTCACCCCCACGCTCCTGTGAGGATCGCCCGTGGACCGCGTCATCCGCATCGGCATGCTCGGATGTGGCACCGTCGGCAGCGGCGTCGCCACGATCCTGGCCCGTGAGGCGGAGGACATCACCGCGCGCGCCGGAGCCCGACTCGAGCTGACCCGCATCCTGGTCCGGGACACCGACCGCGACCGGGGACTCGGCCTGCCGTCGACGGTGTTCACCACCGACGCGCGCGAGGTCGTGGAGGCCGAGGACGTCGACGTCGTCGTCGAGGTCATGGGTGGCCGGGACCCGGCCGGCGGCCTGATCCGCCGGGCGCTCGAGCTCGGCAAGCCCGTGGTCACCGCGAACAAGGAGCTGGTCGCCCACGAGGGACCGGAGCTCTACGCCGCCGCGCAGGCGGCCGGCGTCGACCTGTCCTACGAGGCGGCCGTGGCCGGTGCGATCCCGATCATCAAGCCGATGAAGGAGTCCCTGGCCGGCGACCGCGTCCAGCGGGTGGTCGGGATCCTGAACGGCACGACCAACTACATCCTGACCCGCATGACCGAGGAGGGGGCCGACTACGGCGAGGTGCTCGCCGAGGCCCAGGCGCTCGGTTACGCCGAGGCCGACCCGACCGCCGACGTCGGGGGGCACGACGCCGCCGCCAAGTGCGCGATCCTGGCCTCCCTGGCCTTCGACACCGCGGTGCACGCCGATGATGTGTTCACCCAGGGCATCGAGACGGTGAACGCGACCGACATCCGGGTGGCGGACCGTCTGGGGTACGTGATCAAGCTGCTCGGCATCGCCAGCGAGGTGGACGGTCGCGTGGGCGTCCGCGTCCACCCGGCGTTCCTGCCCAAGGAGCACCCGCTTGCCAGCGTCCGTGGCTCCTTCAACGCGGTCTACGTCGAGGCCGTGGCGGCCGGTGAGCTCATGTTCTACGGCCGTGGCGCGGGCGCGGAGCCGACCGGCTCGGCGGTCGTCGGCGACGTCATCGACGTGGCACGCAACCTCCTGCAGACCGCCCGCGGGGCCACCGAGTCCCAGCACCGACCCAAGGACCTCCGTCCGATCGGCGAGCTGCGGACCCAGTACTACGTGCTGCTCGACGTGGAGGACGCACCGGGCGTCCTGGCCGCGGTGGCCACGACCTTCGGCGACCACGGCGGCCAGGACGCCCGGTGCGTCCTCCACGTCGAGCAGCACGTAGTACTGGGTCCGCAGCTCGCCGAGCGGACGGAGGTCCTTGGGTCGGTGCTGGGACTCG
>JAWOCZ010000258.1:0-3840 GCA_046483565.1 Nitriliruptoraceae bacterium
GCGCGACGGGTGCGGGCGAGGCTGCCCGCGCACGGCCGGAGCCGTGCGACGACCCCGTGCCGGCCGTCGCGTCGCGGCACCTTCACCCCCGCCGGCTGCACCGTGCGCGTGGTCGGCCCCCTCGGCCTGGCCACGCGGCAGGCCCGCCGTTCCCTGCCCGGTCGCATCGAGGTGCATCCGAGCTTCCGCTCGCGCGACGCTGCGGAGCTGAGGATCCGCCGAGCCCGGATCCTGGAGGAGGGCGCGCGCTCGGTCCGGGGACGCGGTGGGGGAACGGAGTTCGAGGCGTTGCGCGAGTACGTCGAAGGTGACGAGTTCCGCCACCTCGACTGGGCGGCCACCGCCCGGCGCGGCCACCCGATCGTGCGCACCTTCCGCGCCGAGCGCAACCAGACCGTCCTGGTGCTGCTGGACACCGGGCGGACGATGGCGGGGTTGGTCGATGCGGTACCCCGGCTCGATCACGCCATGGACGCCACCCTGGCGCTGGCCACGGTGGCCACCCACCTCGGTGACCGCACCGGGCTGGTGGCCTTCTCCGCCGAGGTGCGCGCGCTCATCGCCCCGCGTCGCGACAGCGGGCAGCTCCGGCGGCTGTCCGGTGCGATGCACGCCCTGGAACCGGAGCTGGTCGAGGCCGGGTACCGCGCGGCCTTCCGCACGACCCTGGCGCGGTTCCGTCGCCGGGCGCTGCTGGTGATCCTCACGGAGCTGGCGCCGGGTGCGGTGGAGGAGACGCTGCTGCCGGCGCTGCCGCTGCTGACCCGCGAGCACGCCGTGGTCATCGCCGCCGCCCGCGATCCTGCCCTGGCCGAGCTGCGCGACCGATCACCCGACGGCGTCGAGGACGTCTACGCGGCGGCCGCCGCCACACAGGTCCTGGCCGAGCGTCGCCGGGTGGCGGCACGGCTGCAGGCGGCCGGCGCCCGGGTCGTCGACGCCCCGCCGGCCGAGCTGGCCGCGCGGGTGTGCGACACCTACCTCGACGTCAAGACCCGCGGCGGGTGGTAGGACGTGCCGGCGCGCGCTCGCCGAGCGCGCCGGTCAGCCCGTCGGCGGCCGCTCGTCGGCCCGCGACCACGAGCCAGCCGACGACGCCGGCCCACACCACCGCGCCGGTGGCGACCCGGGCCCAGGTCGGCCACGGGGCCGCGGTGACGTAGCCCTCGAGCAGGCCGGCGACCAGGAACACCAGCACCAGGCCGAGCACGATCACGACCGCCCGGCGGCCCTCCTCGGCCAGCGCCGCGGTGCGGGTGCGGTCGCCCGGTGCCAGCGCCGCCCAGCCGAGACGCAGCCCCGCTCCGCCGGCGATGAACACCGCGGTCAGCTCCAGCATCCCGTGGGGCAGGATCAGGGTCCAGAACGTGGTGGCGTCCCCGGCGGCGTGGAACAGTCCCGCGGCCAGCCCGACGTTGATCCCGTTGAGCGCCAGCACGTAGAGGGTGGGCACGCCCCACAGCACCCCCATGCCGAAGGCGAGTGCCCCGACCGCGGCGTTGTTGGTGAACACCCGGGCGGCGAAGGCGGTGCCTGGCTCCGAGGAGTAGTAGGCCTCGAAGTCCTGCTCGAGGTAGGCCTCGCGGACCGCCTCCGGTGCGGCGGCCGCGACCGCCTCGGGGGAGAGCGCCAGCCAGATCGCCATGACCGCGAAGCTGGCCACGAACACCAACGTGGACACCGCGATCGGCAGCCGGGCGTGCCACACCGCCGCCGGGAAGGTGCGCGTCACTCCGGCGACGAACGCGCGCCAGGTCCGCGGTCGCGTGCCGTGTACGACCGCTGCCGACCTCGCGACGCGACGCGACAGCGCAGCGGTCAGGTCGGGGTCGCCGAGGTGGGTCCTGGCGGTCGACAGCTGTGAGCTGGTCCGCAGGTGGAGGTGGACGAGTTCGTCGATCTCCGAGGGGGTGAGCTGGCGGGGGTCGCGGCCCGCTCGCACGACGAGGTCGTCGAGGCGCCGCCAGTCCGCCTCGTTCGCCGCGATGAAGTCGTCGACGGTGGTGACGATCGCTGGGCTCCTGCTGGCTCGTGGCAGCCGGGATGGCACCGTGGCCCGCTCGCCGGCCGCTAGCGTCGGGTGACGCAGCGTAGGGCCAGTGGCGAGCAGGAGGAGAGCAGGGTGGGCGCGAGCGCACCGCCGCGGTCCGACCACGGCTTCGTCACGCCGGATGCGGTCGCCCTCGACCTCGAGGTGGCCACGATCGGGTCGCGTGGGATCGCGTACCTGCTCGATCTGCTGCTGTTCGCCGTGGTCTTCCTGCTGCTGAGCCTGGTGCAGCTCGCCCTGGACGGCGGTGGCTGGTTCGACAGCGGGTTGGGCATCGCCATCGCGCTGGTGCTGGCGTTCCTGTGGCAGTTCGGCTACCCGATCGGCTTCGAGACCCTGTGGCGCGGACGGACGCTCGGCAAAGCCGCGATGGGGCTGCGCGTGGTCACCGTCGAGGGGGCTCCCGTCGGTGTGCGCCACGCCACGATCCGGGCGGTGACCGCACCGGTCGAGGTGCTGCTGACCACCGGCCTGATCGCGAGCATCGCCTCCTTCGTCAGCCCGCGCGCACAACGGCTGGGCGACCTGGCGGCCGGCACGTTGGTGGTCCGCGAGCGCGGGATCGCCGCGGAGCCGACCGCCTCGACCTTCGTGCCACCGCCGGGCGCGGCGACCTACGTGGCCCAGGTCGACGTGTCGGCCCTGGGTCCCCGGGAGTACGCGCTCGTGCGCGAGACGCTGCGCCGACAGACGGATCTGCCGGACGCTGCCGCCTGGCAGCTGGCCAGCGAGGTGGCGACCGTGATCGCCCCGCGGGTCCAGCCCCTGCCACCGGCCGGCACGGCGCCGGGAGCCTTCCTGCAGGCGGTCGCCGCCGCCGTCCAGCAGCGCACCCCCGGCGGGTCACGTCCGCAGATGTCCCGACCGGCGCGGCAAGGGCCATCGGGCCTCGCACCGCCCACGACGCCACCCGTGCCGTCGGGGAGCGCGCCGCCCCCGCGGCCCGCCGCCGGCGCTGATCGTCCGGGCACCTCGCCGGGGGGCCCTCCGCCACCGCCGCGCGAGGGGCCGGGGTTCGCAGCGCCCCGCTGACCCGTCGTGGGCGTCCTTGCAGCCGGTCTGCAGCCGGTTGCAGCGCCGCTGCGGCGTCGCTGCCACCGGCGGAGCGCATCATCGGACCATCACCCGAGAAGCAGGAAGGGGGGAGGACGATGCAGACCAGCACCAAGATCCCCGAGCAGACCACAACGAGGCGCAACGCACACGTGAAGGAGCACGTGAGTGGCGACCAGCAGGTCGTCGCAGGCCCATCTCGTCGCCTGAGCGGTTGGGGCGTCGCCGCCGTGGTGTTCGTCGCCCTGGTCGGGCTGGCGAGCGCCCTCTTCGCCATCAACCCTGCGACCGACACCGCGGAGGTCGTCCCGGAGACCGCCGTCGGACCGGCGGTGGGGAGCCAGGAGTTCCTCTACCAGCTCGCCGAGCAGGGCTACATCCCGATGGAGTCGGTGGACATCGACCGGCTGCTGACGGAGCGGCTCGTCGCCAGTGGGCAACTCCCAGCGTCCGCCCTGGAGCCCTCGCAGGCCCTGATCGACGACATCTACAGCCCGTACGAGCAGCTGCTGCTGGACGCGGTGGAGTCCGGGCACGTCCCGGCAGAGACGCTGGACACCGACACCTTCCGCGAGAAGGAGCTGTTGCTCCGGCGTGGTGGCACCTTCGAGGCCCTGCCGTGACCCGAGCGGACCTGCCAACCGGTGGCGCTTCCCGAGAGCTGGGGGAGCGCCACCTCCCTGTTGGCACGGGGCTGGCTGCCGGTCTCACGGTCGGGCCGCGGCCTCGCTCGAGGG
>JAWOCZ010000082.1:0-2787 GCA_046483565.1 Nitriliruptoraceae bacterium
ACGCCTTCACCCGGCCGCTGGTCGACCACTTCTTCACCAACTACGACGGGGTGCTCAAGGTCGACGGCGAGGTCGGCAACAAGAAGGTCTACGACCCCCGGTCCTACTCGGAGAAGGGTGAGATCGGCATGGCCGAGCGGGTCGTGCAGGCCGCCGAGGAGCTGCGCTCGGCCGGGCAGAAGATGGCCTGAACCTCAGGCCGTCTCGGCCATCTCGCGTCGGCGCCACTGGGTGCCGACGCGCAGCGGGAGGCCGTGCTGGTCCACCTCGATGTCGATATCGGCGTCATCGAGGTGCTGGCGGTAGCTGCGGACCCCGGTGCGGTCGAAGCGCGAGCGCGTCGGCTCGGCGACGGCCGCCGGGCCCGGGCCCAGGGGGTGGGGGAGGAGCGCCAACCGGACGTCGGCCCCCGCCCCGGTCTGCAGGCCCAGGCGCCGGATCGGGAACTGGACGGCCGCGGGGCTGAGCCCGAGCCCGATGTCGGTGCAGCCGGCGAGCTCCTCGACGGGCTCGCCCCGCTGCCACCAGCGTCCGGCCCCGTCAGAGGTCAGGGTGGTCGTGTCGCTGTCGGTGACCACCAGGACGCGGCGGGGCCGCCACGCGTGGTCGACCTCCAGCACGTAGCGGCACCCGGCCACCCGGCCCCTGAGGACGTTGCCGTCCGGGAGCCCCCGGGCGATCACCTCCTCCTCGCCGAAGGGGCCGTCGAGGTGGACCGGCGGGACGGTCTCGTCGGGGACGAGGGCCTTGCGGAAGTGGAACTCGGTGGTCTCGGACGGGTCGTGGAGGTCACGACGCTGCCCCGTGTCGTGGTAGCCGAGGCGCGCGTAGCGCGCGTGGGCGAGCTCGAACCGCGAATCGCTCCACAGCTCGACCGTGGTCGCGCCGAGCCCGGCGGCGTGCGTCTCCACCCGGGTGACCAGCCGTGCTCCCAGCCCACGGCCGCGGAGCTCCGCAGCGAGGTACCAACGTTTGAGCTCCAGCACGCCGTGCTCGTCGACGGGGCCGGCCCCGACCGATCCCACGATGGTGCCCTCGCGCTCCAGGGCCCACCAGCGCCCGCCGCGGGCCGCGGCGGTGGTCGCCGGGGCCGTCAGGTCGGCATCGACGCCGGGCAGATCGAGTACGCAGCCGTCGTACTCGGCGTAGGCCGCGCCCACCAGAGCGATCAGGCCATCGGTGTCCTCGTCACGCATGGCGCGCAGGTGCGTGCCGTCCAGCGAGGTGCGTGCCACCATCGTGCCTCTCGTCAGGGTCCAGCAGTGGAAGCGTGGGCCGTTCGGTCACGCGCGCGAGCGACGGCCGTGCGATGCCCCGACCGTGTCCACAGGGCCCTAGCCGGGCCGGCGACGGCCACTACGGTAGGGCACGCACCGCGATCGATCGGTGTTCGCGCGTCCGGCGTTCCCGCCACAGGGTCGCACGAGCCGGCCGCGGTTCCGAACCACCGGTAGCCACCGGTAGCCCAACGGTCGTCACCGGTAGTCAACGACCCTCTCGCCAACGACCCTCTCGCCAACGACCCTCTCGCCAACGACCCTCTCGTCAACGACCGAGACCAAGGATCGCACCGATGTCCACCACCGAGACTCCCAGGACCACAGCGGTCGGCGCGGCCAGTGCCGTTCGCTCGACGCTCAGCGACACGGCCAAGGCAGCGGTGCAGGAGCGCCTGCAGCCCCTGCTGGTCGATCTGCTCGATCTGTCCCTGACCGCCAAGCAGCTGCACTGGAACGTGGTCGGCCCGAGCTTCCGGTCGGTCCACCTGCAGCTCGACGAGGTGACCGACCAGTACCGGCTCTGGTCCGATGACGTGGCCGAGCGCATGACCTCGGTCGGGATCGCTCCCGACGGCCGCGTCCAGCGCGTCGCCGGTGACTCTCCGGCCGACCCGGCGCCGGCCTCCTGGACGCACCAGACCGACGTGGTCGCCGCGATGTCCGACCGCATCCAGGCCGTCGCGCAGGCCACGCGTTCGCGGCTCGAGGGGCTCGGCGACGTCGACGTCGCGAGCGAGGACCTGCTCATCGAGATCCTGGACGGGCTCGAGATGCAGCTGTGGATGTTCTCGGCGCAGCAGGCCTGAGCACGCTCCGTGCGGCGGGACCCGTGCGGTCCCGCCGCAGTTTCCTGCATGCGCCGGCGCCGCCGACCGGGACAGGCGCTCGGTCGGCATCGTGGCTCAGGGACGTTCGGGTGCCGCGCCGGGACGTGAAGCTGCTTCGTCCGAGTTGGGGCCAGCCCCGGCATCCGACCCGTCGGTCGATGTGTCGGTCGATGTGTCGCCACGGGGAGCCGGCGTCCGACCGTCGGTCGTCGCCGGCGGTGTGGTGCCGCTCGGGTCGGCCGTACCCGGTGCTTGCGTGTCGGCCGTACCCGGTGCTTCGGGTGCTCGGTCGTCCGGGGCGTCCCCGGCGTCGCCAGGCGCGTCACTGGCGTCGTCCGACGCGTCTCCGGCGTCCTCCGGCGTGACCTCGGCGTCCCCCGGCGTGTTGCCACGCTGCTCCGCTGACCCGGGCGATCCGGCTCCCGGAGCAGGCTGTTGACGCTGCGGATCCGCGGCGTCGGGTCGATCCGACCGGTCGGGGCCGGTCTGGCGCTGGTCGGTGCCGGGTGTCTGGTCGCGCTGTTGGGCGCCGGGTGTCTGGTCGCGCCGGTCGGTGCCGGGTGTCTGGTCGCGCTGTTGGGCGCCGGGTGTCTGGTCGCGCTGTTGGGCGCCGGGTGGCTGGTCGCGCTGGTCGGCGCCGGGTGGCTGGTCGCGCTGGTCGGCGCCGGGCGTCTGGTCGC
>JAWOCZ010000098.1:0-6355 GCA_046483565.1 Nitriliruptoraceae bacterium
TGGTACCTCGCCGAACAGGAAGGCTGACCGTGCGTGTGTCCGTCGTCGGAACCGGCTACGTGGGACTCGTCTCCGGGGTGTGCCTCGCACACGTCGGACACGACGTGGTGTGCGTCGACCTGGATGCCGACAAGGTCGATGCGATCAACGCCGGGAGCTCGCCGATCCATGAGGATGGTCTGGAAGAGCTCCTTCAGGGGGTCGTGGGGGAGCGATTCCGGGCGACGACCAACCTCGCCGCCGCGATCGCGGCCACCGATGTCACGATCCTGGCCGTCGGCACGCCCTTCGGCGAGGACCGCATCGACCTCGGACAGATCGTCGGGGCCGCGGAGCAGATCGGCGCCGCGCTCGCCGATCTGGATCGCTACCACGTGGTGGTGGTCAAGAGCACGGTGGTACCGGGAACCACCGAGGAGGTCGTTGGACCGGCGATCGCCGAGGCGTCGGGCAAGCGGATCGGCCAGGACGTCGGCCTGGCCATGAACCCGGAGTTCCTCCGTGAGGGCGTGGCGGTCGAGGATTTCCTCGAGCCCGACCGGATCGTGCTAGGTGGTGTCGACGAGCGAACGCTTCAGGTCCTCAGCGAGCTCTACTCGGTCTTCGAGACGACCCCGATCCTGCATGTGGATCCGAGAACCGCCGAGATGGTCAAGTACACGTCCAACGCGCTGCTGGCCACCCTGATCTCGTTCTCCAACGAGATCGGCAACCTCTGCTCGGAACTCGGGACCGATGTCACCGAGGTGCTCGAGGGGGTGCACCTCGACCGGCGCCTCTCCCCCATCGTCGACGGTCAGCGGGTCTCCCCCGGCATCCTGGTCTACCTGGGAGCAGGCTGTGGGTTCGGCGGCAGCTGCTTCCCCAAGGACGTCAAGGCGCTGGTGGCTCATGGTGAGGCCGCTGATGTTCCGATGCCGATCCTGCGTTCGGTGATCGCTGTCAACGAGGCCCAGCCTGAGGTGCTGCTCGATCGCCTGCGCCGACACCTCGACCCGGACGGTGCGCGTATCGCGGTGCTCGGCGCGGCCTTCAAGCCGGGCACCGACGACATCCGCGAGTCGCCGACGCTCAAGATCGTCCCCCGACTGCTCGGGGCACGGGCTCGCGTGGTGGTGCACGACCCCATCGCGCTCCCGAACGCGAGGGCGTTCCTCGGCGATGACGGCATCGTGTACGAACCGGACCTGGAGACGGCACTGGCGGGTGTCGATGCCGTGCTGCTGGTCACGGCGTGGCCCGAGTACGCCACCTTGCCGCAGCTGCTGGGCGACCGGGACGTCCTGGTCGTGGACGGGCGTCGGATGCTCACGCCGGACGAGCTGGCCCAGTACGACGGCGTCGGGTACCCCGCCTGAGTCAGTAGCTCGGGCTGGGCGCGGACACCGGCCCTCCGCGAGCTACGCCGGTGGGTGCGGAAGCTCGGCGGTGTCCAGCGCCGGCAGTGCACGGTCCTTGTCGGACACGTTCCTCGATGGCAGCGGCCAGGCGATCGCGAGCTGGGGATCAGCGTGGTTGATACCGCGCTCGAGCTCGGGGGTGTACGGCGTACTGGCCTGGTAGAGCGCGCACGCACCGTCGGTGAGGGCCTGGTAGCCGTGGGCGCAGCCCGGCGGTACGTAGAGCGCCACCGCATCGTCGGAGGAGAGCTCGCTTCCCGCCCAGCGCCCGAAGGTCGGTGACCAGGGGCGGTTGTCGACGACCACGTCGAAGATCGCGCCGGCGACGCAGCGCACCAGCTTGGCCTCGCCCGCCGGGGGCAGCTGGTAGTGGAGACCCCGCACCGTGCCGGCTTCGACGGTCGTGGCGAGGTTCACCTGCGCGACGGCCGGCTCGAGTCCGTTGGCGGCGAACTCCTCGGCGCAGAAGATGCGCGCGAACCATCCCCTCTCGTCGCTGCGCGGTGCTGGATGGACCAGGACCGCTCCGTCGACCTCGAGCGGCTCGAAGCGCATGCGCCCTCTCCTCTTCGGTGGTGACCGACCACATCTGCGGCGTCGCTCAGATCATCTCGCGGTGGAGTCGGACGAGGAAGGCGTCCTCGTCGAGCTCGACGTCGTCGAGGGTGATCGGCCGATCGACCGCGACCGGGCGGCGCATGGTCGCGTGGCCCGACAGACCGATCGGCAGCAGCTCGGCGCCCTCTCCGACGCTGGCGGCGACGCCGTAGCTGGTGTCACCGCCGATGCCGTCCAATGCCTCGCCAGCCTCCAATCCACGCTTCGCGACCGCTGCGCACAACGCGACCGGCTGCGGCGTGCGGCGCCCGAGGGCAGGCCCGCCGGCCACGACCTGTTCGATCGTGGTCGGGACCTCCATGTGGATCAGGTGGTAGGGGCGGAACAGCGGGTACCAGGGGCCGTCCCCGAGCTTGCCGTAGCGCAGGTACGGCGCATCGAACTCCGGGTCGGACGAGCTGGCCAGGATGAGCACACCACCGCCGAAGTCGCCACCCAGGGTGTAGTGCACCGAGCCCTCGGCGACCCCGGCGGCACGGACGTCCTCGGCGACGCGCGCCAACTCCGTGCGCACACCGGAGGTCCCGAGCGGCGGTGGGACGAGCCCACTGAGGTTCGCGGTGACGACGTTCTCGATGTGCATCTTCGTGCCGTCGCCGAACGCGGTGGTCATGGCGACGCTGGTGCCGTCGCGCTCCGCGTAGGGGCGGCTGTCCGTGCGGTTCTGGTGCACATCGAGGTTGCGCTTGCAGTTGAGCGCGACCGCGGGTTCCAAGCCGAGCTGGTGGGTCTCGGCGATCATGCGCAGCAGCACACCAGGCTGGTCCCCGTCGGCGATCGAGTAGGTCACACCGTTGCGGGCGGCAACCGCCTCGAGGTGATGGCCCAGCAGCGCATCCACCTCGGCGTTCATGGAGACGACGTGGCGATGCCCGGCCAGCGCCGCCAGCATGACGGTCGTGCCGTGCTCCATCGCACCTGTTGCTTCGACGACGACGTCCACACCCGCGACCTCGGGCAGCGCAGCCGCGTCGGTGGTGACGGTGGGACGTCCGTCAGCCACGGCCTGTCCCAGCACCTCGGCGTCCTCACTGCGCACGATCGCGTCAGCGGCGTAGCCAGCCCGCTCGAGGATCGCGACCGCTGGATCGACGCGGCGACTGACCACGAGCGGCGGCGCCATCGTGGAGCGCCGCGCGATGCGGTGCACCAGGCCTCGGGCGACGAAGCCCGCACCGACGACCGCCGTCCTGATCGGCGCAGCCTGCGGCGTGTTGACGAGCGGGGTCAGCATGGATCCTCCTCGGGACCTGTCCGCCTCCAGTGACGGCATGATGTGCTGGGAGACGCGAGGCTAGGTCAGTCGACGGCCCACGGTGCCTCGCCGCGCTCCCAGAGGCCCTCCAGCAGGTGCTTGTCCCGCAAGGTGTCCATCGGCTGCCAGAAGCCTCGGTGGCGGTAGGCGGCGAGGTTGCCCTCCCGGGCGAGGCGTTCCAGCGGCTCACGCTCCCACACCGTGTCGTCACCGTCGATGTAGTCGACCGCTTCGGGCTCGAGGACGAAGTAGCCGCCGTTGATCCACGCCTCGTCGCCGCCGTCACCGGTGGCCGGCTTCTCCATGAAGTGCTCGATGCGGTCCTCGCCATGGTGCAACGTGAGCGCGCCGAAACGACCCGGGGGTTGCACCGCTGTCAGGGTGGCGCGCGTGCCCTGTCGCTGGTGGAAAGCAACCAGCTCACTGATCGACACGTCCGATACACCGTCGCCGTAGGTGAGGCAGAAGGTCTCATCGTCGAGGTAGTCGCGGATGCGACGCACCCGGCCACCGGTCATGGTGTCGAGACCGGTGTCGACCAGCGTCACCTGCCACGGCTCGCTGGCTCCGCGATGCACCGTCACGTCCCCGGAGCCCAGATCCACCGTGAGATCCGACTCCCAACGGCTGTAGTTGAGGAAGTACTCCTTGAGCACCTCTCCGCGATAGCCGCAGCAGACGATGAAGTCGTTGATGCCGTGGGCGGCGTAGGTCCGCATGATGTGCCAGATGATGGGGCGATCGCCGATCTCCACCATCGGCTTCGGTCTGACCGCGGTCTCCTCGCTCAACCGCGTGCCGAAACCGCCTGCGAGTATCACTGCCTTCACCCTATGCCCTCCATGGCCGAACATTACAGGACGGCGCGCGCGATCTGCCGTCCTCGCTCGGTGGCATCGGAGGCGAAGAGCCATCCCTTGAGGTCTCATCACGACAGCCCCGACTAGCGTGGCCCACGTTGCGCGCCGTGAAGGGAAGAGCTGATGCCGCAAGTGTCGGTCATCATCTCCTCCTACAACCGTCGGCGGCTGCTTGCCGAGGCACTGCGAAGCGTCCTGGCGCAGCGCGCGGTCGATCTCGAGATCATCGTGGTCGACAACGGCTCTACCGATGGCACCCAGGACCAATTGGCCGCCTGCCAAGACACCCGCTTACGGATCATCCGGAACCCGGTGTCGCTCGGCAGCGTCGGGGGCCGCAACACCGGGCTCGCGAACGCCGACGGAGAGTGGGTCGGATTCCTAGACGACGACGACCTCTGGTCACCGGACAAGTTGCATGCCCAGCTGGAAGCGGCGCGCACGACTGGCCGGAACTGGGTCTACACCGGGTGCGTCCACATCGACGCCCAGGGTCGGATCATCAGCGGGCGACCACCGCTGCCTCCAGATGAGGTCGTGCAGCAACTGCCACTTAGGTACGTGATCCCGGGCGGGATGTCCAACCTCATCTGGCGGCGCGGCTGCCTGGACGTCGATGGCCTCCTGGATCCCCGCCTGCCGTTCCCCGCCGATTGGGACGTCAGCCTCAGGCTGACGCGACAAGGACCGCCGGCCGCGGTCTCACGACCCTTGGTGGCCTACCGACAGCACGACACGAACATGTCGCGTGACGCCGCCCACTTCAGACAGGAACTCCGCATCCTCCAGGACAAGCGAGCAGATCTGACTGACGGCGTCCCACTCGATTGGGGTCGTCAGCACCGGTTCATCGGCTCAGAGGCGTTGCGATCGGGTTCTCGACGTCGGGCGATAGAGAGCTTCTCTCGGGCCGTTGCCGCCGGTGACCTCGGCTCGTTCCCGCGAGCCGTGGCGAGCATGCTGCCATCGCCGGTGCGGGGTTGGCTACATCGGTCTCTGATCTCCGACCCCGACTGGCTCCGGGAGGCCGAACTCTGGCTCGCCGCCCATCGCACCTGACGAGGCACGGTCCCGGCCAGCTGCGAGCCAGTGTCGGTCCATGGCCACCGAGCGCCGGAGACCTAGCTCAGTTCGCGCTCGGCCTCCCACTTCGCCTTGTTCGCCGGTCGGGCCATCTTCCCCGACGAACTCTTCACGAGCCAGCCTGGAGGGACGAGCGCGACGTCGAAGTTCGCGATCTGGAAGGCGGCCAGTAGCCGCTGACGGATCTCGACCACGACCTTGGTGGCCTCCTGGCCTTCCAGTGCAGATTCCGCCAGCACCGTGATGCGCTCGGTCTGGGCACGCGGATCGAAACGTGAGAACGCCACCGCACGACCGGGCTGGACCCCGGCGACCTCGCCGACGACGTTCTCCAGATCGCCTGGGAAGACGTTCACACCTCCGACGATGAGGACATCCTTCGACCGTCCCGTGATGTAGAAGGCGTCGCCGACCCGGTAGCCGAGGTCGCCGGTCCGGTACCAGTCGTCCGCGAAGGCACGCTCGGTCGCCTCGTCATCGCCGAGGTAGCCCCGGAAGTTGAAGGGCGACCGCACCCAGATCTCACCGATCCGGCGGTCAGGACACTCGTCGCCGTTCTCATCGACCACGCGGATCTCGACCCCGTCGAGGGGCCGGCCAACGGAGACGTAGGGGTCGCCGTCGTTGGATCGCGCACCGTTCGAGGGACCCACCGGATCGAGGCTGGCAGGATCGTCAGGCTCACCGTGGGTCAGGGCGAAGGTGGTCTCGGCCATGGCATAGCAGCCGGTGAAGACGTCCTCACGGAGCCCGTGCGGCTGCATCCGCTGCACGAAACGTTGTTGGCTGGAGTGGGTGACCGGTTCCGAGCAGTTCACCAGCGCCCGGAAGGAGGAGAGATCCAGTCCCGTCAGGTCGCTGTCGCGCACCCTCTGCGCCATGAACGCGTAGGCGAAGTTCGGGTTCCAACTCAGCGTCGCGGCCTCCTCCGATGCTGCTTGCAGGAAGCTGGCCGGCCGGCTCACCCACTCCACGGGGTCGAGAACGACCGTCGGCACGCCGTAGAGCAACGGGAGATTGAGGCACGCGATGAAGCCCATGTCGTGGTAGAGCGGCAGCCAGGAGATGATCCGGTCGTCGCTGTTGAGGCGTAGCGCGCCTGCGTACGTGCGAAGCTGGGCCAGTACGGCCTCGTCGGT
>JAWOCZ010000173.1:0-4879 GCA_046483565.1 Nitriliruptoraceae bacterium
TGAACCAGCGCCTCCAGCCACGCCGGCCACGCAGGGTCGAAGCGGAACCCCTGTCGACCCTCGAGCTCGACCAGGGTCCCGTCCTGCTGCGAGCTGCGAAGCAGCTCGCGGACGAACAGAGGATGGCCGCGGCAGCGATGCCAGATCGCGTCCAGCAGCGCAGCCTGCGCGGGACCCACCAGGTCAGTGACGAGTTCGTCGCTGTGGCGCCGGTCGAGCGGGCGGAGACGGAGATCCACCGCGAGCTCGTCGCGCCAGACCGCCTCGATCGCGGCTGGAAGCGGCTCGCCCGCTCGAACCGCCAGCAGTACGGGGATCCGTTCGGCGGCGCACATCTGGTAGGCGAGCGCTGCCGATGCACTGTCCAGCGTCTGCGCGTCGTCGATCATCACCAGCAGCGGCGCTCTCCGCGATCGCCATAGAGCTCGACGAGAATGGCTCGCGGCTCTTGACGAGCGCGGGGTACCCATCGCAGCCACGGCAGGAGCGGCACCGCCGCCGTCGCGCTGCTCCCGCGGATCGCCACGGTCTCCATGTCGGGCGACAGGTTCTGCCCGATCTCGATGAGCAGGCGGGTCTTGCCGACACCGGCATCGCCGTTCAGGAGGACGTTCTGCCCGGCCCGTAGTCGATGTCCGATATCGCGCAGCTCCCGTTCTCGGCCCACGAGCCGTCCCGAGGACGCCCCCAAAACCGGACCTCCTACACCGCCTCGTCGGGGGTACGAGCCTCCGCTGATATCGGAACCGTGTCAACGGTCGGCCTATCCGCGACCCTTGCAGGGATCGTGTTGAGGGGCACGGCCCGTGTTCGACGAGCTCCCAATTCGAACGATCGCGCACACACCGCCGTGTTGGTTGGTCTGCGAAATGGCTCGACAGTGACCCGCGACAAGAACGCGCGAGCATGGCACCACGGGACTCAATCCGGGTCTTCGGATGCCAGCGGGGTGGGGTCCGTACAAGAGCGCAGGACTGCATTCTCGGACTGCCTCTGCCGGCCATGGCCTCGCGGGCCGGGGCGCTGTCGGCGCAGCGGCTATGGGTGTCGGGACGGCGATCATGCGGCGATCAAGATCAGGGCGATGGCGGCACCTACGGTTACTTGGCACCAGTGGAGTGACGAACTCAGCGGGCGACGATCACCATGCGCGGTGCATCGATGGTCAGCTCCTCGCCGCGGCCGGAGAACCCCTCCACCTCGCCGAAGCCGGCAGCGATGAGCCAGTCACACACCTCGGGGAAGGTGAACATCCGCACCGAGAACTGAAACGAGCGCTGAAGGCCATCACGGATGATCGTGCGGTCGTTGATGGTCCGGCCGTTGAGAGGGTCGTAGCGGTTGCGGTCGATCATCCACTGCCCGTCGCGCTCGACTACCTCCCGGTCACGGAAGTTCGCCAGCAGCCACGGTAGATGGTTGAGGTCGAGATACAGCCGGCCGCCCGGACGCAGCGCACGCCGCACCGCTTCGAGCACACGCCGGTTGTCGTCGTCGGCGAAGTACCCGAAGGAGGAGAACACGCACGTGACCGCGTCGAAACGGTCCTCCCAGGCCAGCTTGCGCATGTCACCGTGGACGTAGTCCACCTCCACGCCGCTGGCACGGGCATCCATGCGTGCCCGATCCAGGAACCCCGACGTCACGTCGAGACCGGTCACGCTCGCACCTTTGACGGCGAGCCGGTTCGCGATGCGTCCATGGCCGCAGGCGATATCGAGCACCTGCGCTCGGGGCTCCAGCTCGAGGAGGCGCCAGATCAGGTCGGTCTGCCGGTCGCTGACCTCATCGGTGAGGATGTCGGTGTAGAAGAACAGGTAGTCGTCATCGAACAACTCCTGCGTGTCGAACCGCCAGTCCGCCATGCCACCTCATGTGTGCTGCTACCGACTCATCGCTGCGAGTATCGCAGAGCTGATGTGAGCGCACCCGCCGAACGCCGTCAGTCCCACCCAGCCCCCCGCGCCTACCGGCCAGGCGAGACCGCCACTCAAACCGATGACACGACAGATCCCCACGCAGGACCGGCGACCACGTGCGGTAGCGACAGCCATGCTGGGCCGGCGTTCTCTACCGGTTCACCACCCGGCGAGTTCCAGCATCTCCCCGGTGCGCGTGTAGACCGACAGGTGTCCGCCACCCCGGGGGACGCCCATCAGCAACCGCCGCCTGAGCGCGGGGTGCCAAGTCGCGATGACAACTCCCGACCTCGCCTGTGGATAGCTCGGTCGACGGGCGCCGAGGGCGACGTCGTCGGGTGACAACCGGGAGCTTCAGGGTCCGGGCCGGTCGGCGTCCTCCCTGGCCGCGTGCAGCACCCGGAGCACGTCGATCCGCTCCGGCCGGTGCCGGTAGAACACGACGTAGGGGAACCCGCGCACGACCGCCCGGCGGACATCGATGTAGTCCGCCACCAGCGGTGCACTACGTGGGAACTCTCCCAGCCGCGCGAACAACTCGTCCAGCGCCGCCACGAACCGTCTGCCCAACCCGTCCTCCACGGCGTCGAAGTAGTCGTGGATCTCCTCGAGGTCGGCGACCGCTGCCGGGCCCAGCGCCAGGGCGGTCACTCGGCCAACAATCTGCCCCGCACCGCCGCCCACGGCTGGCCACCCTCAGGGTGCTGCTCTGCCTCGGCGAGCGCCTCGTCCAACAGGCGGCGCTCCTCCTCTGTCGGTTCGTACACCGGCTCGCCGAAGTAGCGGCGAAGCGCCTCCTGGAACACCTCCGAGCGGGAACGGTGCTCGATCTCCCGCAGCCGCTCGACCATGTCGAATAGCTCTTCCGGCAACGTCACCGCGATCTTCCGCATCGCCACGCCAGACCCCTCCGCTCGTTGGGTATGACATTATCATACCAGTACTGGTGTTGCCTAGTGCCAGCTCAACGTGGGTGATGACGTGGCGCAAGGGTCTGCTCGCGCCGATGCGGTCCCGCGTACCGCGGTCGAAGGGTGGTGGACTATCGAACGCGATGGGCGACCCTGACGATGCTCATCAGAGCGGCGACCAACGGTGCACTGTCGGAGATCGGTGTCCTCGACATCGACGGCGACGATCAAGTGGCCATCCACGCGAAGCCGGTGCGACGCAGGATCTCCAGGTTCCTCACGCGAGGGTGATGCAGAGGCAACACACGGACGAAGAGATCGAACGCTCAGCGGCACGCTTCGAACAGTTCGCCGAGTAACCCGACCCTGAGTCCGCCAAGGTCGTGATCACCGCACCTGACACGCGTGGCGAAGCCCGACAACGTCGACATGGCCCATGAAGTCATCGCCAACCATCGGTTTCCAGACGCGGGGCTCATCGCCTGCGGTGCGCTCGTACGGACCGGACCACCGTCCAGATCCGTCCAACCGTCTATTGCCCGACTGGGCACGCCCCTTCGGCAAGTACCCGACCTGGCTCCGCATGCGCTTCCGGGCTGTCGGCAATGAGCTCCTACCCGATCGTGGAATCGGTGCCGTGGGGAGCTCGTCTCCGACCTTCGACGGAGGGGACTTCCATCCCCCTGACCGAGGCCCCTCGACACCCGGTCAACGATGATGTGGGCAGTCGAGAACAGGGATCCACCATGACCACCACGATCACCTCCAGCCCGCCCGCCAGTACGCCTCCGCCGTCGAGGTCGGACCGCTCCCGCCTGCGGAGAGCGCTCGCAATCGCCGGGCTCCTCACTGTCGGTGCCGGTGCACTGGGCGCGGCTGCCTGGCTCGTCCGCGATGTCGACCACGGCAGCACGGTCGTGGCCGCCGTCGACACCATCCGGTTCCGCGGTGGCGCAGCCGGGCTGACACTTGTCGAGGCCGACCGTGACGACATCGAGGTGGCGTGGGAGGCGATGACCTCTCCATGGCACGAGGCCGAGGTCACGGCCGAGGTCGAGGACGGCGTCCTCGCCGTCACGGCTCACTGCCCGGACGTGCTCCTGACGAACTGCTCCAGCGAGACCGACATCACCGTTCCGTACGGTGCTGTGGCGAAGCTCGACGTCGAGATCGCGGCCGGGACGGTCCGCGCCACGGGGACGTCGGCCGAGGTCGTGGCCACCGTCAACGCGGGGGACGTCCTCCTCGAGGAGCACCACGGCACGCGTGCAGTGCTGTGCGTCAACGCGGGAGAGGTCGAGGTCGACTCCCGGGCGGTGCCGCGGGAACTCGATGTGCTCGTGAACGTCGGCGGGATCGACATCACCGTGCCGGAGGCCGACTACGACCTTGAAACCTCCGTCAACATCGGGACGGTGTCTACCTCGGTGCGAGAGGCCGATGATGCCGTACATCGGATCCACGCCTGGGTCGATGTCGGCGACGTCGACGTCCGCATGCGGTGACCGCATGTGCGAGCACGGCGTCGGAGCCGCTGCCGCCCACACCCGGCGGCCGGCTCCCGATGCTGTCGCTTGGACCGTGCCGCTGTCCAGATCCGTCCAGCCGACCGTCGCCTCAGCGACCGCCGATCCGCTCACTTCGCCGCATTCGGCCATCACTTCGACCCTCTGACGTTCCCCAGCCTCGAGCGGCGTCAACAGGCCAGGGCGCGCCGCGCATCGTCGTCGAGCCGTACCGAGATGAGATCGCTCATGGACAGGCGGTACACGAAACGTCTGACAGACGCCTCGAGACCGGGCTGCTCGACGTCACCCGGCGAAGCACCCCCACGTATCGTTGGCGAGCTCACGTCCCTCGAGTTCGACGGTGGTGCCGTCCGGCCTCGTGGCTTCGAGGCCGGTCGCCGTCGCGCGTACCTCGTGCGGACAGACGTCCGCCGGGGCCGGCCCCTGCAACGTGATGGTGCCGGCGGTGATCGGCCACTCGTCGGCGACGGCCGGTTCGGGCTCGCCCGGTTCGAGCACGTCGTCACACCAGTTCGCGTAG
>JAWOCZ010000186.1:0-8321 GCA_046483565.1 Nitriliruptoraceae bacterium
ACGAGATTGGTGCGGGTCGTCTCGCTGGTCCTGCTGGCCGCACAGAACGACGGCATCGTGCTTGCCACGCCGGCGCTTGCTAGCGAGGTCCCGTCGACGCCCTCGCGCCGGAGTGATGGGTGCTGACCTCCATGAGGGGGGCATTCTAAGAAACAAGCCTTCCCGCGCGATGGCCTGATTGAGCGTCTTGAGCGGGCATGGATGTGCCACGGCGTCAAGCCTTCAGTCCACGAGGTGCTTTCGAGGTAGGAGGTGTTGTGTGGTCCTGCGGGGTCAAGGACCGGATGCCCGAGCTTGCCGGAGGTCCCCGTTGCGAGCGGTCCGTGGGAGCGTCCGGCTCCGGCGTGTTGGCGTCCGCCTCGCTCGCGCCGATTCGGCAGTTCGGCATCATCACGGCGCTCACGACCATCTATTCGCTGCTCGCGGCGGTGCTCGTCGAACCGGCATGCCTCGAGCTGTGGGCCGAATACCATGCTCCCGAGGGCACGCCGGCGCCGCCGACCGACGAGGACGCGGCCCGGACCGTCGCCTGACACCCGTTGGGCGGGGTACTGGCCAGCCCACGTACGTCCGGAGCTTCCTGCGTGATCGACACCACGTCACTGTTCCTGCACGTCCTGTCCGCCATCGGCATCGTGGGCGGCGGCCTCGTCCAGGTCCTGGCCGGGACGCGCGTCCGGGCGGCGACCACGGGCCGTGACCTGGCCACCTGGGCCGGCTTCGCCCGCAGCGCCGGCCTCGTGATCGCCGGTTCGGCTCTGCTGTCGTTACTGACCGGCGGCCACCTCGCCGGTGCCGTGTGGGGCGGCAACGCCGGTGGGTTCGCCAATCCCTTCATCACCCTCGGCGTGGCCGGCCTGCTGCTGCTCGCGCCGGTCGGCCCGATGGTCGGCGGCGCGCGGCTACGTCGCCTGGCCGCGGCCGCCGAGGCGGTAGGCGACGGCCCCGCACCGGCCACCCTGCGCCGCGACGCCCACGCCGCCGCGCTGTGGGGCCCGGTTCACTCGCTGGTCGGGGTCGGTGTGGGCCTGGTGGCGCTGATGGTCTACAAGCCGTCCTGGCTGGCCGGCGTCGTGATGCTGGTCCTCACCTTCGCCGCCGGCTGGCTCGCCGGGGTCATAGCGGCTGGTCGCGGCAGCGCCGCCCCGGCCCCCAGCGCGCCCACGGATCGCAACCAGCCCGTCTGAGTCGCGGGCCACGTCGGTGAGCACGGTCAAGATTCGCCAACGGGCGAGCCCAAGTGCCGCATGACGGAAACGTCACCGAACGCGACCGCGCCGACAGTCGCGTCGGACACGGGTTCGATCCCGCCGGTGGAGCTGCCGTGGCGCGCGACGCTCTGCCGGCGCTGCATCTGCGCGAGAAAGGTGTTGCGTCGTCACCACGATGCGGTGCTCGTGTGCCTACGCGGTGGTGGCCTGCCGATGCCGGTCGACGAGTTCCCCACCTGGCGGCGTTCACAGCCGAGCACGTCGACGAACAGCCGGGCCCGGTGCGACACCGGTCGCTGACCAGGCAGCTCGACGCCGAGGTCCTCGAGGATCGCGGTACCCGGTCCCCGTGTGTGGGGAGGGCGTGGGGTGCCGAGATTACGGACCTTGCCGTCCCGGACCCGCGGCTGGGAGCGCCACCGGCACCCCCTGGTCAGCTCGAGGGTTGCGGGTGCAGTGGTCGGGTCCTTCGGCTCTGGGATCGGGAGGTCGCGTCTGCTGCACTGGACCCCTACCTGTATGTCCGTCGAGGTGGAACAGGAGCATCCGATGGCACCGGGGAAGGCCGCCGCCACGCTCACGAGCCCCGACAACCGTGTCGGCCAGGAGGTCGACGAGCGGCTGACCGATCTGCTCGAAGCGACCGTGAGCCGGGGTGGTCTCCACCACGCGATGATCGCGGTCACCTCCGCCGATGGCACCGAGCGGTGGAGTGGTGCTGCAGGTGCGGCCGACGTCGGCGACAGCCCGCTGGCGCCGGCCACGCCGTTCTTCATCGCCAGCGTCACCAAGCGGTTCATCGCGACGTTGGTGCTGCAGGCCTTCGAACGGGGCGAGCTCGGCCTCGATGATCGCCTCATCGACCACCTACCTGCTGAGACGACCGCCAAGCTCCACGTACTCAAGGGCGTCGATCACACGCCCAGGATCACGATCCGCCATCTGCTCAGCCACACCTCCGGGCTCCCGGACTACTGGGACAAGCCGAACACGGGCCGGCCGAGCCTGTTCCACGATCTCGCTGCACGCCAGGACCGCGCGTGGACCTTCGACGACATGATCCGCATGGTTCGCGAAGAGCACACCCCACACTTCCCGCCACAGGATCTCGATGCCGATCGCCAACGCGCCCACTACTCCGACACCGGCTTCCAACTGCTGATCGCGACCGCCGAGGCTGCCGCCGGTCGACCCTTCGCGACCCTGCTGAGCGAACGGATCCTGACCCCTCTGGGACTCGGCCACACCTGGCTGCCGGGCCGGTCGCGTCCGGCCGCGGCGACCGCACCGCCGGCGCCTGTGTGTGTCAAGGACCGGCCCGTCGAGCTACCGAGGATGCTCGAGTCCAGCAACGACCTGTTCTCCACCACCAGCGACCTGCTGCGCTTCCAACAGGCGCTGCTCGCCGGGGAGTTGTTCGAACGGCCCGACACCGTCGAGCTGTTCACGGAACGATCGAACCTCCTACGCAACATGATCCCGAACCGCTACGGGCTCGGCACCTGGGTCTTCTCCGTCAACCGGCTCATCGCTCCCGGCCGTCGGCCCGCCACACTCGTCGGTCATGCCGGTGTCACGGGAACCTGGCTGTTCCACTGCCCCGAACTCGACCTCCACCTCGCCGGCAGCATCGACCAGGCCACCACCCGCGCCCGCAGCGCCCCGTTCCGGCTCATGGCCCGCATCCTGCGAGCCTGGCACCGATGATCGGGCATCGATCCCACGGCGGCAGCGCCGCACCTCCATGTGCGCTTCGTCGACGCCCCGGTCTTCGGCTCGCGGGGTGAGGCCAACGCCGGTGGTCTGTGGGTCGTGGTCGGGGGCGAGGAGGCGACCTACCGAGATCGGCAGCGACGCCGATGTCACCTTCGCCGACTGACCTGCGACGGACCCCGACCATCCCATCGTCGGGGTCCGCCAGGCGGCGCTGCTCGGCCTGCGAGGGCCCCGGCTGGCGACCGAGGCCGCTCGATCGCTCGGGCTCGGGTCACTCGCCCGGATAGCGCAGTCCGATGGCGGCGCGGACCTGGTCCATGGTCGCCATCACGGCGAGCGAGTCCTCGGGCGTCATGAGCGGGCTGACGCGTTCGCCGGCCGCGAGCAGCCGCTCGGCCTCTGCGGCCTGGTACTGCATGCCCCGCCCGGACACCGATGGCGCGAAGCGTTCCACGGGCCGGTTGTGCGCGTCGAGGACGGTGACGGCGGTCGGGGCGTACCAGATCGCGTCGATCTCGATACGTCCCTCGGTGCCCAGGACGGCGGCACGATTGGGCCCGTGGGTACGCAGCGAGGAGAACGAGGTCGATACGACCCCGCTGCCGTGGTCGAGGATCGTCGCCACGGCGACGTCGACGCCGGTCGGCCCGAGGACACCGTGCGCCGTGACCTTCGTCGGGGGACCGAGCAGGTCGTGCGCGAACGAAAGGGGGTACACGCCGAGGTCGAGCAGCGCCCCGCCGCCGAGCGCCAGGTCGTTGAGCCGATGCGTCGGTTCGGTCGGCAGGTCCTGGGTGTGGTCGGCGTGGAGCGAGCGGACCTCACCGATCCGGCCCGAGGCGATCACATCGCGGACGAAGGCCATGTGCGGCAGGAAGCGGGTCCACATCGCCTCCATGACCAGCAGCCCACGCTCGCGGCCGAGGTCCACCACCGCGCTCGCTTCGGCGGCGTTGAGGGTGAAGGCCTTCTCGACCAGCACGTGCTTGTCGTTCGCAAGCGCGTCGGACGCGTTGGTCAGGTGCAGGTGGTGCGGCGTCGCCACGTACACGATGTCGACCTGAGGGTCGGCCACCAGGTCAGCGTAGGAGCCGTGGGCAGCCGGGATGTCGAACTCGTCGGCGAAGCGGCGTGCCGACTCCGGCGCCCGCGACCCGACGGCAGCGATGCGATGGCCGTGGGTCGCGAGGTCGCGGGCGAACAGCCGGGCTATGCCGCCCGTGGCCAGGATGCCCCAGCCCACCTCGCCGGTCGAGAGGGGTGTGCGAGCGTTGGTGTCGGTCATCTGCCGCCTCCGCGGTCGAGGACCCCTGCATGGTGCTCTGCGGACGGTCGGCGGTCAGCGCCGCCGCAAGGTCCGACGGCCGGGCCGTCGTCCTCACCGTGGAAGTAGGGTCGAGGTGGGTCGGGGATCTCCTCGGCTGGTCGCAAGGAGCGAGGTCGATGGATACCACCGCCGCGGACCGGACCGCCGTCAACGGCCTCGAGGTGGCGACGCTGCTCAAGCGGTTCGTCGACCAAGAGGTGCTCGCGGGCACGAGCGTCACCCCGGACCGGTTCTGGTCCGGGCTGGCTGGGTTGATCGACCACCTCGGCCCCCGCAATCGGCACCTCCTCGAGGTCCGCGACAGCATGCAGGCGGCGATCGACCGCTGGCACCGCGACCGCGCCGGGCAGGCGATCGACCTCGACGTCTACACCGCCTTCCTCCGGGAGCTGGGGTACCTGGTCGAGGAGGGCGAGGACCTCACCATCGACACCTCGAACGTCGATGCCGAGTTCGCTGAGATCGCCGGTCCGCAGCTGGTGGTGCCGGTGACCAACGCCCGGTACGCGATCAACGCGGCCAACGCCCGGTGGGGGTCGCTGTACGACGCCCTCTACGGCACCGATGCGCTGGGCGATCCGCCCCCGGACGGTCCGTACGACGAGTCGCGCGGACAGCGCGTGATCGCGTGGGCGCGCCGGTTCCTCGATGACACCTTCCCGCTCGAGCACGGCTCCCACGCCGACGCCGACGTCTACCGGGTCCGCGACGGTGCGCTCGAGGTCGAGACCGCGGGTGGCGGGACGACGACGCTGGCGGATCCGGGCGGGTTCGCGGGACACGTCGGTGACCCGGCGTCCCCGGCAGGGGTGCTGCTGCGCAACCACGGGCTGGTGGTCGAGCTGCGGTTCGATCGCGACCACCGGGTCGGCCGCACGGACCGCGCCGGGGTCGCCGACGTGCTCCTCGAGTCCGCGGTCAGCGTCATCATGGACTGCGAGGATGCCGTCGCCACCGTCGATGCCGAGGACAAGGTCCACGCCTACCGCAACTGGCTCGGCCTGCTCCGCGGCGACCTCACCGCCGAGGTCGACAAGGGCGGACGCAGCTTCACCCGCCGGATGGCTCCCGACCGTGAGTACACCGCCCCCGACGGTACGACGGCCACGCTCCACGGCCGCAGCCTGATGCTGTGCCGCAACGTCGGCAACCACCTCTACAGCGACGCCGTCCTCGATCCCGATGGTTCGCCCGTCCCCGAGGGCTTCCTCGACGCGATGATCACCGTCGCGTGCGCGCTGCACGACCTCGACGGCACCGGCGACCTGCGCAACTCTCGTGCCGGGTCGGTCTACATCGTCAAGCCGAAGCTGCACGGCCCGGACGAGGTGGCCCTCACCGACGAGCTGTTCCACCACGTGGAGCGCATCCTCGGCCTCGAACCCAACACGGTCAAGATCGGGATCATGGACGAGGAGCGGCGGACCAGCGCCAACCTCAAGGAGTGCATCCGCGCGGCCCGTCGACGGCTCGCGTTCATCAACACCGGCTTCCTGGATCGGACCGGCGACGAGATCCACACCTCGATGGAGGCGGGCGCCATGGTGCGCAAGCCCGAGATGAAGTCGCAGCCGTGGATCCTGGCGTACGAGGACCGCAACGTCGACATCGGGCTTGCGTGCGGGCTCCGTGGCCGCGCGCAGATCGGCAAGGGCATGTGGGCCGCCCCCGACCGCATGGCGGCCATGCTCGAGGAGAAGATCGGCCACCCTGAGGCTGGCGCCAACTGTGCCTGGGTGCCGTCACCGACCGCGGCGACGCTGCACGCCACGCACTACCACCGCGTCGACGTGGCCGCTCGACAGGAGGAACTGGTCGGGGAACCGCCTGCCTCTCTCGACGAGCTGTTGACGATCCCGGTCGCCCCCGCCCCCGACTGGAGCGATGCGCAGCGCCTGGCTGAGCTCGAGAACAACGCCCAGGGCATCCTCGGCTACGTCGTCCGCTGGGTCGACCAGGGGGTGGGCTCCTCCAAGGTGCCCGACATCGACGGGGTGGCCCTGATGGAGGACCGCGCCACCTGCCGCATCTCCTCACAGCACATGGCCAACTGGCTGCGGCACGGGGTCACCAGCGAGACCGAGATCCTGGACGTGATGCGTCGCATGGCTGCGGTGGTGGACCGGCAGAACGCCGAGGATCCCGGGTACCTGCCCATGGCGCCGGGCTTCGACGGTCCCGCCTTCCGGGCCGCGGTCGCGCTCGTGCTCGAGGGCGCCGCGCAGCCGGCGGGCTACATCGAACCCATCCTCTACGCCCACCGCGTGGCACGCAAACGCGGCGTCCGTCCGGAAGACCTCGTGTCCTGAGTTCGACGTCTGCTGACCGGGAGCCGGTGGGGCTGGCGGAACCCGTGGAGCCGGCCCGAGGACGCCGGCGAGGCGTGCCTCGGCCGGGTGGTGGTCGTCGTCGCTCGGTGGCCGCGATGCCTGCCGGTGCAGCACCATCTCGACGGCGAGGTCGAGACCGGCGGCCTGACGGGGCGGAGCGGCACTAGGGTCGTGCTGGGCCGGAGAATCCCGATGGCGGCTGTAGGTCCCGGCGCGGCTGCGCCCCGGCCCGGGATGCCGCGCGCGGCAGGGAGGAGTGGAACGTGGATCGGATCCGGTGGGGTGTCCTGAGCACGGCAGCGATCGGCATGGAGAAGGTCACCCCGGCGATGCGTCGCGCGGACAACTGTGAGGTGGTCGCCATCGCCTCCCGGGACGCCGACCGCGCAGCTCGGGCAGCGGCCGAGTTGGACCTACCCACGTCCTACGGTTCCTACGAGGAGCTGCTGGAAGCGGACGACATCGACGCCGTGTACATACCGCTGCCCAACGACCTCCACGCCGAGTGGACGATGAAGGCCGCAGCCGCAGGCAAGCACGTGCTGTGCGAGAAGCCGCTCGCTCGTAGCGCCGCTGAGGCCGAGGAGATGGCCGGGGCCTGCGAGGCCGCGGGCGTGGTGCTCGGCGAGGCCTTCATGTACCGCCACCACGCGAGCTGGGTGGAGGCCGTGCGCCTGGTCCGAGACGGCGAGATCGGTGTGCTTCAGTCCGTCCAGAGCTTCTTCAGCTACTACAACGACGACCCGGCCGACATCCGGAACCGCCTGGAGAACGCCGGTGGCGCCGTGATGGACATCGGTTGCTACAACATCCACCTCTCGCGGCTGCTCTTCGACGGCGAGCCCTCCAAGGTCCAGGCGAGCGTGCGCCGGGACCCCGAGCTTGGCATCGACACCCTGGCCTCCGCGGTCCTGTCGTTCCCAGGTGGGGGCCAGGCGACCTTCACGTGCTCGACACGGGCCGAGCCGGACCAACGGGTGCACATCGTGGGTTCCCGCGGGCGGATCGAGATCGAGATCCCGTTCAACATCCCATCGGACCGCGAGACCCGGATCCTCGTGACCGCGGGGGGAGCGCCACCGGTGGCTCCCGACACGCGGACGCTGACCTTCCCGCCCGAGGACGTCTACACGACCCAGGCCCGGTTGTTCGCCCAGGAGCTCCTCGATCAGGGCCGAGCGCCCGTGCCGGTCGATGATGGGATCGCGAACATGCGCATCGTCGAGGCGGTGCTCGCTCCCGGGTGAACGAGGCGTTCGCCGTCCCGCCAGCCGCGGTCGTCGCTGTCGCTCAGCGGTCGCTTCAGTGGAGGGAGGCGATGTCAGAGTCGTCGAGGTCCTCGGAGCGCTTGCCCAGGATGATCATCGCGAGGACCTGATCGATCGTCACGTCCTTCTTGGCGACCGTGCTGACGTGCTCGCCCTGGAGCATCACGGTGATCCGGTCCGCGAGGTCGTAGACATCGTGGATGTCATGACTGATCAGGAAGATCCCGATGCCTTCCTCGCGGAGGCGACGGATCAGGTCACGCACCTGTTCCGACTCGGCGGGGCCCAGTGCGGCCGTCGGCTCGTCCATGATCAGGACGCGAGCGTTGAACTCGACCGCGCGGGCGATCGCGACCGACTGTCGCTGCCCGCCGGATAGCGAGGCCACGGGGACGGCGAAGTTCTTGAAGTGTGGGTTGAGCCGCTTCATCACGGCCCGGGTCCGGTCCTCCATCGCGCCCTCATCCAG
>JAWOCZ010000290.1:0-16788 GCA_046483565.1 Nitriliruptoraceae bacterium
GGCTGCCGAACCTGCGGCGGATCATCCGGACCGCTCTGGTGGGTCCAGTTCCGCCGTCCGCCGCTCCAACATCTGGACATCGTCCGCGAGGGCGGTGAGGCGGGCATCGAGTTGCTGGATGCCGTCCTGGCAGCGCTCCAGCTGCTCCGACGAGGCGGGTGCCCGGTCGAGCTGCATGCGGGTGCGGGCCAGGGAGAGCAACTGCCAGATCAGCACGGCGATCAGGACCGTCCCGAACCCGAGCACGAACAGCGCGAAGGTGTTGTCGTCCATGGGATACTCCGATGTCTCTGTTGGGGGTGTTCAGCCGGTGACGGTGATCAGGCCGGTCATCCCGGGGTGCAGGGTGCACTCGTTGGGATAGCTGCCAGGCTCGTCGAAGGTGGTGCTCCAGGTGCCCTCTTCGAGGATGGTGCTGCCGTGCTGGTCGTCGAACGTGACATCGTGCGGGCTGTCGGCGGTCGCGAAGTCCCACGTCACGGTCTCACCGATGGCCACCTCGGTCGCGTCCGGAGCGAAGTGGTCGTCGCGAACCTCGATCACGATGTCCCCAGCCTCGAGGTCGTCGGTCGACTCCTGCTGGGTGTTCGACGAACCGGAGGCGTTCGAGCTCGCAGCACCGTCGTCGTTGCAGGCCGTGACGCCGAGGAGCAGCAGAACCGGAAGGATCAGGTGTGGGAGTCTGCGGGGCATGGGAGCGCCTTCGAGCGAGGTCGGGTTGACGATCTGGACGCTACGGATGACCCGCTGCTCCGCCGTCCGCCACGCGGTGTCGATCGGCTACTCCGTCTGGCGTAGCGTCAGGAGGCCGGACTGCGCCCTGCGGCCGTGGCGAACCTGCGTTGGCGCCTAGGGACGGGCCAGTCCGGTCTCGTAGGCGATCACGACGAGCTGGGCGCGATCACGCGCGTGGAGCTTGGTCATGGCGCGGCTGACGTGGGTCTTGGCCGTGGCAGGGCTCATGAAGAGCTCGGCGCCGATCTCGTCGTTCGACATCCCGCGTGCGACCAAGGCGAGGACCTCGCGTTCACGGTCGGTCAGCACGTCCAGACGTTCCGGCCGGTCGGGACGGTGCTCGGGTCGGTGGGCGAACTGTTCGATCACGGTGCGCGTCACCGATGGGGACAGCAGGCCGCCACCATCCGCTGCGGTGTGGATGGCCGTGCGCAGCTCATCGGGCTCGATGTCCTTGAGCAGGAAGCCGGACGCACCGGCGCGCAGCGCATCGGCGATGTTCTCGTCGGTCTCGAACGTGGTCAGCATGACGATCGTGGGGCAGTCCTCACCGAGGCGACCGACGATCTCACGGGTTGCGTCGATCCCGTCCAGCCCGGGCATGCGGATGTCCATCAGCACCACGTCGGGTCGATGTTCGTGGATCATCCGGACGGCTTGGGCGCCGTCCTTGGCCTCGGCGACGACCTCGATGGCTCGATCGTGTTCGAGCACGAGACGGAACCCGGCCCGTACCAGTGCCTGGTCGTCGGCGAGTAGGACACGGACCGAAGCGTTGCTCATCGTTCGCCCTCCAGATAGGGAAGGTCGGCGCGCAGCCGGAACCCGCCGCTGGGCGTCGGCCCGACGTTCATCGTTCCGCCGATGGCCTCGACACGTTCCCGCAGGCCGCGCAGACCGAACCCCTCGGCGTGATCACCGGGCAGGCCCACGCCGTCGTCGTCGATCTGGACACGGAGTTGCTGGTCGGAGTAGCTCAGACGGATCTTCGCCCAGGTTGCGTCGCTGTGCCGGATCACGTTGGTGAGGGCTTCCTGGATGGCCCGGTAGGCCGTGAGCTGGAGGGCCGGTGGCAACTCGACGGGTGTGCCGGTGATGTGGTGATCGACCTGCAGCCCCGTATCGCGCACACGGTCGAGCAGGACCGTGAGCTGGTCGAGTCCGGGGGCGGGCTGCCGAGCGTCCCCCGCGGATGCGTCATGGATCCTGACACCGAGGTTCTCCTCATCGTCCGCCGTCGACAACCGGAGAGCCGCGGCAGCGAGCGCGCTGCGAGATGCCGATGACGCTACGGACGTGACGGCGGACGACGTGGCAGCCCGCCTCGCCGGCGACAACTGGACGATCCGACCCCACCGCGGACCTGCGAACCGGGGGACCGCTGGACCGCTCTGGTCGGCGTCAGGATCGCGTACCTGGTCGACGCAGGTCACCTGCTCGGCGCTACCCGGTCGCGGTCTCCGCAGAGCGTCATCTGGTCGTGGCGGTAGGCCTGGCCGGTGGCAGGGGCGAGCCGGAAGCGCACCGGCAGGTCGCGGCTGGCTGCCAGCGCCGTGACAGAGATCCACCCACCACCGGTCGCCAGCTCGCCACCGTGCCGACCGCGGTGCTCCACGCCGCCGAACATGCCCTGTCCGGGATCGCCCGACGCGAGGCGTCCCCCAGGGTGGTGCTCGGACTCGACGTCGTCCCGGACCGCCGATCGGCGACAGCGACCCAGGCATGGAACCAGCTGCTGGACCGGCTCCGTCTGCTCAGGGTCGCCCCGTCTGCGCCTCGGCGGCGATGAGCGCACCCAGCGCTGCCGCGCGGTCCTCGACGGTGGCCAGCCGCCGTTCCTCCAGTCGCGTGGCTTCGGCGCGTGCCCACGGCTCGTGGGACAGAGGCTCCAGGGCCTCGCCGGTCCACAGCGCGAGCGCCGCAGCGCCGCGGTCGGCTGCCTGCGCCATCGCTCCCGTGGCGAGCAGGTCGTGCACCTCGTCGGCCAGGGCCTCGAACCGTCGCGCGTCGATCCACTCCGGTGGGATGCGCAGCGCGTACCCCTCGCCCTGCCGGACCAGCACGTCGGGGACCGCCGGGTCGTTGCAGCCGATCTGGCCGAGTAGTCGGAACTCCATGCTGCGACGGTAGGTCGTCGGTCCCGGTGTGGCCCGACCATGGGCCCTTCGTCCCCACGGCGCGGTGGGTTATGCCCTGTAGGTGCCCCACCCGTACCCCGGGGGCGCGCCCGGTCGACGGTCACGGCACGGTCCCGGCCTTCGAGACCATCACAGTGGCGAGGAACGTCATGGGTCTGGTGAGCAACCTCGTCGTGGTCCTGCTGTTCGCGTGGATCGTCCGAGCACTGCTCGGCGCACGGCAGGTGACGTGGGGTCGGTTGGTCGCAGCGGTGCTGCTCGGGACGGCGGGGGGTGCGGCGGTCGCTGCGCTGCTGGTGATCGACGTGACCGCACCGATCGAGGGGCAGCTGGCGGCCTTCGAAGACCAACGCGAGAGCTTCGCGACACTGGCGCTGCCGTTCCAGGTGCTGGGGACCATGCTCACGGTCGTGGTCCTGGAGGTGTTGTTCGCCCGGCCACGGTCCGAGGCCCGTGCGGGCCTGCTCACCCGGTTGCGGCGGAGTACGCGCTGGGTGCGGCTCGGCTGGCGAGCGTTGCGCGTGGCCCGCATCGCGACCCGCCACGGCCTGGCGCCGGCGCTGGGGCTGCGCCGCGGTGAACTGGACGTCCGTAGCCCCGAGGAGCTCGCACGTCGCGCACGGCTGGCGCTGGAGGATGCCGGCGGGATGTTCGTCAAGCTCGGGCAGCTCCTGGCCACCCGGCCCGACCTGCTGCCGCCGGCGGCGCTGGCGGAGTTGGGCCGGCTGCATGCGGGCGCGCGACCGCTGGAGCGCACCGAGGTCGAGGCGGCGATCCGGGCCGAACTGCCCGGCCCGCTCGAAGAGGTGTTCGCCACGATCGACTGGACGCCGGTCGGCTCGGCTTCGATCGCGCAGGTCCACGGTGCGCGTCTGCAGGACGGCCGCGAGGTCGTGGTCAAGGTGCGTCGTCCCGGCCTGATGGCCGAGGTGGAGCGTGATCTCGCGATCGCGGTGGCGTTCGCCCGGCTCGCAGAGCGCCGCACCGCCTGGGGACGCGCCTACGAGGTCGGGGCGCTCGCCCAGGGCTTCGCCCGATCGCTGCGCCTGGAGCTGGACCTGCGCGTCGAGGCGCGTCACGCCGCCGAGATGGCGCAGGCCACCGCTGCTCGCGAGCTGGTGCAGGTACCTGGGGTCGTCACGGAACTCGCCACGCAGCGGCTGGTGATCATGGACCGCCTGGTCGGGACCCCGCTGTCGTCGCTGCCTCCCGGCGCGGCCGCCGATGACCCCGACGGCCGGCGCCGGCTGGCGGATGAGCTGTGCGCCTCCCAGGTCGAGGCCATGCTCCAGGGGCAACGCTTCCACGGTGACCCGCACCCCGGCAACGTGCTGCTGCTCGACGACGGCGGCCTCGGACTGATCGACTTCGGGGTCACGGGCCGGCTGGACGCGTTCGAGCGGGCCTCGGTGTTCCAGATGCTGCTCGCGCTGCAACTCGGTGAACCGTCGCTGCTGTATGAGTCGCTGGTCGCCGTCGGGGCGGTCGCCCCGACCCGCGATCCCGACGCGATCGAACGGGAGTTGGCACGGTTCATGGCCGCCAACCTCGGCTCGGGACTGCCGCCGGCCAGCGCGCTCACCGACCTGCTACGGCTGACGACCCAGCTCGGCTTCCGCCTGCCACCCCAGACCTCGACGATGTTCCGGGCACTCGCCACGCTGGCGGGCACGCTGGAACAGCTCTCGCCCGACTACCCGCTGATCGAGCAGGTCGCGGCGCTCGGCGGCGCCGAGTTCCAGCAGCGCAGCTCACCCGCATCGGTCGCAGAGCTGGTGCAACGCGAGTGGGCACAGCTCGGTCCACTGGTGCAGCGCGCACCCCGCCACCTCGACCGCCTCGCGACCCTGGCCGAACACGGCCGGCTGACGGCCCGCGTCCGGCTGTTCGCCGATCCGGAGGACGTCGCCGTCGCCGAACGGCTGGTCAACCGGGTGGTGCTCACCGCGCTGTCGCTGGGCCTGGGCCTCCTGGCCACCCTCCTGCTCGCGGCGGAGACCGGGCCGGTGCTCGCCGGCGGCGACACGCGGCTGGTCGAGGTCCTGGGATGGATCGGCCTGTTCGGGAGCGCGGTCCTGTTCCTGCGCGTGCTGCTCCAGGTCGTCCGTCCACCGCCCGACACCAGCGAGGGGGGCCGGCGCTGATGCGCCGGTCCGCTGTGCTCGTCGCTTTCCTGCTCGTGACGTTCGTCTGGAGCTGGACGCTGTGGGCCCTGGCCGCCTGGCTGGAGCTGCCGGGCGCGGCGGCGGAGGTGCTCATCGTCGCCGGTCGCTTCGGCCCCAGCCTCGCCGCGATCGCGGTGACGGTCGCCGCAGCTGGCCGCTCCGGGTTGACCGGGCTGCTGGCCCCTCTACGGCGGTGGCGCGCCCCGGCGCCGATCTGGTGGCTGGTCGTGGCCGGGCCGGTCGTGATCGTGCTGGCCGCGATCGGACTGGCGGCCCTGCTCGGAACGCCGCCGGGCCCCTTCAACGATCCGGCCACCGCCTACCTGGTCCTCCCGGCGTTCCTGCTGATCCTGGTGTTCGGCGGGCCGCTGGGAGAGGAGCTCGGCTGGCGCGGCTTCGCACTCGACCGCCTCCAGGCCCGCGCCGGCCCCGTCCCAGCGTCGCTGTTGCTCGGCCTCGTGTGGGGGCTGTGGCACCTCCCGTTGTTCCTCGACCCAGGCCAGGTGCAGGCCTCTCTGCCGCCGGTGCTGTACCTCGGCCAGACCACCACGACCGCCGTGTTCTACACGTGGCTGTGGAACCGGACCCGGAGCCTGCCGATCGTGCTCGTCCTGCACACCATGACCAACCTCGCCGCCGGCGTGTTCCCGCTCCTGGCGCCGGAGGCGCCCAACGACCTGGCCTTCGGCCTGGCGATCGCCCTCGCCGGTCTCGGCGCGCTGGCACTGATCGGCGGCACCCACCGCCGTCTCGGCTACGAGCGCACCCGCGTGGCAGCACCCACGTCGACCGTCACCCGACGAGGCCGTGCGCCGGCCCAACGCCGCCCCCCACAGGCGTCCTGACGGCGCAAGCGGCGGGGTTCAGCTCCGTGGCCCGGCGGCGGTCTCCGGCAGCACGGTGTCGGCCACGTCGGCGACGAACCGCTCCGGACGCTCGAAGAGGGGCCGGTGGCCCGCGGTCTCGAACTCGATGAGTCGCTTGCTCGGGGCCTGGAGCGCTGGGTACCACTCGGCCAGCAGCTGTCGGCGTCCATCGATCTCGTTGGCGCCCTGGACGAGGTAGACCGGCACCTCGAGCTCGGTCGCGGTCTCCCGCAGGTCGACCGCCTGCAGCTGGGGGTAGAGGACACCGAAGGTGTCGTCGACGGCGCTGTCGATCGTGTAGCTGTGGGTCGGGTCGAGCGCGGCGTAGGAGCGCCCCGCCCCGCGCTGGTCCCAGGTGACCACGGTCACGTGTTCCTCGAGCGCTTCGAGGTGGCGACGCATGGCCCCGAGTTCCGTGCCCCGGGCCCGCCCGCCAGGAACAGCAGGACGGGGTTGTCGGTGCTCGACGGGCCAGTCCGAGCCCGAGCCCGGCACCGAGCAGCATCGGCAGGACGATCACCAGCGCGATCAGCCCCCGGCCGGTGACCAGGGCGATCAGTCCGTACAGGCTCAGGTGAGGGAACCCGACGGTGGGCCCGTCCAAGGGCAGCCGGCTGAACTCGTATCCGATGACGAAGGCGGCGGGGCCGGCGAGCAGCGCCCACGGGGAGCGCCAGAACAGCCCCGTCGCCAGCCCCAGCAGCAGCGCGATGCCGAGCATGGCGAGGCCCTGGAGGTGGTCCGCGGGACTCCGGGGCAGCGTCAGGCCGAACGTGAGCGCCGCGACCAGCGGCAGTGCTCGCACCAGCATCGGCCGCTCGGTGCGCCCGAGCCGATCGAACAGGGCCAGCAGCGGATCGCTGCGCAGCTGCGGTGGCGGTGGCGTCACTTCGGGGGCGGGGCGGGTCGCGCTGTGGGTGCTCACGGGAGGATCCGATGCTCGACGAGCTGACGTCCGACGCACCCACACTGCCCACAGAGCCTGGCGCCACGCTGTCACGTCGCTGTCACCCCTTGCGACACCCCGGATGCGCACCGGCATCGAACCCGACGACGACATGGCCGAGGCAGCGATGCGGCTGCACGCAACGCCGAGCGGGACGGAACCGGTCGACTTCAGCTGTCGTCCGCTGTGGAGACGGTGAGCCGCCAGGACAAGGGCCGCCGGCGCTCGATCACCGGTGCCAGGCCCGCAGGATGCGGGCCATGAGCCGGAAGGGAGCGCTGCGGGCGCGGGTGGTGGCCTGGTCGATGCTGCCGGCGAGGTGGAGGTCGAGTTCGGGGCAGTGGAAGAGCCAGGTTCCCGTGACGCCGGCATGGCCGACGAGTGTCGCGGGCCGACGACCGGGAGCGATGAGCCGGTTGACGGAGAAGATCCAGGTGCCGAGCCCGTAGCGGTTCGGGATCATGTTGCGCAGCAGGTTCGATCGTTCCGTGAACAGCTCGACGGTGTCGGGCCGTTCGAACAACTACCCGGCGCGTAGCGCCTGCTGGAAGCGCAGCAGGTCGCTGGTGGTGGAGAACAGGTCGTTGCTGGACTCGAGCATCCTCGGTAGCTCGACGGGCCGGTCCTTGACACACACAGGCGCCGGCGGTGCGGTCGCCACGGCCGGACGCGAGCGGCCCGGCAGCCAGGTGTGGTCGAGTCCAAGTGGGGTGAGGATCCGTTCGTGCAACAGGGTCGCGAAGGGTCGTCCGGCGGCAGCCTCGGCGGTCGCGATCAGCAGTTGGAAGCCGGTGGCGGAGTAGTGGGCGCGTTGGCGATCGGCATCGAGATCCTGTGGCGGGAAGCGTGGGGTCTGCTCTTCGCGGACCATGCGGATCATGTCGTCGAAGGTCCACGCGCGGTCCTGGCCTGCAGCGAGATCGTGGAACAGGCTCGGCCGGCCCGTGTTCGGCTTGTCCCAGTAGTCCGGCAGCCCGGAGGTGTGGCTCAGTAGATGGCGGATCGTGATCTCGGGCGTGTGATCGACGCCCTCGAGCACGTGGAGTTCGGCGGTCGTCTCTGCAGGTAAGTGGTCGACGAGGCGATCATCGAGGCCGAGCTCGCCCCGTTCGAAGGCCTGCAGCACCAACGTCGCGATGAACCGCTTGGTGATGCTGGCGATGAAGAACGGCGTGTCCGGCGCGAGCGGACTTTCCCCGACGGCGGCCATACCTGCGGCACCGCTCCACCGCTGGGTGCCATCGGCAGAGGTGACCGCGATCATCGCATGATGGAGACCGCCCCGGGTCACCGTCGCTTCGACCAGATCGGTCAGCCGCTCATCGACCTCGCGGCCGACGCGGTTGTCGGGGCTTGTGAGCGTGGCGGCAGGCTTCCCCGGTGCCATCGGAGGCTCCTGGTTCACGACGATGGACATCCCGGCTCGCAACGATTACAGCAGACGCGCCATCCGGATCGCAGAGCCGAAGGACCCGATACCGCGTCGGCCCGCGGCGAGCACCTCGCGGCCGAGGCTGTAGACGACCGGCGGCTGTGCCGGACCTCGAGGACGCCGAGCCGGTTTGGCCCGCGGGACACCATCACCGGTCGCCGGCTCGATCACGGGCGCGAGCGGTGAGCCGTGGGTCGGTCCCGAGGATGGAGTGCTCGGCGAGGTCCGGGGAGTAGCGGCTCGCGGGCGGGGTGCGGCCGAGTTCCTCGGCCATCGACCGGATCAGATGCGGAGCGGCACCGCAGCACAGACCCAGGTAGCGGACCCCGAGTTCGAGAGCGGTTCGGGCGAACGCGGCCACCTCGAAGCGTGTGCACAGGCTGGGCTCCAACGCCAGGGGGAAGGTCTGTCCGCCGGGTGGGGCCACGGTGGCATCGGGGTCGGGCAGGTCGAAGTAGGTGGGATGGTCCTCGGTGGTGCGGTAGGGCACCGGAAGTGCGGCCACCGGGATGCTGACCCGATCGAGGATCCTGCGCAGTGGTGGGAGGAGGGTGGCCGGACCGCGGAAGCAGTTGAGCCCCACGACGTCCGCACCGTCATCCTCGAGCGCGGCGCAGGCGTCTGCGATCGTGACGTCGTCGAGGAGCGTGCCCTGCGCCGGCAGCGCCAGGGTGATGACACCGGGAAGGCCGACCTCGGCGATCACCTCCAACGCCAGCCGGGCCTCGCCCGCAGCGTAGAACGTCTCGCCGATGACGAGGTCCGCTCCCTCTTCGGCTGCCCACCGTGCCTGCTCCTCGAACATCGCACGTGCGTGGGCGATGGCGTCGTCGTCACCGGGACGGTAGACGTTGGTGTTTGCGAGGTTGCCGGCGACCAGCGGGCGATCCTCGAACTCGGCCGCGACGTCGTGCGCGAGCCGCAGGGCCTGCCGGTTGAGGGGTTCGAGCTGCTCCTCCTTGCCGATCTGCCGGAGCTTCTCGCGGTGGCCGTAGTAGGTGAAGGCCTCGATGATGTCGGACCCGGCGCGGACGAACTCACGGTGGACCTGCGCGAGGGCGTCGGGATGCTCGAGCACCACCTCAGGCACGAAGGCGCCGGCCTTCAGGTAGCCGCGGCGTTCCAGCTCGAAGAGGTACCCCTCGGCGCACAGGACCGGGCCGGCCTCCAGGCGCTCGTGGAGGTCACGGACCGGGTGGGAGGTGCTGCTGGTGCTCATGGCGCCCTCACGTCGGGTCGGCGGCTCCCGGGAGCAGTCCCATTCCGAAGACGAACACATGCTGCCCCGAGACCGCGGCCGCGAGCAACCGTTCCCGCTGCTGGCAACCACCGTGTTCTCCCTCGGTGACTGGACCGACGCCTGCCGTGAGGACAGCAGGAATCCGAGAGCCGTGTCCGCCGCCACGACCACACCGCGGTCACGGTCAGGGGTCCGCCCACGTCCCTCGCCAGCCAGCGAGATCGGTCGCCAACCACGAGCGGCGGAGGCGGCGGGTCGTGATCAGACGTTCGAGGTCCGAGCGGGTGTCATGCATCAGTTGGACCCGGAAGTAGTTGATGAACTCGGCCCAGGCGAACGCGAGGAAGCCAGCGGCCCACCAGCGGTCGGTCGCCGTGCCGAGCCTGACCAGCCATGCACCGACCAGAGCGAGACTCCACGCGGTCAGCAGCCACGGCAGCCAACGGTCGAGCCGATCCAGGATCGCGAGGGCGCTGTCGATCGCTCGGCCATGCCGCAGCTGGAGGAGCTTGCGGTGCCAGTACCAGCCTCCAACCAGCAGCAGCCCTGCGACCGGCAGGAAGGCCAGGGTCCGTACCCAGGTGTCAGTCGGGATGGCTCGCCCACCCGCTGCCGGCACCCACCACAGCAGCACCACCGCCAGGAACGGGATGTTGCACCACTCGAGGTTGCGCAACCAGGCCAGTCGCCGCAGCAGGCGCGACCGGCGCTGCGGGAGGCTCGATCCGCTCGACACCTCGGTGCTCTCCACTCGTCGACACCCACGACGTCTGCATCCCCGTCCACAGTGGGGAACCCCGACAGGAGCACACCTCCAGCGTGAGGGCGTCTGGGCGGGTCCGGCCCTGGGCTCAGTCGGTCCAGTTCATCTCCTCGAGCATGACGTCGGCGATGATCAGCGCGAAGGCGGCGCCGTATGGCGAGGTGTCGATGAAGGTACTGCCCTCGGTGCCGAACCCGAGGAACAGCACCTCGTCCTCGTGGCCTGCGACCCGGAGCTGGATCTGCGCACCGGACGAGTACGCGAAGCCGTCGCTGTAGTTCCCGAACGTGACGTCGTCGTCCATGACGGCGTGATGCTCGAAGTCGGCCGGCTCGTCGCGGCGATAGCCCTGACCGCGCGGGTCGTTGAGGACCGGCGCCAGGGTGATCCCGAGGCCGCCGTCACTCTGGCTCGCCCATCCGTGCGTGGACCAGATGGCTCCTGTTGGGGAGAGCATGCGGCAGGAGCCGCTGGTCGCGAACGACTCCAACTCGGTGTCGAGCTCGGCTCGAGCCAATGCCTCGGCGACGATGCTGTCCATCTCATCGGCGGTGAACCAGTCACAGAGGGTGTCCTGCTCGAAGTCGAACACCGTTTCGGTGTCGCCGGATCGGGTGCCGGAGCTCGCCAGGTCGTAGCCGAGATCGTGCACCAACGTGGCCATGCGTTCGGCGCCCTCTGGTGTTGGGTGGAGGCCGTCTGGATCGACGAGGCCCGCGGCGACCAGATCGATGTAGTCCCCGTCGGTGCCCATGAAGTCGTCGAAGACCTGCGCGACCGGCAAGCCGTGCTGGCCGGCAACCTCCTCCACGTGCCCCTGAGCTTCCCGCCAGTAGGGATACATGATGTCGAAGTCCTCCTGCGGGCCATTGGTGTGGAACTGATAGAAGTCGTGGACGCGGATCAGGGTCTCTGCCGGGTCCACGATGGCCGTCAGTTCGTCGAAGATCTGATCGACCTGCTGCTTGTAGCCCTCGATCACGTCACGCAGGCATTGCTGGTGGTCGTCCCCGCCGCAGTCGGATGGGTCGCGACCGCCGACGCCGAGTGCGGTCTCGAAGGGTTCAGCCCACTCGTCGTTCGGGATCAGCAGCGTGATCACGTCAGCATCCGCCAGATCCTCTCTGAGTCGGTCATCGCTGCGCAACCGTTCGAGGAAGCGATCGGTGCGCTGGCCCCCGACGGTGTGGGACCGGCGTGCCACCTCGACACCGAAGTCCTCCTCGAGCATCGCCGTGTAGCGGTTGATGAACGAGGGTGAAGCCGTGTAGGTGAGCGAGTTGCCCATCGGGACATACACGAGCGGTCCCTCCTCGATCTGCAGCGTCGCTGTTGGGGCGGTCGTCGCAGTGGCTGCTTCGTCGGTCGAGCTACCGCAGGCGACCAGCAGTAGCGCGACCAGGACCAGAGGTAGCGACCACCACCTCGTCCCCGCGGTCGGGAGCGATCGGGTTGTGCAGCGCATCGTTGCTCCCTTCTGTCCACACCAGTCTTCGCCAGCGGCCGAGCGCTGACGGGTCCACAGTGGCCCCCGTGCGTTCCCGGGATGTTCCCGGCCGTGGCCCTGGTTCGCGATAGCAACGTGGGCGGGCGCAACGTCCTCTCGATGGAGGATCTGCGAGCAGTTCCCCGGGCTGGCGAGCTTCGCCGTCGTTCGGAGCTGGATCCAGTCCGGCAACGTCGCGTTCACGGCCGAGGCGCCTTGCGGCTGCCGACCTGTCGACGGTTGCACTGCTACGACAAGGTTAGGCTAACCTAATGCCCGCCAGCACCGCTGGCGGTCCCTGCAGGTCCACGACCGCACCTCTCGTGACGAAGGATCATCGAATGCGTACCCCCGTTCCGCGCCGCGTCCTTCGGGCCGTCGCCCCGATCGCCTTGCTCGCCGTCGTCCTCGCCGCCTGCGGCGCTGAGGAGGAGGCCGTGCCCGAACCTGACGATGCCGAGGACGCCTCGGTCGAGGAGGACGCGGCCGACACCGAGGACGCCGACGCCAACGCCGACGCCGACGCCGAGTCCGACACCGGCGACGACGCTGCGGCTGCGCCCGAGAACACCGTGACCGTGTACACGGGCCGTCACTACGGCATCGAACCGGTCTTCGAGTCCTTCACCGAGGCCACCGGGATCGAGGTCCGTTTCACCACCGGTTCCGACCCGGAGCTGCGCGAGCGCCTGCTCGCCGAGGGCGAGAACACGCCCGCGGACGTCGTGATGACGGCGGACGCCGCCAACATCGCGCTCTCGTCGGAGGCGGGCCTGCTGGCGGCGCTGGACAGCGAGGTCCTCAGCGACACGATCCCGGAGGAACTGCGCGCCGAGGACGGCACCTGGTACGCGCTCAGCCGCCGGATCCGGGTGATCCAGTACTCCGAGGAGCGCCTCGACACGCCGCCGACCACCTACGCCGAGCTCGGTGACCCCGAGTACGACGGCAGGTTGTGCCTGCGGCCGAGCACGCACCCCTACACCCAGTCGCTCGTGGCGGCACTGATCCGCAACGAGGGCGCTGAAGAGGCCGAGCGCATCGTCGCGTCCTGGGTGGCCAACGACCCCATCTACATCAACTCCGACACCGACATGCTGCGGGCGATCGAGGCCGGCGACTGCGATGTCGCGCTGGCCAACTCCTACTACCTGGGGCGGCTGAAGGCCGAGGACCCCGACTTCCCGGTGGCGATCAGCTGGACCGAGCAGGACAGCGTCGGCGCCCACACCAACATCAGCGCGGCTGCCGTCACCGCGGCGGCCCCGAACCCCGAGGCCGGACAGCAACTGCTGGAGTGGCTGGCCAGCGATGGTCTGAAGGAGTTCAGCGACGTCAACTTCGAGTACCCGGCAGCCACCGATGTGGAGCCCGCCGAGGTGCTCGTCGGCTTCGGCGCCTTCGAGCCCGACCACGCCTCGGTGCGTGAGCTCGGTGCGCTGAACGCCGAGTCGGTCGACCTCCTGGCCGAGGTCGGCTACGAGTGACCCGGTGACCACCCTCACGCGACTCCGGGCACTGCCCGGTTGGGCGGCGACCATCGCGATCACCGCGGTGGTCGCCGCCCCGATCCTCGTTCTGGGCGCCTCCGTTCTGGACCCGAGCGTGGAGGTCTGGGTGCGACTGTGGGAGACCCGGTTGCCCCGGATGATCCGGGAGACGGTGCTGCTGCTCGGCCTCGTGCTGGGCGGTGCCCTGCTGCTCGGGACGGGGCTGGCCTGGCTGGTCGCAGCCCACCGTTTCCCGGGGCGTCGTGTGCTGGGCTGGCTCCTGGTCACCCCGCTCGCCGTGCCCGGCTACGTGGCCGGCTTCGTGTGGCTGGACACGCTGTCGGGTCCGTTGGGCATCCGGGCGGTGCGCAGCCTGTGGGTCGGCGCGTTCGCCCTCGTCCTCACGCTGTACCCCTACGTCTACCTCTTCGCCCGAGCCGCCTTCCGCGACGTCGGCACGAACGCGCTCGACGCGGCGCGCACCCTGGGACACGGGCCGGTCAGCACGTTCCTGCGCGTCGCGCTGCCGATGGCCCGCCCCGCGCTGGCCGCCGGCGGGGCGCTGGTCGCGATGGAGGTCCTCACCGACATCGGCACGGTGCGCCTGTTCAACATCGGCACGCTCGCCGATGGGGTGCTGCGGGTCTGGTTCGGCACCGGTGACCGACAGGCCGCCGCTGAGCTGGCCACGGCGCTGCTCGTCGCCGCTGTGGTCCTCATCGCCTCCGAGCGGCTGCTGCGCCGAGGCGCCTCCTTCACCACCGGAGGGACCACGCGTCCGCTGGTCCCGCAGCCGATGGCGCCACGACAGGCCGGCATCGCGCTGGCCGTGGTGCTGACCGTGCTGGTGGTGGCGGTCGGGGTCCCGCTACTGCGGCTGCTGGACTGGGTCGGCGAGGTCGGCACCGAGGTGGCCACCGTCGCCGGTGGTCTCGGCCATCACGTGCGCAGCACGGTGGTCGTCGCCGGCGCCGCCAGCGTCACCAGCCTCGTGGCCGGGTCGGTGCTGGCGCTGAGCGTGCGTCGTCGGGGGTCGGCGGGGCGTCTGCTCGGGCGGGTCTCCTCCCTCGGGTACGCCATGCCGGGCCCGGTGGTGGCGGTCGGTGTGGTCATCACGCTGGCGGCGTTGGATCGGGTCCTGCCCTTGCCGCCGGGCAGCGTGCTGGTGGGCTCCACCCTGGGGCTCGTGTTCGCGCTGGTGGTCCGCTACCTCGCCGTCGGGTACCAGGGCGTGGATGCCGGCCTGGACCGCGTCCCGCCCGAGACCGTCGACAGCGCACGGGTGCTCGGGTCCGGCCCGACCCGCACCGCCTTGACGGTGGAGCTGCCACAGGCGCGCTATGCCGTCCTGGCCGCCGCGGCCCTGCTCGCGATCGACACCATCAAGGAGCTGCCGATCACGCTGCTGCTGCGCCCCTTCGGTGTGGACACGCTGGCGGTGTGGGTGTGGCAGGCCACCTCGGAGAGCCTGTGGGCCCAGGCGGCCCTTCCGTCGCTGGCGATGGTCGCGGTGGGCATGGCTGCGGTGGGTGGGCTGCTCGTCGCGCTCGAGCGCGGTGCCGAGGTCCGCTCCTGAGGTCCGATCAGCGCGACGTGTCGTCGAGCGGGAAGGTCACGACGGGACCGTTGATCGTGACCGCGACCGTTCCGCCGTGCTGCAGGTCGGACTCGGGACCGCAGCGTGCTCGCAGTTCGGTGCCGTCGGGGAGCCGCACCCCGACCAGTTGGTCGCGCCCGAAGTAGGTCAGCGTGTCCACCTGCGCCGTCCCGGAGGCAGAGGATCGCAGCCGCACCGACTCGGGTCGGATCACCGCCGCGACCCGCGCCGTGTGGACCGGGCCGGAGGTGGCGAGCCGCCCGAGGGGGGTGTCCACCAGGTACCGCCCCGCGCGTGTCCCGGGTACCACCTGGGCATCACCGATGAACGCTGCGACCTCGGGGGTGGCGGGTACCCGGTACAGCAGCTGCGGGTCGGCGACCTGGTGCAGACGGCCGTCGAACATCACGGCCACGCGGTCGGCCATCGACAGCGCCTCCTCCTGGTCGTGGGTGACCAACAGCGCGGTCTGCTCCGCCGCCCGCAGGATCGCCCGGATCTCGGAGCGCAGCGTGAGACGCAGTCCTGCGTCGAGGGAGCTGAAGGGCTCATCCATGAGCAGCAGCGTGGGGGAGGGGGCCAGCGCCCGGGCGAGTGCGACACGCTGCCGCTGGCCCCCGCTCAGCGCGGAGGGTCGGCGCCGCTCCAGCCCGGCCAGGCCCACCAGTTCGAGCACCTCCGCGACGCGGGCCTGCCGGGACCGACGTTCCATGTGCCGCAGCCCGAAGGCGACGTTCGCGCCGACATTGAGGTGGGGGAACAGGGCGTGTTCCTGGAACACCAGCCCGACCGAACGCCGTTCAGGTGGGGTGCGGCGGCCGGGCCCATCGACCTCCCTGGCCCCGAGCGTGACCGAGCCGGCGTCCGAGCGCTCCAGTCCGGCCACGATGCGCAGCAGGGTGGTCTTGCCGCACCCCGAGGGCCCGAGCAGTGCCGTGAAGGATCCCGTCTCCACCTCGAGGTCCACCGCGTCGACGGCCTGCACGGAGCCGAACGCCTTGCTCACTCCCCGACAGCGCAGCGCCGGAACGGGCGTAGGGCCGGCCGTGACGTCCAGAGGCGTTCCCGGTGCGACGCCGGCCGTGGCCTCGTGAGGCGGTTCGAGCATCGGGCGCTCCTCCGCGGGCGTGAGGAAGGACGAGGGCGATCGGCACGGGACAGGTGAGGGTACCCTTACCTTCTGCCCGGCCGCGGACCCAGCCGGGGGACCGCGCCGACGAGGTGGCCCGCGACGGCGGGCTGGAGGTGCCGCGCGGATCGCTCAGTCCTCGCGGCGGTTCCCGGCGTCGTCCAGCACGTCGCGCCAGGATCGGGTGGGCGACCATCCGAGCAGCCGCTGTGCTTTCGACGAGTCGATGCCGGAGCGACCGGTGCCCGGTCCCGGGGGAGCGCCCGTGGTGTCCCTGACCTCGATATCCGCGTCGGGGAAGGCCACGGCGACGAGCTCGTCGAGGCTGCGGGTCGTGGCGTTGTCGGGCTGGGCGACGTAGACCACCCCGTGGCCGGCCAGCGGCACCTCGGCGGCGAGGCGGATCGCCACGGCCAGGTCCTCGTTGTCCGTGTAGGACCCGAACCCGACCGAGCGCTCGGCCCGATCGCGCACGACCGGTCCGAGGTTGCGCTCGTAGTCGTCGGCGTCGCGCTGCACCCAGGACGGACGGATCGACACCACCGTGAGCTCGGAGCGGGCGATCGCGGCGTCGCACCACTGCTCGATGACGTGCTTGCCGAAGCCGTAGGGGTCCTGGGGTGCGGCCGGTGTCTGCTCGTCGATCGGGAGGTAGCCCGGCAGCCCCGGACGTTCCGCGAAGATGAACCCCGGCACGGTCTCGCTGGAGATGTTCACCAGGCGTGGCACCTGCCACCGCACACACGCCTCGACCACGTTGAAGCCCGCCATGACGTTGTTGGCGAAGACCACGTGCGGCGC
>JAWOCZ010000310.1:0-6513 GCA_046483565.1 Nitriliruptoraceae bacterium
CCGTCGTTCGGTGGTTCCGTCGGCACCAGGACGAGTCCGCTGACCGCCAGCGGGAGTCCGTCGGCGTCGGTGGAGCGGTACAGCACGCGCCATCCCGTGACCCCGGTCGGGAGCCCCCGCTCGAAGGGCTCGGCCCGCAGGAGGTCGCCCGGTGCGCGCTGCGCCAGATCGGCCGGCGGACGGTAGAACGCGTCGGGGCTGTCCGGCTGGAGCCAGACGACGCCCGTCGCCGCGAACATCGCCAGCAGCAGGGTCACCGACAGCCAGAGGTTGACGCGCCGCGACGGCTGCTTGACCCGCAGCACGGCATCCTCCGTTGTGATCCGACGGCTCTGCCGCGGAGCCTACGACCCGAGCCGGCCGCGGCATGACGGAGGGGTGGCGGGTGGGGTGGGGTGGCGCGGTGGCGGTGGGGTGGGGTGGCGCGTTGCAGCGGCTATCTGCTGTTTCCTGCCCGCGACGCGCGATGGGTCGGTGGCGGGTGCGGTGGGGTGGCGCGGTGCAGCGGCTATCTGCTGTTTCCTGCCCGCGACGCGCGATGCGCGACGGGTCGGGGCGCGACCCGCGACGCGCGACGGGCCGGCGCGTTGCAGCGGCTATCTGCTGTTTCCTGCCCGCGACGCGTGACGCGCGATGGGTCGGCGCGCGACCCGCGACGCGCGATGGGTCGGCGCGCGACCCGCGACGCGCGGTGGGGTGGCGCGTTGCAGCGGCTATCTGCTGTTTCCTGCCCGCGACGCGTGATGCGCGACGGGTCGGCGCGCGACCCGTGACGCGCGACGGGCGACGGGTCGGCGCGTCGACCGTACGCTGGAGCACATGAGGCGCGCAGACCACCCGAGAGCACCATCGCTCGGCCGACGGCGTCGCGTCGGCCAGGCGACGCCGGTGCTCGCGCTGGCGGTGCTCGCGCTGGCGGCCACCGCGTGCGGCACTGGCGAGGAGGACGTCCCGGACGGCCCACCGCCGATCGTGGACGTCGAGCCCGTACCCGAGGACCCGGGCGCCACCGAGGACGAGGACGACCCGGGCGCCACCGAGGACGAGGACGACCCGGACGCCACCGACGAAGAGGACGGGGCCCCCGAGGCCGGCACGGCGCCACCGCCCGAGCCGGACCTCTCGGTCGCGCTCGCGCTGACCGAGGTCGCGACCCTCGACGGGCCGATCGCGGGCGCTGTCGGCCCGGATGGCGTCCTCTACCTCGCCGATCGAGCGGGCACGGTCCACCCGCTCACCGCTGACGGCGTGGGTGATGCGGTCGTCGACATCTCCGACGAGACCACCACGGAGAGCGAGCGGGGGCTGCTCGGCATCGCCTTCGCCGCGGACGGCACGGAGCTGTACCTGTCCTCCACCGACCGTGACGGGGCGAGCACGCTGACCGCGGTGTCGGTCGTCGACGGCGAGGTACGCGGGGACGAGCGGCGCACGGTGTTCCGACTGTCGCAGCCCTACGCCAACCACAACGGGGGCGATGTGCACACCGGTCCCGACGGACTGGTCTACCTCGGCCTCGGCGACGGCGGGAGCGCCGGTGATCCCCTGGAGTCGGGCCAGGACCTGAGCACCCGGCTGGGCGCGCTCCTGCGCATCGATCCCCAGCGCGGCGATCCCTACGCCGTCCCGAGCACCAACCCCTTCATCGACGTCGACGAGGCGGCGCCGGAGATCTTCGCGTACGGCCTGCGCAACCCGTGGCGGTTCTCGTTCGACCCGGTCACCGACGAGCTGTGGATCGGCGATGTCGGCCAGAACGCACGCGAGGAGATCAACCGCGTCGGTCTCGACGAGGCGGCCGGCGCGAACTTCGGCTGGAACCGCATGGAGGGCACGACCTCGTTCGCCGGCAGCCCTCCCGACGACCACGTCCCGCCGATCTACGAGTACCAGACAGGGGGACCGGAGGGGTGCGCGGTCACGGGCGGCGTGGTGTACCGCGGGACGGAGATCCCGGAGCTGACCGGCGTCTACCTGTACGCCGACGCCTGCAACGGCAGTGTGCGTGGCCTCCTGGTCGACGCGGATGGACAGGTCGCCGAGCAGGCCGACCTCGGGGTCGACGGTGGGCAGGTCGTGGCGTTCGTCACCGACGCCGATGGCGAGGTGTACGTGCTCGACCTCGGCGGCAGCATCCGGCGCCTCGAGCGCGGGTGAGCATCCCGACGGCTGCCACCGGCGCCTCGAGCGCGGGTGAGCATCCCGACAGCTGCCACCGGCGCCTCCAGCGTGGGTGGGCGCACCCCGACATCCGCGGTCGAGGCCCGCTACGCTTGCTGCGAGTCATTCGCAACTGAGCGGCAGGTCCCGGAGAGGACGCCCCGGCAGCGGTGGAGAGCAGCATGCACGCACCCGACGGCTTCCTGACCGCACCGACCGCGATCGCGACCGGCGTGCTCAGTGCGGGCGCGATCCCCGGTGCGGTGCGGGCCTCGCGGCCGGAGCTCGACGACGACCGCATCCCGCTGGCCGGGGTCACGGCGGCCTTCGTCTTCGCTGCCCAGATGGTGAACTTCCCGGTCGCGGCGGGCACCACGGGCCACCTGCTCGGCGGCGCCCTGGCCGCGGTCCTGCTCGGGCCGTCCCTGGGCCTGGTGGTGGTCGCCGTCGTCGTGCTGGTGCAGGCGCTGGCCTTCGCCGACGGTGGCCTGACCGCGCTCGGCTACAACCTGTTCAACATGGCCGTGGTGACCTCGCTCGGTGGCTGGGCGGTGTTCCGCGGGGCTCGGCGCCTGCTCCCGGCCTCGCCCGCTGGGATGACGCTGGCCGCGGCCGTCGCCGGGTTCGCCTCGGTCCTGCTCTCGGCGATCTCGTTCAGCCTGATGTGGTTGTTCGGGGCATCGGCTGCCGTGCCCTTCGACCGGGTGTTCACCGCGATGGTCGGTGTCCACGCGATCATCGGGGTCGGTGAGGCGTTGATCACCGCCGGCGTGGTGGCTGCGGTGCTCGCGGTGCGTCCCGATCTGGTCCGCGGTGCGGACGGGGTCGATCTGCGGGGCGAGCGGGCGCGGTTGCCGCGGACCCGGTTCGTGGTCGTCGGGCTGCTGGCAGCGCTGGTCGTGGCCGTGGGTGTGGCCCAGTTCGCCGTGGACGAGCCCGATGGGCTCGAACGGGTGGCGCAGGATCTCGGCTTCGACGAGTCCGGTCGGGAGCATCTCCTCGCCAACAGCGTCTTCAGCGACTACGCCACCACGGGTGTGGCCAGTGAGCCGGTCAGCCTGGCGCTGGCCGGTGTCGCCGGCACCCTGCTGACCCTGGCCGTCGGTACCGGGCTCCTGCTGGCGATCCGCGAGCGGCGTGGCGGTGAGGCCGCGCGAACCGACCAGACGGCCACGTGATCGTTCCCGTCTTCGTGTCCGGCCCCGGCGCTCGCTCACACGCCGGCACCTCGCCGCTCGCGGGGACCTGACCATGGGAGCAGGCCACGCCCACGCCCTCTACGTGCACGAACACTCGGTCGCCCACCGGCTGCCCGCGCACGTGAAGATCGTGGCGACCTTCGCGGTCACGGTCCTGATCGCCACGACCCCGAACCGCCAGGCGGTGGCCTTCGCGGGGTTCGCCGTCCTGCTGGCCATCGTCGCGCGTCTGTCACGCATCCCGGGACGCTTCCTGCTGGCCCGGCTGGTGGTCGTCGCCCCCTTCCTGCTCGCCGCGTTGTTCCTGCCCTTCGTCGCCTCGGGCCCGCGCGTCGAGGTGCTCGGGGTCTCCGTGGCCGAAGCCGGACTGTGGGGCGGACTCGGCCTGGCCGCCAGGGCGCTGCTCGGCGCCACGGCGTCGCTGCTGCTGGTGGCGACCACCGAGGTGCCGGACCTGCTGCGGGGGCTCGAACGGCTCCGCGTGCCGGCGCTGTTGACCCAGATCGCCGCCTTCATGGTCCGCTACCTCGAGGTCATCGTGGGGGAGGTCACCCGCCAGCGCCGAGCGATGACCGCCCGTGGCTACGATCCACGCTGGTTCTGGCAGCTCAAGCCCCTCGCGGCCGGACTCGGGGTGCTGTTCGTGCGGTCCTACGAACGGGGCGAGCGCGTGCACGCCGCGATGCTCGCGCGAGGCTTCACCGGACAGCTGCCCGCACTGGTCGAGGAACCTCCGACGCCCCGGTCGGCGTGGCTGGTGGCCCTGGCCGTACCTGGGGTCGCCGTGCTCGTGCGGCTGCTCGGAGCGGTCGGGAACCTCGGCGTGGGAGGGGGTGCCTGATGAGCGAGACGGGGCACCCCGCTCTGGCCCTGGCCGACGTGCACTTCCGATACCCGGACGGCACCCCGGCGCTGGCGGGGGTGGGGCTGTCGGTGGCAGCCGGCGAGCGCGTCGCACTGATCGGGCCGAACGGGGCGGGCAAGACCACCCTCGCGCTGCACACCAACGGGTTGCTGCGTGCGGAGCAGGGCACGGTCACCGTCGCCGGGCTCACCCTGGAGGCGAGCACCCTGCGCGAGATCCGGCGACGTGTGGGGTTCGTGTTCCAGAACGCCGAGGACCAACTGTTCATGTCCACGGTCCGTGACGACGTCGCCTTCGGGCCGGCCAACCACGGTCTGGCCGGTGAGGATCTCGAGCAGCGGGTCGAAGCCGCTCTGACCTCGCTCGAGATCGGTCACCTCGCGGCACGGGCACCCCACCACCTCTCCGGCGGGGAGCGTCGCCGGGCGGCGTTGGCGACCGTGCTGGCGCTGCGCCCCGACGTGCTGGTACTCGACGAGCCGACCGCTGGCCTCGATCCGGCTGGACGCCGGGAGCTGATCACCACCCTGGCCGGCCTCGACGTGGCCCAGGTGATCGTCACACACGACCTACCGCTGGTGCTGGAGCTGTGCCCCCGCACGGTCCTGATGGATCGCGGTCGGATCGTGGCCGACGGGCCGACCCCGCGCCTGTTGTCGGATGCGGAGCTGTTGGCGGCGCACCGCCTGGAACTGCCGTACGGGTTGCAGCTGCCCGAGCGCCCCTGACCGATGGGACACGGGAACGGCCCGGGCGGCGAGTAGCGTCGGTCATCGGACCCGGGATCGGAGGCTTCTCATGCGCGTCAACCTGATGATCGAGGGACAGGAATCCGTCACCTGGGACCAGTGGGTCGGGCTCGCCGAGGTCGCTGAGGCGGCCGGCCTCGAGGGGCTGTTCCGCTCCGACCACTACCAGTCGGTCGCCGCGCGCACCGAGCGCTCGGCCCTCGATGCCTGGGTCACCATCGGCGGGCTGGCAGCGATCACCGAGCGGCTGCGGCTCGGGACCATGGTGTCACCGACCTCGTTCCGGCACCCGTCCATCCTCGCCAAGAACGCCGTCACCGCTGACCACATCTCGCGCGGGCGGGTCGAGCTCGGCATGGGCGCGGGCTGGCACGAGCTCGAGCACCGCACCTACGGGTTCGCCTTCCACGACCTCGGCACGCGCTACGACGTCTTCGAGGAGCAGGTGGAGATCATCACCCGGCAGTTCCGCGAGGAGCGCTTCGACCACGACGGGACGCACTACCGGCTCGAGGACTGCCAGGCCAACCCCAAGCCGGTCCAGTCGCCCGGCATCCCGCTGATCCTCGGCGGTGTCGCCGGGCCGCGCTCGTCACGGCTCGCCGCCCGTTTCGCCGACGAGTACAACACCGTGTTCCCGACGCTCGATGCCGTGGCCGAACGCAAGGCCAACCTCGACACCGCCTGCGCGACGCTGGGGCGGGAGCCGCTGCCGCTCTCCATCATGACGGGCTGCCTGCTCGGTCGTGACGAGGCCGAGTTCCGTGAGCGGGCGAGGCTGCTGCACGAGCGTTCGGGCAGCGACGTCGGGTTCGACGCCTGGCTCGACGAGCTGCGTCCGGCCTGGGTGATCGGCACCGTGGAGCAGGCAGCCGAGCGCCTGGCGGCCTTCACCGACGCCGGCGTGTCCCGCTTCATGCTCCAGCACCAGCTCCACGACGACCTCGACATGGTGAGCCTCCTCGGACGGCTCGCCGAAGCCTGATCACCGACGCCGCGGCGAGCGGCGGGAGGCGCCAGCTCACGTGGGCGTGGCGAGGTTCTCGATGCCCCAGGGGCCGTGGTAGGTCACAGCGGTCGCGCCGGCTTCGAGCAGGATCGTCGCCGTGCGCTGCTTGACGTCCTCGTGGGTGGCATCGTCGACGCCGTCGGGGTCGGGCAGCCCCACGGTCATGACATGGGCGCCGCCCTCCAGGGCATCCGCCAGGTGCTCGAGGTGGGGGGTCTCGTCTCCCAGGAGCTTTCGGATCCCCGTCAGGAGCCCCTGCGCAGCCCCCTCGTCCTCGGGGTCGATCGTGGCGTCGTCGCGCTCGTCGGGGTCGACCACCTCCACCGTGACCCCGCCCATGGCGGCCGCGTCGATGGCGCGACGTGCCTGCATCGCCACCTCGGCGTCACGGGCGATGGCGGTGATGTGGTTGGTGGGGGAGGTGCTGAACTGTTCGGTCACGGGCGTGCTCGCAGGTCGAGAGGTGGGAACAGCAGCCTAAGCCAATGCCCCACGTCGTCGCGGCGGCGGGGACCGTCCGGTCGACGGGGA
>JAWOCZ010000069.1:0-13491 GCA_046483565.1 Nitriliruptoraceae bacterium
TCCACGTAGCAGACCGATCGGGTCTGCGAGCCATCGCCGTGCACCGTCAGGGGCTCCCCCGCCAACGCCTGGCGCACGAAGGTCGGCACGGCACGTCCGTCGTCCATGCGCATCCGCGGGCCGTAGGTGTTGAAGATCCGGGGGACGCGGATCTCGACGCCGTGGGTGCGGTGGTAGGCGAAGGCCAGCGCCTCGCTGAAGCGCTTGGCCTCGTCGTAGACCCCCCGTGGCCCGATCGGGTTGACGTGACCCCAGTAGGACTCCGGCTGCGGGTGCACCTGCGGGTCCCCGTAGACCTCGGAGGTCGAGGCCATCAGGAACCGCGCCCCCTTGGCCTTGGCGAGCCCGAGCGCGTTGTGGGTGCCAAGCGAGCCGACCTTCAGCGTCTGGATCGGCAGCTTCAGGTAGTCGATCGGCGAGGCCGGAGAGGCCAGGTGCAGCACCGCGTCGAGATCGCCCGGGACCCACAGGTAGTTGGTCACGTCCTGGACCACGACCGTGAAACCCGGCTCGCCGAACAGGTGGACGATGTTGCGTTCCGAGCCGGTGCTGAAGTTGTCGAGGCAGACCACCTCGGCGCCTGCGGCGAGCAGCGCGTCGCACAGGTGGGAGCCGAGGAAACCGGCACCGCCGGTCACCGCTACGCGCGCACCGTCGAGCTCCACGTCGGTCCCTTCTGCTGGCCGCACCGCTGGGCTCGGATCTCACGGTGTGGCGTGACGAGCGCACCCCGGCGACGCGTTCGCGCGTCGCTGAGACTACGCCGGTCCCTCACGCTCCGTTCCCACCTGAGCCGTCCTGGTGGCCCGGGGCGGGGTCGTTCGGGACCTTCGTCCTGCCTAGCGTCGGACGGTGCGAGCACGACCTTGAGCGTTCGAAGCGGCAGAAGGCGCCGCCCCGGTCTCTGGTTACGAGCCGCTCCAAAGCACCCTGCTGGCCGAGCCTGCCGATGTGGATCACCCGTTGAACGGTCGAGTTAGGCTTCGCACGGTGATGGTCGGGTAACCAGCGAGAGCACGCAGCGCCGGGTTGCGGTGCCCTTGCCGGCCCGTGGAGGATCCGCACGTGTCGGACGAAGAGACCGAGGCCACCGTCGAGACCGGCACAACACCGGTCGGCGCAGGCGAACCCGTGCTCGTCACAGGGGGGGCCGGCTACATCGGCAGCCACGCATGTCTGGCCTTGGCGCGAGCAGGCTTCCAGCCAGTGGCCTTCGATGACCTGTCGACCGGGAACGCTGATGCGGTCAGGTGGGGTCCGCTGGTCATCGGCGATATCGGCGCTCCGGAGTCCTTGCGCGAGGTCTTCGCACGACACCAGCCGATCGCGGTACTTCACTTCGCCGCGAAAGCCTACGTCGGTGAGTCGGTGGTGGATCCTCGGCGGTACTACCGGACCAACGTTGCCGGTTCACTCCGGCTTCTCGAGGCCGTACTCGACCACGGTTCACCACCGATCGTGTTCTCGAGCAGCTGTGCGACGTACGGCGTCCCGAACCATGTCCCGATCCGCGAGGACACCGCCCAGCAACCGATCAACCCCTACGGAGCAACGAAGCTGACGGTTGAACGGGCTCTCGCTGACTTCGGAGAGGCATACGGACTCCGGTCTGTGGTCCTGCGGTACTTCAACGCGGCTGGCGCCGATCCGCGTGCAGTCATCGGTGAACGACACGACCCTGAGACACATCTCATACCTCGAGTTCTCGAAGCAGCGACCGGCGATGGCACGATCATCGAGGTCTTCGGCGATAGCCATCCAACACCAGACGGCACCTGTATCCGCGACTACATCCACGTGGTCGACCTCGCTGATGCCCATGTGCGCGCACTGCACTGGCTACTCGCGGGGCAGGGGTCGCTCACGGTCAACCTCGGCACCGGCACCGGCGCGTCGGTGAGAGAGGTGATCGCCGTCGCTGCAGAGGTCGTCGGTACTCCCGTTGACCATCGGATCGCCCCAGCGCGCGCCGGCGACCCACCGAGCTTGGTCGCCTCTGCCGAACTCGCCAAAGAGAGACTCGGCTGGCAGCCCCGACGGTCCGATCTACGGACCATCATCACCGATGCTTGGCGGTGGCATCAGCTCCGCTGATCAGGACGCGCCGACACCCCGGCCATCGAAGCTCCAACGTCGCGGTGGTGAGAGCGCGGCTCCGCTGCCCTGGCCGTGCACCTCGAAGGGCACCCAACGCCAGCAGTAGTCGTAGGTGGTCTCCCAAGAGGGGTCGAAGATGCCGACGTCGAGGCGATACTTGCCGGCTGCCAGATCAAGCCTGTCGAGGGTGAGCCTGACTGACCCGTCGGCCGCTAACGGGGGCACCGGGACACCATCCACCTGCGTCGAGACATCGAGACAGCGATCACCATCCTCGGTGTGCACGCTCACCGTGAAGACCACGTCGCGCACACGAGCCGGGTTGTCGTACGCCAGATCGATCGCGATCGGAGCACCGGAGCGGACCACCTGGGTCGGGGTGCCATCGGATCGGCACAGGCGCGCCTGCGAGATCTGCACCCCTCCCGTGCCCGATCGGGAGGACCCGCTTCCGGAGGTGATCGGATCGGAAGCGCCCTGCATCTCGGCAAGCATGGCTTCCTGATACTCGTCCAAGACCCGTCCAACCGCACCAAGCTCCTTGACCCGACCGTCGTGCAGCCAGAGTGCGCGGTCGCACATGCGCTCGATCTGCCCGAGTTCGTGCGAGACGAACACCATCGTGACGCCCCGGTCCCGCAGTTCATCCAAGCGGTTCAGACACCGCTGGCGGAAGGTGAGATCGCCGACGGCGAGCACCTCGTCGATGAGCAGGATCTCTGGTTCGACCGCGATCGCAGTCGCGAAGGCGAGGCGCATCCGCATGCCGTCGCTGTACTCGCGGACCGGCTGATGCATGACGTCGCTCAGGTCAGCGAACGCTGCGATGCCTGGTAGTGCAGACCTTGCCTCGCGCGGCGACATCCCACTGAGCAGAGCGCCCGTGAGGGCGTTCTCCTCCCCGGTCAGCAGATCGTGGAAGCCATCCCCGAGGGTCATCATGGCGTTCACACGCCCCGAGAGCCTCGCTCGACCACGGGTGGGTGCCGTCACACCCGCCAGTATGCGCAGCAGGGTGGACTTCCCACTTCCATTCCGCCCGATCAGCGCCAGCGAGGTCCCCCGTGGTACGCCGAACGAAACGTCCTCGAGCGCCCACTCCCGCTGCTGTGGCCGCTCCTTCAAGCGCCGACGGGTGCGGTAGGGGATGCCGGCGATCGGGGGCCGGTAGACCTTCCAGATATCGATCGCTTCGACCAGGTTGTCAGCCACATCAGACCTCATCGATGAAAGCCGGGCTGAGCCGGTGGAACACCACCGCGGAGAGGAGGAGGAACGCGATCCCCGATCCCCCGACCAAGACCAACGTTGCGCTGCCGGGCAGTCGCCCTTCGAGCAGCAGGTCGCGCTGGATCTGCAGCAGGTGTGCGACCGGGTTCAGCGTGACCGCCCAGGACAGACCGTCAGGGACCTGTTCGGGTGTGTAGAAGACCGGAGAGGCGTAGAAGCCGACGAGTACGCCCATCTCGACCACCTTCCCGACGTCTCGCACGAAGACATTGAGGGAGCAGAGCAGCAGCGCCGCTCCGCTCATCCACACCAGCTGGAGCAGCCATGCGAGCGGTAGCAGGAGCACGGTCACGGGAAGACCGGCGGTGACGAGCAGGAAGGGCAGCAGGATGACGAGACTGAACAGGTAGTCCACACTGCTTCCCGCGACTGCGACCATGGGGATGGACCAGCGCGGCAGCGACGGGTGGAGCAGGAGTTCGGCGCGCTCGACCGCACTGGTCGCGCCGGTGGTGATGCCCTGTGCGAACCACAGCCAGACAGTGAGCCCTACGAACAGGAACGCGGGATAGTTCTCGATATCCAGCGGTAGGACGCGGGTGAACAGCAACGAGAAGATCAGCAAGCGCGTCAGCGGCTGCGCGAGAGCCCACAGGATGCCCAACACGGATCGGCGGTAGCGGATCCGGAGCTCACGCGCGACCAGGTGTCCTACCACGCTGGATTCAGCCAGACGGCGGTGCGTCACCTCAGCAACGCGCACAACCTCACCCCTCTCCGTCGTCACGTGAGCATCGCGTGGGACATCGACCGATACCTGCGGGCCCGTGATCGCAGAGCGCATCTACCGGGACCGGGTAACTACGCTAGCCAAGACGACGGCCGGGCCGATCGGAGCCAGATGAACACGCGCCATCCAGGGTTCGGTCGCCCCTGCCTCATGATGGGGCTTGATATCGATGAACCCATTCCGAGCCTTCGCGTCCACGATCAAGACTTTGCGTACCTGACGGTGCTCCGGGATGAGTTGCCGATCGAGCGGTTGTTCATCGGTACACCGATGCCGAGGTACCCGGCATCCTGGTTGGCAGACCAACTCGCAGACCGTATGAACGAACGGCTGAGGCGGGAAGTGCTGCTCGCTTCCGTCGAGCCGGCACGGCGGGCCACCACACTCCCATCGGCGAGCATCGTCGTAGCGACGCGCGATCGCCCCGAGATGCTCGAAGGCACGCTGCGATCCCTCTCCAACTGCGAGGGGGACGCCTCAGTGGTCGTTGTCGACAACGGAGCTGACCCGCGGACCCGCTCGGTCGCCGTTTCGAGCGGAGCTACCTACATCCGCGAACCGATCACCGGACACTCCCGAGCGCGCAACCGCGGCTGGCTCGCGTGCGACACCGAGGTGGTCATCTTCACGGATGATGACGTCAAGGTGCATCCCGGCTGGCTCAGAGAGCTGCTGCTCGGCTTCGAGGACCCGCTGGTCGTAGCGACCACGGGGCTGATACTGCCCGCAGTCCTGGAAACGACACCCCAGCTGCTGTTCGAGCTGCACGCGGGTTTCGTGCGCGGCTTCGAACCCCGCACGATCGATGGCTCGCGCAGCGATGCCTTCAAGGCGCCGAGCGCCGGTGCGGGAGCGGCTCTGGCCGTGCGACGTGCAGAGCTCGCCGAACTCGGCGGCTTCTTCGAACCGCTCGGAGGAGGAACGGCAACCCGGTCCGGAGAAGACCACCACATCCTGCATCGCATCCTGACACGCGGCTGGAGGGTGGCGTATCGGCCGACCGCTGTCGCCTATCACACGCACAGAACGACCCATGCCGAACTCGAACAACAACTCTGCGGATATGGAACCGGGAGTGTCAGCTACCTGCTGGCGACCAAGAGGGAGGAACCCCTGCCCGGATGGTTCCTGATCGGCGTCCGGGGTATGGCGACTTCGCTTCTGCGTCGATCAGCCCGGGCGGCCCTGCATCCCACTCATCCGCTCCGCGGCCGGCTCGCGACCGCTGAGATCCGTGGAGCTCTCAACGCTCCCTCCGCCTATGTGAGGGCGCGGCGAAGGCACCGGGAAGCGCTGCCACCCGACGAGCCCCTGCGAGGCAGCACGACCTGGCAGGATCGCCTCGCATCCAAGGATGAGCTATCTGCAGAGATAACCGATCAACTCCCGACCATGTCGGTCGTCATCCCGACACGGAACCGTCGCGACGCTGTCCGGCGCCTCGTCCTCGCGCTCCAGACGCAGAGGTATCCGGCCAGCGACCTTGAGATCATCGTCGCGCTCGATGGCGACGTCGATGACACCGCAGCGTCGCTGGCCACACTGGACTCGAGCGTGCCACTGCGCTGTACGCAACTGCCGTCCATCGGGCGAGATGCGGACCATGGCCACGGCGCGGGACCGACCAGGAACAGCGGAGCCGCTGTCGCGGCCAACACGCTGCTGCTCTTCCTCGATGATGATGTGACCCCGCGGAACGATGACTTCCTCCTCGCACACGCTGCCGCGCATACATCATCGTCCGTGGTTGGCATAGGGCCTGTCCCGCCGACCTACGACAGCGAGGCCAGCTACCTCACGCATCTGCACCGCGCTTGGTGGGTGGATCTCACGACGGCGCTCGAGACCCATGAACCAGACTTCTCCTCATTGACCAGCGCGAACCTCTCGATACGACGATCGGTCTTCGAAGAGCATGGCGGCTTCGCCGACCTCGAGCGACGGGAGGACTGGGAGCTTGGGTATCGGTTGCTCGCTCGTGGAGCAACGATCCGATACCTCGCGCAGGCGGCCGCCGTCCACCATGTCGAGCCAAGCCTGGAGAGCTTCCTTGCCGATACCCGGAGGGAGGGTGCAGGCGACGCAGGCTTCCTCCAGAGGCATCCCGAGGCGTTCGGCGCGCTTCCGCTCTCCCGCTGGGGCGAGATGGCCCGAGACCGTCGGCGGATCGTGTCAGCAGCCATCGATGGGCATGAGGTGTTGGGCCGGACGCTGGCTGCCACGGCACCAGCCGCGCTCAGGACTCTGGAGCGGGCGGGTCTCCGACCTCGCTTCCGCCGGTTGCTGACGCACCTCACCACCTTGGCCTACTGGTCTGGTGTCGGCGATCGGCTCGGCTCGTTCCAGGAATGGCGTCGACTCTGGGGACGGGCAGCGTCTCGCGCCGCTGAGGATGGCTACCGAGGCTACTTCGACCTGATCACCGGAGATCTGCACCGGCCTCGGCCAGGCGAGGTGCAAGCGCTCGAGCTGCGCGCAGACGATCGGGTCGTCGGGGTGGGCCCGGTGGCCTGGGGTGGGAGCCCTTGGCAGGACGGTCGTTTCGCCGAGACGGCGCTTCAACGTTTCGGTCACCGCGCGGGCACGAGGGACGCTATCTCAGCACTTCAGCTGCCGCGGGCCAGATCGACCGGCGAGGACCTGGTACCAACGGTGCGGGACCATGCGTCACCACCGACCGAGTCCGAAGGGGTGTGACGTGTCTCGCCCACGCCATCACCTCCCGGTCCATCTTGCGGAGATCGAACTGAGCGCCCTGGACGTCGATCCGGTCATGGAACGAGGGCCTGCTCGCATCCTGGTTCGACGGCGAGGCAGGATACTCGGCGAACTCACCATCGCAGCCGGCGCCACGGTCGCGCGCGAGGACGTGGAGCAGGAGGCCATAGGGCTTGCCGTGCGGAGGTCATGGTGGCGCTCGCCGGTTCCCGAGGAAACAGTTCCTGGCAGCCCTTCGGTCTCAGTCGTGGTTTGCACCCGCGATCGACCTGATCTGCTGGTCGATTGCCTCGACGCGCTCGATCGCTGTGATCCGCAACCCCGCGAGATCATCGTCGTGGACAGTGCCTCGTGCACGTCGGCGACCCGTGAGGTCGCCACCACGGCCGGGGTGCGATATGAGCGCCTCGATGTCGGAGGCTTGGATCGCGCCCGCAACCACGGCTGGAAGTCAGCAGCCGGCGGGACCGTCCTGTACGTGGATGACGACGCCAGGCTCGATCCTCGGGCTGTCGCTGTGGTTGCTGCGACGATGGAACACGAAAGCGTCGACGCGGTGACAGGGTTGGTGCTCCCTGCGGAGATCGACAGCTTGGCACAGTGGCGTTTCGAGAGTTCCGGAGGGATGTCCCAGGGTTTCGAACGTCGGGTCTTCAACGAACGTACGCACCCCATCGGGCTGGAGACGTGGAGGGTCGGCGTCGGGGCATGTATGGCGATCCGACGCTCCCTCCTTGACGATCTGGGGGGCTTCGACCCCTTTCTTGACGTCGGAACTCGCACCCGCGGCGCAGGGGATCTGGACATCTTCTACCGCATCCTGTCGCACGGGGGGACCATCGTGTACGAGCCGTCCTGCATGGCGAGGCACGTCCATCGCAGTGATCACCGCTCGTGGATCCGACAACTGCTGGGATACGGGTTCGGCTACACCGCCTTCATCGAGAAGCAGCGGGCGACAGGTGGCATCTCCAACGGTGATGCCCGTCGGATGCTGCTGCACTGGCATGCGCGAAGACGAGGATGGCAGCTGGGCCGTGCGGTACGGAGGCGGGATGTGAACCAACTAGCGGAACTCGTTGCCGAGGGCTACGGCAGCCTGTTCGGCCGGGCTGCCTACCGAGCAGAACGACGGTCAACGTCATGAAGCGATCGACGACGCGCCAGGGCGATGCCATGGGCCAGCCGCACCCGATCCCGTCGAGCGACACGGCGACGGCATCGGATCGCGCCTCAGGGCTGCCGGACCGACCGCCGCAGCCACCTGCCAAGGCAGTGTTCGCCCGTTGGCGGAGCAGACGTGGGGAGACGGCAGACCGTGCAAGACTGCGCCACCGCCTCCAGCGTCGCCAGGTCTTCCGCGCGCCCTACCAGATGGCCGAGGTGGAACTGACGCAAACGGTCCAACGCATCTCGCTGGCCCCGAAGGAACAGGGCGCGCACGTTCTGATCCGACACGACGGTCGGCCCGTGGGACGCACGTGGTTCACCCGGTGCGAGCTCGAAGTGATGGCTTCCGGCGACGAACTCGCCCGGACCTTGCGTTCGATCGCGTTCCCGCGGGTCGCCACCCGTGCACTCCGGGATCAACTCATCGCTGCGAGATCAGAGGCTCGCGGTCGACTCTCTCTGACGATCGCGATCTGCACCCGTGATCGTCCCGAGCTCCTTTCGCGTTGCCTCCAGGCCATCACCGGGCATGTACGGGCGTACGACCAGGAAGCCGACATCGATCTCTTGGTGGTAGATAACGCCCCACCGGACGAGCGCACCGCTCGAACCGTCGAGCGCTACAGCGGAGTGCACTACGTCGAGGAACCAGTCGCCGGCTTGGACATGGGTCGGAACCGAGCCCTCGCGAACACCCGGCAGACGTGGCTGGCGTTCGTCGATGACGACGCCGTCATCGACCGCGGTTGGTTGGAGTCCCTGCACGAAGCGGTGCGCACGGCACCGTCCGCCGCGGGGTTCACCGCCCCGATCCTGCCGCTCATGCTCGACACCGAAGCGCAGGTCCGGTTCGAAAGGGACGGCGGTTTCGGTAAGGGGTTCGAGGATGAGGCCTTCGGGCCCGAGCGGTGGGGAGACCGCGTGTATCCAGCGGGAGCAGGCCGGTTCGGCACCGGGGCGTGCATGGTGTTCCGAACCGACGTGCTCCGTGAACTCGGCGGCTTCGACGAGGCACTGGATACCGGACCTCCGCTACCGGGCGGCGGCGACGTCGACATGTTCTACCGCGTGCTGCGGAGCGGCTATCGCCTGCACTACGTCCCCGGGCTGGTCGTACACCACGAGCATCGCCGCGATCTCGAAGGGCTTCGAAAGCAGTACCACTCCTGGGGATTGGGCATCCTCACGCTGCGAGCGAAGAGCCTGCGGACCGACCCCGGATCACACCGTGCACAGACACTTATGGTCCTCTGGTGGTTGAGGGACCGCACACGCCGCCTACTCGGATCACTGCGTCACGGGGATCTCACCGCAGCGCGCTTCGTCATCGCTGAGTTGCGAGGAGGCGTGAGGGGCGCAACTGGCGAGTACCGACGCAGCCAGCGACGGATGCGGATCCGCAAGAGCGGAGCGGCTTCATGAGACCGCCGGCGCCCTGGGACATCCTCGATATCGATCTCGCACTACCTGACCAGCGGCCCCCGGAGGTGCTGGACCGCCCTGCCCTCCTGCACCTTCGCTACCGAGGTGCTGTGCTCGAACGGGCGTTCCTGCTGCCGACTGATCTGCCCATGACCGATGCTGAGTTCTCGCTGTTCGCGGCCCGGCACATCCGCTGGACGGTCTCCGAACTCCTCGCGCTCGAGGGTCGCGTGTCGTTGCTGTCCCCGACACACACATCACGCTCGTCGAAGATCGACACGCTTCCTGAGTCTCCACTCGCGCGCCTGGACGAGACACTGCAGACGCGACGCGCCAGGGAGGGTCAGCTCACGGCGAGCATCGTGATCTGCACCCGACATCGTGCGCGTGAACTCGACGAGTGCCTTCAGCACCTCACAGGAGAACTCGCAGAAGGACGTGAAGTGATCGTGGTCGACAACGGCGACGATGAGCACACGCGATCGGTGGTGGCGCGCCACTCCGGGGTGACGTACGTCTCAGAGCCTGAAACCGGCTTGAACCGGGCCCGCAACACGGGACTGAAGCACGTCCGGAGCGATGTGGCCTGCTTCATCGACGATGATGTCCGCCCTGAACCGGGATGGGTCGACGCGCTGCTTACCCGCTTCACCGACGAACGCATCGGCGTGGTGTGCGGTCTCGTGCTTCCCTACGAGCTACAGACCCAGGCACAGATCGACTTCGAATACCATCTGGGGTTCGGTGGGATGGGCCTGGTGCCCTGGCGGGTCACCGCCGAGGCGGTCGCCGAATGGCCGGGCGGATTCCCGGTCTGGACGCTTGGTGCCGGCGCGAACATGGCCGTGAGATGCGAGACCGCTCGGGAGCTCGGCGGCTTCGATGAGCGCATCGGCGCCGGGGCGATCGGCGGAGCCGGCGACGACTCTGAGTTCTGGTATCGCGTGCTGCAGCGCTACGACGCGGGCTACGAACCCCTGTCCGTCGTCCGGCACAAGCACCGACGAAGCGTCGCAGAACTCAGGAGCCAAGCGGAGGGCTACAGCTTCGGCCACGTCGTCGCGCTCTTCGTCCAGTTCGCTGGGGCCCGTAACCGCAACCAGCTTGAACGGGTCTTCATCCACCTCCCGAGGTACCACCTCGGCCGCGTGAAGCGGTGGCCGAGGAACCGCCTCCTCGGCCGACGAGACCCATTGCTCGGATGTGAGATCCGTGGCTACCTGAGAGCTCTCCGCTTCCAGTTGCGTGCTTCAGGGCGATCAGCGGCTCGAGGTCTCCGGCGGGATGTAGCAAGCGGTTCCTGATCCGGTATCGGGGGAAGGAGCCGCGAGGAGCCTCCGCTGAGGCACGCATCCTCGCAGCTTTTGAGGACGATGGGTACTCCTGGTCGACACAAGCTGAGCCGAGCAACCTTGCTGGCGCTAGGACCTTCACGACCCCGCTCCACGCCGGTGTGATGCCCCGGCCTCCTTCAGCGGCCGCCACCAGGCCTCGTTGGCCCGGTACCACTCGATCGTGGCCGCCAGCGCGTCCTCCAACGTCCATGCCGGCGCCCAACCGAGCGAACGCACCTTGGCGGTATCGACGGAGTAGCGCAGGTCGTGCCCGGGCCGGTCGGCAACGTGCTCGATCATCGAGGTGTCCTGATCGAGCGCCTCCAGGACCGCCAGCGTCAGGTCCTTGTTGGTCAGCTCGTTGCCCGCCCCGACGTTGTACACCTCTCCGGGGACACCCTCGGTCAGTACCAACCACTGGGCGGCGCAGTTGTCCTCCACGTAGGTCCAATCCCGTACGTTGGACCCGTCGCCGTACAGCGGCACCTTCATCCCGTCGAGCAGGTTGGTCACGAACAGCGGGATCATCTTCTCCGGGTAGTGGTAAGGCCCGAAGTTGTTGGCGGTCCGCGTGACCGTGATCGGGTAGTCGTAGGTCACCCCGTACGAGCGGGCGAGCAGGTCGGCTCCCGCCTTCGACACGGAGTACGGACTGTTCGGCAGCAGCGGGTCTGACTCGACGAAGGAACCGGGATCCGGGATCGACCCGTACACCTCGTCGGTGGAGATGTGGAGGACCCGATCGACCTCCGCGCGGCGGCATGCGTCGAAGATCACCCCCGCGCCGGTGACGTTGGTGTCGAGGAAGGTCTGCGGCCCGTCGATGGAGCGGTCGACATGGGACTCCGCCGCGAAGTGCACGACCGCGTCCGCCTCGGCCACCAGCTCGTCGACCAGCGCCACGTCCCGGATGTCACCCTGGACGAAGCGGTAGCGGGGGTCGTCCTCGATGTCGATCAAGGAGGCGAGGTTGCCCGCGTAGGTCAACGCATCGAGGTTGACCAGCTCCGACACCTCACCGTGCCCGAGGACGTAGCGGATGAAGTTGGAGCCGATGAAGCCGGCACCCCCGGTCACGAGCAGACGCATACAACGGTCCTCCGACCGGCTCAGATCTCCACCTGAGAGTGGTCCCCGAGCAGGAACTTGTAGGCAGCAGGTTTGCGATCCGTCGGCTGGATCGTGACCTCCCGACCGAGCAACGACCCCTCGATCCGCCGGATATCGGCCACGGTGCAGCCACGCATGATCACCGAGTACTCGATCTCCGTACGGGCGATCCGGCAGTCGTCACCGATCGAGGTGAACGGCCCGACGTAGGCATCTTCGAGCACGGTGCCAGCGCCGATCACCGCAGGTCCACGCACATGGGACCGAACCAGCCGGGCGCCGGCTTCGATCGTGACCGCACCGACGACCTGGCTGTCGGCATCGACCTCGCCGTCGACCCGGCCGGGCAGTCCACCCAACACGATCCGGTTGGCATCGAGCAGTTCATCCTTCTTCCCGGTGTCCAGCCACCACCCCTCGACCTTCGAAGCACGGACCGTCTCCCCGTCATCCAACAACCGCTGGATCGCATCGGTGATCTCCAGCTCCCCCCGCCACGACGGCACGATCCGACGGGCGGCGTCCAAGATCGCCGAGGTGAACAGGTAGACACCGACCAACGCCAGATCGGAGGGTGGGTCCTTCGGCTTCTCCACCAGCCGCTCGATCCGCCCATCCTCGGTGAGCACCGCAACCCCGAAGCGCTGCGGGTCAGGGACCTGCTTGAGCAGCAACTGAGCAGCGGGCCGATCCCTGACGAAGGCATCCACGACGTGGGTGATGCCGCCCTCGATCAGGTTGTCGCCCAGGAACATCACGAAGTCGTCGTCACCGAGGAACGCCTCGGCCGTCAGCACCGCATGGGCCAACCCGAGCGGCTGGTCCTGGCGGAGGTAGGTCACCCGGATCCCAAGCGCAGATCCGTCGCCGACAGCCTCTTCGATCTCCGCAGCGGTATCCCCCACGATGATCCCGACGTCGGTGACGCCAGCGTCGCGGAGCTGCCCCAGCCCGTAGAACAGGATCGGGGTATTGGCCACCGGCACCAACTGCTTCGCGCTGGTATGCGTGATCGGCCGCAGACGCGTCCCCGCACCCCCAGCAAGCACCAGACCCTTCATCGCTGTCCCATCTTCGCCCTCTACTCCGCCGTCTACCTGGGGTGCCGGTGGTGCACGTCCACGGTCGTGCCGGCAGCCTAGACACCACTCTCAGTGCGCGCCGTCTCGCGCCCGTGGCCATCCGAGCCGAGAGCAGGGTCCCACCTCACGGCGACCGAAGCTGATGGCGACTGCCTCGGAGGAACCGCGGACGACGATTCCGGTCCCGAGGCTCGTCTCATCCAGGGATCAACTGGTGTGGGCCGCGCAGGTCGGCCCCTCGGGTCGGCGGGCTGACCACGAGGCTCGCGCGACGCCCGCCACCTCACCGCGCGCTCAGGCTTCCGCGGCGCAGTCCTGAGCCAGCGGCCTTCAGCGGCCGCCACCACCGCTCGTTGGCGCGGTACCAGGCGACGGTGTCCTCGAGCCCGGCTGCCATCAGGCTGCGCTCGGGCTGCCAACCCAGCGCGCTGACCAGCGAGGTGTCGAGGGAGTACCGCTGATCGTGCCCGGGCCGGTCCTCGGCAGGTTGGATCCGGTCCTCCGCCAGCCCGAACAACTCCAGCAGGTGCAGGGCCAC
>JAWOCZ010000127.1:0-3024 GCA_046483565.1 Nitriliruptoraceae bacterium
GACATCGTGCTCGAGATGGCGGGCGGCACGACCACCGACCAGAGCATCGCCGCCCTGGCGCCCTTCGGCCGGTGCGTGGTCTACGGCATGGCCTCCCGCGAGGCTCCGAGCCTGGTGGATCCCCGCCAGCTCCTCTCCCGTTCCCGGGGCGTGATCGGGTTCTGGCTGACCCACGCGGTGCGCGACCCGGACCGCTACCTCGCCGGCCCGATGCAGGAGTTGTTCGCGCTGACGGTGGCCGGGCAGCTGCAGCCCGTCGTCGGCGGGACCTACCCCCTCAGCGAGGCCGGCCAGGCCCACCGGGACCTGCGCGAACGCCGCACCGTGGGCAAGCTCGTGCTCGATCCGCGGACCTGAACGGATGGCCACACCCCCGCTCGGCCCGGACCAGCCGACCGCCCCGATCCTGCCGCCGCCGGCGCCCGCTCGCCGCCGGGATCCCCGGCAGACCCTGATGGTGGTGCTCATCGGGGTCCTGGTCCTCGCGCTGATCGCCACGAGCAGCATCGCCATCACCCAGTCCCGGGCCGCGTCGGCCGCGCGTGCCGAGAACCAGGCGCTGGCAGCCGACGTCGCGCAGCTGCGCGACGAGGTGGCCGAGCTCGAGCGCGAACTGGAGGCTGCGCAACGCGCCCCCCTCGACGGGCTCGAAGGGCTCGACGGGCTCGAGGGCTTCGACCCGCGACAGTTGCTGGAGGAGTTCTTCGGCTCGTTGTTCGGCGACGGTTCCGATCCGGATGCCGGTGACGGCCTCGGTGGGCTGTTCGACGGGCTCCCCGAGGGTCTCCTCGACGGGCTGCCCGAGAGCTTCCTCGACGGGCTCCTCGGCGGCAGGACCGACGAGCGTGGCACACCTGCCGCCGGCAGCGGCCCACCCGGCGGGGCCTGTCTCCAGGCGGCTGCCACGACCGGCGGCGGCGACCTCGCCGACCTCCTCGATGGGCTGACCGACCAACGGCGTCCCGGTGCCTCCGCGACCGGGGACGACCTCGGAGCACTCGTCACCACGGTGAGCGACGAGGTGGCGGCGATCCGACAGCTGCGGTGGCAGGCACCCGTCGCCGCCGAGCTCGTGGACGACGCGGCGATCGGGACGCGGCTGCGGGACCTGATGGCCCCGGACGCTCGAGAGGCCCGGCGGATCGAGGTGGCGGAGCGGGTCCTGGTCGACCTCGGAGCGCTGGCCCCGGACGCCGATCTGCAGGCGTTGCGGACCGCTCTCCTCGAAGCGGGGGTGGCCGGCTTCTACGTCCCGGAGACCGGTGAGTTGGTCGTGCGTGCCGACGCCGACGCCCCTCTCGGTCCGGCCGACCGCGTCGTCCTCGCCCACGAACTCGAGCATGCCCTGGTCGACCAGACCCTCGGCCTGCCCGACCTCACCGCACCGCCCTGGCGGGACGACGCCCCGTCGGGCCCGTACCGCGACGATCGTGACGCGGCGCTGGCGGTGCTCTCGGTGGTCGAGGGGGACGCGAGCCTGACGATGCACCTGTGGGCGTTGGCCAACCTCGGGCTCGACGAGCAGCTCGCGATGGCGCTCGACCCCTCGCTCGCGACCACCCAGCGCGCCATGCAGGACCTACCGCCGGTCCTGGTCGCCGAGTTGCTGTTCCCCTACACCGACGGTCTCGAGTGGGTGTGCCGCCGTTGGTTGGAAGGTGGGTGGGCCGCAGTGGATGCTGCCTACGCCGAGCCACCGACCACCACCGCCGAGATCCTCACCGGGACCGCCGTCACCGTCTCGAGGCCACCGCCCGTCGCCCCGGTCGACGGCTACGAGGTGGTCGCGACCGACACCTTCGGGGCCGCGGAGCTCCTCTGGCATCTCGAGGCCCCCGGAGGCGATCAGGACCTGGCCATCGACCGGCCCCGGGAGCGGGCGCGAGCGTGGGGTGGCGGCACGGTGACCGCCCTGAGCGACGGCAGGGAGCACGCGACGGTCCTCTCCCTGGTCGACGCCGAGGTGGCCGGGGCACCACCGCTGTGCGAGACGCTGACCACCTTCGCCGAGGCGACCGACCCGACCGGCGTCGTCGCCTCAGACGACGGGCGTCGCACGGTCGTCGGGTCCAGGTCGACCGTGGTCCACTGCGAAGGTGACCTGGTCCGCTTGGCAGTCGCGGGAGCTTTGAGCACCGCGTTGGCGCTCTCGGGCGACTGAGAGGCCGCTCATGGTGCCGCCACACCGGAGACGTCTCGGCTGGACCCCACCGGACCCCGGGTTCGCAGAGCGTCCCACCCCCCACGGACCCGACTACGTCCCGTACCCTGGTCTCAGGAGCGAGCGAGGAGCCGACCCATGCAGCATCTGACACGCTGGCGCACCGTCACCGCCTCTGCGACCGCGGCTGCGCTAGCCGCTGGTGCGTTCGGCCTCGCCAACGCCGTCTCCGGCAGCCCTGAGCAGCCCGCGGCGATCGAGTTGACGTCAAGCGATCCCTCCGGGGAGGCCGAGGTACTGCCCCTCGTCATCGAGGAGGAATGGGAGGAACAGGCGCCGAGCCCGGCGAACGAACCGTCGGCGAGCGCGGAGAGCGTCAGCGCTCCGTCCGCGGTCAGCCAAGCCTCCACCGCCAGCATCGCATCCACCTCCGAGGCGACCGGGGCTGCGGACGATCGGGCTCCCACCACGACCCGGGCACCGCAGGGGGACGTCTCGGCAGAGAACCCCACGGCCGACGTGCCCTCGACCGACACCCCGTCCGCCGACACGCCGGCCACCGACAGCCCCTCGATCGACAGCCCCTCCGTCGACACCCCCGCCACCGACAGCCCCTCGATCGACAGCCCCGCCACCGATACCCCCTCGGCCGATACCCCCGCCACCGACAGCCCCTCGGCCGACAGCCCCTCGATCGACAGCCCCTCCGTCGACAGCCCCTCCGTCGACAGCCCCTCGATCGACAGCCCCTCCGTCGACAGCCCCTCCGTCGACATAACGAAAAGCGACCGGAATACTTCAATAAGAATAACACCCCTAATGATACTCGCCAGGTCCTGCTTAACTATGTCTTTGGATGTGGT
>JAWOCZ010000195.1:0-2988 GCA_046483565.1 Nitriliruptoraceae bacterium
CTCGGCCGGGTTGTCGAGCGCCACCACGGCCGCGAGCCCCGGTAGCTCCTGCCCCGCGATCGTGCCCTCCTGCAGCAGCTCCATCGCGGTGTTCAGGGTGGCCCGGTCGGCCCGCGAGAACTCGTCGAGGATCAGCACGTACCGGTCGTCGTCGTGGGTCTGCAGCAGCTGCTCGAGGACGAGCACTTCGAGCTGGCGCTGCCCGGTGGCGCGGTCCACCACGGGCAGCGGCACGCAGAAGTCCCGTTGGCTGCACACCGGCAGGGACCGCGTCACGACCCTAAGGCCCTGCGCCTCGGCCCAGGCCCGCACGTAGGCGGTCTTGCCGATGCCGTGCGGGCCCACGAGGTGGATCGACGCACGCTCGGCGACGGCCCAGCCCAGCAGGGCCGTGACGCGGTCGGCGGCCAGGCCCGGCAGCGCCTGGCTCTCGGCGGTGGTAGCCGTGGTCATCGTGCTACTCCCTCAGGTGGTCGGGCAGACGCACGGTGCGCATGCCCCTCTGGGCCGGCCAGGCGTCGCCGCCGGCGACGATCAGCCAGATCCAGCGCTGCGGGTCCGGCGGGGTGATGGGCGGTGCGTAGCCGTCGGTCAGCACCACCACGGCGTCCAGTGGCTCGTCGAGCCCGGCCGCGAGCGCGGCGGCGTCCTCGGCGACGACGTGGAAGCTGGTTCCCCCGCCGCCCACCAGCGGCTCGCCCGGCGCGAACGGGTGGACCTCGTGGTCGAAGCTGCGCCAGTGGGCGAGCGTGTCCGGGATCCGACCCACCGTGTCGGCGGCCGCGTCCACCACCTCGGCCGGCACCGACCCGGAGGTGTCGAGGTAGATGGCGACCTGCCGCTGGTGGTCGGTGACCGTTCCGGGTAGCAGCGGCATCCCGACACCCGGATCGAGGTGGAGGCCCACGTCTGCGAGGAGCTCGGCGTCCCACCAGCCGATCTTGCGGTCGTAGCGGATCTCCACCCGGGGTCGCAGGGTCTGCCCGAGCACGTGGGCCAGCTGGGTCTGCCACAGCCGTGTGCTGCCGAGGCGCTGGGTGGTCGCGCGCAGCTCGCTGACACCGGTCCGGCCCCATACGGGCGCGTCCGGTGCGAGTGCCTCCAGCCCGAGCAGGCGCTGGCGCAGCAGTTCGTCACCGTCGCCGGCCCGAGCCACGGCGCCCTCGAGGACCCGCTCCACCGCGTCGCCGTCCACCACCTCGGTGTCGTCGTCGTGGTGGACGCAGACGTCAGCGGGTGCATCTGGGGTCGTGGTTCGTAGCGTGGTGCGCAGGTAGCGGGCGCAGTCGGTGTCGGTGAGGACGAAGGCGTCGTAGGTCACCGGCGCGCCGCCGGCGGCGAGGTGGTCGCGGTGGACCGCACGCGGATCGACACCGACCGGCCGGCCGGTGCGCACCGAGCGGGGCAGCGGCTGGCCGGTGGCCCGCTGGACCCAGTGGTTGATGACCACCTCGCACGCCAGACGCCAGGCGTCGTCGCGCTCCCCGTCCTCCCGCAGGTGGGCGAACAGCAGGTGGAGGGCCTCGTGGCACAGCACGAAGGCGGTCCCGTCGGCGCCCACCTCGGTCACGAAGCCAGGGTTGGCCAGCAGGGTCGCGATCCCGTCGGGTCGCAGCTGGACGGCCATCGTCGCCACCTCGTCGGTCCAGCGCCGGTCCACGACCGCAAGCAGCGCCGCCTCCAGTGGGGTGTCCCACCGGCGCAACCGCGCCTCGGCCTGGTCCAGCACCCGTGCGGCCTGAGCCACGGCCCCGGGTGTGGCCTCTCGACCACCACCCGGGGCCATGCCCCCCGTTGGCCCCCGCTCCAGCCGGTCGGCGTCCATCGTCGTCACCGGACTACAGGTAGCCGGCGGCGTTGACGGGAGCGGGCCGACCGGGCTCGGTCCGGTCCGTGCCGTCGACGTCCGTGATCGGTCCGTCGTCGATGGCGAGCGCCACCTGGGTGTTGCCCGGGTGCCGGCCGGGTGCCGCGTGTTGACCATGGTGCCCTTCGGGTGTGACACCACCCGTGCCTGCCTCGCCCTCTGCCGTGCCATCCGGGTCCGGAGCGAGGGCCGGCCGGCCACCGGCTGCCGCGGCCAGCTCCTGACCGAACCGCTCGGCGGCCCAGTCCACGAACCGGGCCGCGTTGCGCAGCGGCTCGAGCTCGATCCAGGCGCCCGCGATCGTCTCCTCGACGACCACGGTGCGGCCGTCGAGGTAGAGGCGTCCGTACGCCAGCCGGCCGTTCGCGTCGTTGAGAGCGGCGAGCACCTCGCCCGTCGCCTCGGCGTCGTGGACCACCGCCGCCCGCACCCGGACCCGCAGCGTCGTCTTCGCCGGGCCCGGGACCACGTCCACCACCGGACCGGCCGGAAGCGGCAGGATGAACATCCCGTTCTCGGTGCGCTCAGCGTCGTCGGTCAACTCGGCGACGAGGCGTCCGACGTAGGTCTCGACCATCCGTGTGTGTGCCATGTCTCGCCCCCTGTGCTGTGATATCGGTTCCGGCGATCCCTTGGCAGGGACCTCGCCGAGACCCTATGATGCCAGTATATGACACATGACACTACTGTCAATAAGTGGGAGTAAGATGGGTCGCTCTGAGGACTACGGACGTCGCGAGAGCCCGACGTGGGTGTCCGAAGCCGGCCTGCCGTCAGCGCTGCTGGCGCTGCGGGAGCGTGACGGTCGGACACAGAAGGAGGTCGCGGCCGACGCGGGGGTCTCGCCCGCGACGATCGCCCGGCTCGAGTCAGGCGACCGTCGGCCCAGCCGCAAGGTGCTCTTCCAGCTCGCCCACGCCTACCGCGTCACACCGGAGCAGCTGCTGAAGGCCGCGGAGCGCATCGACGCCGGGGAGGAGCCGGCCAAGGTGCTCGCGACGCTGGGGACTGGGTCCGGGGCCGATGCCGCACGTGCCGCACCAGCCCCGGCAGCGGCTACTGCTGCCGACACGGCGGGTGACTACGCCCCACCTGTGTGGCAGCAGGACGACCTCGAGCGG
>JAWOCZ010000007.1:0-36613 GCA_046483565.1 Nitriliruptoraceae bacterium
GGTGCCCCCGCGGGGAAGGGGAGCTCGATGAGGGCAGCCACCTGTCCTACACCGTGCAGTGGCACATCTTCGCGGCGCTCGCGCTGCTGACCTACCTCTCCTGGTGGTGGCGTCGCCTCCACAAGGACGGCGAGGTGGCAGACGGTGACCACGGCCCGGGGACGCCGCGCGGCTCCGGCTCCGCGCCCGACGACGAGGTCATGGTCCGTCCGGCCCGTTCCTGACGGGACCATCCGCTCTGGCTCGGGACCGCACCACCGGTGCAGTCTGAGTCGGCACGGGTCTGCGCCGTGGCGGGAGGCCGAGCGATGAGCGAGGATCGGGTCCGGGACGTACTGATCATCGGCGGTGGGGCGGTCGGGGCCACGCTGGCGCGTGCGCTCTCGCGGTTCGACCTCGACGTCGTCCTGCTGGAGTGGCAGGCGGAGGTCGCCTTCGGGGTCAGCAAGGCCAACAGCGGCATCGTCCACTCGGCCATGCACGCCTCACCAGACACGCTCAAGGGCAAGCTCGAGTACCCCGGCAACCTGGGTTGGCGCCGGTTGCAGGACGAGCTCGGGTTCGGCCTCAACAACGTCGGTGAGGTGCTGGTCGCCCTCGACGACGAGCAGCTGGTGAAGATCGAGCAGATCCGCCAGCAGGGCATCCGCAAGGGCATCCCGGGGACGCAGGCCTGGACGGCCGAGCGCACCCTCGACGCCCAGCCCAACCTGACCCGGGACGTCAAGGGCGCGGTCTGGGCACCGACCGCGTGCGTGTTCAACCCCTACGAGGCGGTGATGCTCGTCGCCGACGCGGCACGTCGCAACGGGATCACGATCGCCGAGGAACAGCGGGTCGTCGCGATCGACCCGCGGGACGTCGACGACCCCGACGCGCCCCTGACCGTGCGCACGGAGACCGACGTGTGGCGGGGACGGTTCGTGGTCAACGCCGCCGGCCTCTTCGCCGACGACCTCGCCGAGCTCGCCGGCGTCCGGGACTTCGACATCTTCCCACGCAAGGGCGAGGAGTACCTGCTGGACAAACGCCTGTCGGGCATCGTGACCAGCATCATCTTCCCCTGCCCGTCCCCCGTCTCCAAAGGCACCCTGGTCAACCCCACCGTCGACGGCACGATCATGGTCGGGCCGACCGCCCAGACGATCGACGACAAGTTCGACACCTCCACCACCGAGGAGGGGGCGGCACAGGTCTTCACCAACGCACGCAAGCTCGTGCCCACGATCAGCGAGCGCGACATCATCGCGGAGTTCGCCGGGCTCCGCCCGGTGTCCGACACCGAGGACTTCATCGTCGGCCCCACCGAGCGTCGCGGGTTCATCAACGCCGCCGGCATCCAGTCGCCCGGCCTCACGGGCGCGCCGGCGCTCGCCGACCTGCTGGTCGACATCCTCGCCGACGAGGGCCTGGAGCTCGAGGAGAAGATCGACTGGGACCCGACCGCACGACACCCGGTCAAGTTCGCACAGCTCTCCACCGAGGACCAGCAGGCACTGGCACGTCGAGACCCCCGGTTCGCCCAGCTGGTGTGTCGCTGCGAGATCATCACCGAGGCCGAGATCCGGGATGCCATGGACCGCGGCGCCCACACCCTCGACGGGCTCAAGTTCCGCACGCGGGCCGGGATGGGCAGGTGCCAGGGCGGCTTCTGCACCTGGGGCTGCATGGAGCTGCTGGCCGAACACCAGGGCATCCCGATCCCCGAGGTGACCAAACGCGGGACCGGCTCCTGGATCGTCTGCGACCGTGACGATCACCCCGTCACGACCGCCCGGACCGGAGGTTGATCCCGTGCCGATCACCGCGCAGCCACGACACCTCCTCAGCCGTTACGACGTCACGATCGTTGGCGCCGGGCCTGCCGGGCTCGCCGCCGCCGTCGGGGCGCGGGACCAGGGTGCGGAACGGATCCTGCTGGTCGACCGCGATCCCGACCCCGGGGGGATCCTCCTGCAGTGCATCCACTCCGGCTTCGGCCTGCACGCCTTCAAGCAGGACGTGACCGGGCCCGAGTACGCCCACCTCGCCCTCGAGCAGGTGGTCGAGCGCGACATCGACGTGCTGACCAACACCTACGTCACCGATGTCAGCCGTGATCTCCGGGCCAAGCTGATGTCCCCGCAAGCCGGGATCTCGACCGTGGACACGGGCAGCCTCGTGATCGCGACGGGGGCGCGCGAGCGCACCCGGGCGGCGATCAAGATCCCCGGTCAGCGGCCGGCCGGGGTCATGACCGCGGGGCTCGCGCAGAAGATGGTCAACCTGCACGGCTACCTCCCCGGCCGTCGCGCCGTGATCCTGGGCTCGGGTGACATCGGTCTGATCATGGCGCGCCGCCTCACGCTCGAGGGCGTGGAGGTGTTGGGCGTCTTCGAACTGCTGCCGTACGCCAGCGGGCTCGGGCGCAACGTCGTGCAGTGCCTGCACGACTACGACATCCCGCTCCACCTGTCGACCACCGTGGTCGACATCCACGGCCACCAGCGGGTCGAGAAGGTGACGGTCGCCCCGGTCGACGACGAACGCGTTCCCCAGCACGACAAGGCCTGGGACCTCGAGTGCGACACGCTGCTGCTGTCGATCGGCCTCATCCCGGATGCCGAACTGGCCCGGCAGCTGGAGCTGACGCTCGACCCCCGCACGGGAGGACCGGTCGTCTCCAGCACGATGGAGACGTCGATGCCCGGGGTGTTCTCCGCGGGGAACAACCTCCACGTCAACGATCTGGCCGACTGGGTCAGCCAGGAGGCCGGCGTGGCCGGCGCCGCGGCCGGCGATCTGGCGCTGGGCCGCCACCGGGCGCGTCAGGACGTCACCGTCACCCCGGGTCGCAACGTGAACTACGTCGTCCCGCACACCCTGTCCACGGAACGCTCCCAGACGGTGTCCTTCCGGGTGAAGGAACCGGTCTACGGCGACACCAGGCTGCATCTCGGTGACGCCTATACGCGCAAGGTCCGGGCGGTCGTGCCACCCGAGATGGTCACCATCAAGGTCAGCCCGAAGCTGCTGGACGGGTTCGCGGGTGACACGCTCCGGGTGGACGCGATCCCGGCCGAGGAGGAGGAACGCTGATGGGCGAGCGGACGCTGCCTCCACAGGAACACACCAACGACGAGGTGGAGACCTACACCTACCTGTGCACGAGCTGCCCGCTGGGCTGCCGGCTCGAGGTGGACGCGACCGACGGCGACGTGATCGAGGTGCGTGGCAACAGCTGCAAACGGGGTGTCAGGTACGGCATACAGGAGCACACCGACCCTCGCCGGGCGGTGTCCACCACCGTGTGGCTGCACGGTGGGCCGTGTGAGCGACTGCCCGTGCGCGCCGCGGAAGCCGTCCCCAAGGACGAGGTCCGCGCCTTCGTCGATGCCCTCCAGGGGCTGGTCGTCGAGGCCCCCGTGCCCTTCGGTGCCGTGCTGCTCAGCGACGTGGCGGGCACCGGCATCGACCTCATCGCGACCCGCGAGATCGCGGCAGGAGACACCGCGACGACGGGCGCCTGAAGCACCGCTCAGCGATCGCCGTCACCGAACAGCGCGGCGGTGCCCGTGGCGTCCATGGCGCGGCTCAGCCGCTCGATCGCGTGGACGTAGGCGGCGGTACGCAGCGGCAGTCCGCGGTCGTCCGCCAGGGCGACGACCGCCTGCGTCTCGGTCACCATGCGCTCCTCCAACCGCCGGCGCACGGTGTCCTCGATCCACTGGTCGCCGGTCCGGTTGGCGATCCACTCGAACCAGCTCACCGTCACCCCGCCGGCGTTGACGAGGATGTCGGGAACGACCTCCACCCCCGCCTCGTCCAGGGTGCGGTCGGCATCGGCGGTCAGCGGGCCGTTGGCCACCTCGAAGACCGCCCTGGCGCGGATCCGGTCGGCGTTGCCGGCGTGGACCGCACCCTCCAACGCGGCTGGGATCAGCGCATCGACCTCGAGGCAGAGCAGCTCCTCGGCACCGATCTCCTCCCCGACGGGCGGGGCGGTCAGGGACCCGGTCGTCGACTTGTGCTCCCGTAGGGCCGCGACGTCGAGCCCGCCGGGATCGTGGATCGCCGCGGAGGAGTCGCTGACCCCGACCACCCGCCAGCCGGCGTCGGCCAGACGCTGCGCGAGCTGTGACCCGGCGTTGCCGAAGCCCTGGATCGCGGCACTGGGATGCTCCACCCCCGGCAGCACCCGCGCCTGCACGGTGCGCATCACGTGGAAGGCGCCGTCGGAGGTGGCACTGCTGCGACCCGGCACCCCGCCCAGCGCCAGCGGTTTGCCCGTCACCACGCCGGGATGGTGGCCGCGGTGGATCTTCGCGTACTCGTGCGCCATCCACCCCATGACCAGCTCGCCGGTGGCGACGTCCGGTGCCGGGACGTCGACGTCGGGACCGATCACGTCCGCGATGGCGGCGAGGTAGCCGCGGGACAGCCGCTCGAGCTCGGTCGCCGACAGCTGCTTGGGATCGACCGCCACCCCACCCTTGCCGCCGCCGAACGGCAGGTCCAGCAGCGCGGTCTTGAACGTCATCCAGAACGCCAGCGTCGTCACCTCGGCGGCCGTCACCGACGGGTGGTAGCGGATCCCCCCCTTGGCCGGACCGCGCGTGTCGTCGTAGCGGACCCGGTAGCCCGCGAAGATCCGCAGGCTGCCGTCGTCCATGCGGACCGGGACCGACACCTTCAGCGACGAGACGGGGGATCGCAGACGGTCGTGGGCGTCCTCGGAGAGCGCCGCGTGTGGCAACGCCTCCTCGAAGCGGACGATCGCATCCTCCAGCAGGTCCTCGGTCACCGTGACGCTTCTCCCGTCGTGGACGTGGCTGCCCTCAGGCGGGCCGGACGAAACGGTAGTGCGAGACGTGCCACCGGTCGCCGCCATCGGCGGCGAAGAGCTCCTCGCAGGCGATCGTGAACACCCGCCACCGGTGGAACGACGCCAGCGGCGTGACCGGGCTGGCGGTGTCGGCGAACAGCTCGAGGACGCGGTCGCGGTGCGCGTCGAGCAGATCGAGCCAGGCGCGCAGGGTCCGGGCGTAGTGGGTGCCCGACACCGCCCAGCGGTCCTCGACCGCGAGGTCGCGCACGCTCAGCAGCAGCAGGTCGTGGGAGGGCATCAGCCCACCGGTGAAGAAGTGTCGCGCCATCCAGTCGGCGTCCCCGCCGGTCTCGAAGGCGTAGGCGTCGGAGCGGTGCGCGAACACGTGCACGAACAGCTTGCCGCCGGGCCGCAGCCAGCGGGCGATCCGCTCGGTCAGCACACGGTGGTTGCGGACGTGCTCGAACATCTCGACCGAGACCACGCGGTCGAAGGCGGCGTCGTGGACGAGGTCCGCGTGGGCCCCGGCGCCGCCGTCGGCCCCGGCGCCGGTGCCCAACCGGTTCACGTCGCAGGTCAGCACGGTCAGGTTGTCGAGCCCCCGCAGGGCCGCCTGCCGCTCGATGTGCTCGCGCTGGGTCGCCGAGTTGGAGACCGCGGTGATGCGCGAGCGGGGGTAGTGCTCGGCCATCCACAGCGACAACGAACCCCAGCCGCACCCGAGCTCGAGGACGTCCTGGTCGTCGTCGAGCTCGGCACGGTCACAGGTGAGGGCCAGCATCGCCTCCTCGGCCTCGGCCAGCGACGCGACCCCCGGCGGCCACCACGCCGAGGAGTACTTCAGCCGCGGCCCGAGCATCAGCTCGAACAGCTCGGTCGGGACCTCGTAGTGCTGCTCGTTGGCCTGCTCGGTATCGATGGCCACGGGCGCCGCCGCCAGCGCCGCCGACAGCTCGCGTTGCCGCTGACCCCGTTCCTCGACCGAGCCCCGGGTGATCGCCTCGTGGCGCTGGCGCAGCAGGCGCCGGATCACCCGACGCAGCAGCGGATCGGGGAGCAGGCCACGATCGATGACCGCATCGACGACACGGGCGGTCGGACGCACGGTGCTCACGCGCTCGCCTCGCTGCGGGCACGGGCGGCCTCGCGTTCGGCGGCCACCAGGTCGCTGCGTCGCGGGGGCAGATCGGCCTCCCGCACCTCGACGAGCTGCTGGCCGTACGGGTGGGTGCCCAACGTGCCGTTCATCGGCCGAGTCAGCACCACCTGCAGGTCGCTGATGTAGCGGGCCAGGAAGGCACCCTCGCAGTAGGCGAGGTAGAACTCCCACATGCGGACGAAGCGGTCGTCGAACCCGAGCTCGTGCACCTCGTCCACGCTGGCCAGGAACCGCTCCCGCCACCGTCGCAGCGTCTCCGCGTAGTGCACGCCGATGTTGTCGACCTCCTCGACGTAGAGGTCGCCACTGCGGCCCATGGAGCCGCTCATCGCCTCCAGTGACGGCAGGTGCCCGCCCGGGAAGATGTAGCGCTGGATGAAGTCGGGGCGCCGCTTGTAGTTCTCGTAGCGTTGCTCGGGGATCGTGATGACCTGCACCGCGGCCAGCCCGTCGGGCGCCAGCAGCCGGTCGATCGTGGCGAAGAAGGTGTCGAGGTAGCGGTGCCCGACCGCCTCGAGCATCTCGATCGAGACGATCCGGTCGAACCGGCCCGTGACCTCGCGGTAGTCGGTCAGCTCGATCGACACGAGCTCGTCGAGGCCGGCCTCGCTGACACGCTGTCGGGCCAGCACCGCCTGCTGCTCGCTCAAGGTGATCCCGGTGACGCGGCAGCCGTAGGTGCCGGCCGCGAAGATCGCGAACCCGCCCCAACCGCAGCCGATCTCCAGGACGTGGTCGCCGGGCCCGATGTGTGCTTTCTCGGCGAGGCGTCGGTACTTGGCCTCCTGCGCCTGCTCGAGGGTGTCGCCGGGTGAGGTGAAGTAGGCGGCGGAGTAGGTCATGGTGTCGTCGAGGAACAGTGCGTAGAGCTCGTTCGACAGGTCGTAGTGCGCGGCGATGTTGCGCCTGGAGCGCCCGAGCCGGTTCGCCCGCACGGCGTGGATCAGCTTGTCGGAGGCGATGTTGGCGAGCGCCGCGGGCGTGATGCGCTTGAGCGCCCGGCGGTTGGCGATCACGATCCGGACGAGCGACACGAGGTCGGAGGAGGACCACTCGCCCTGCAGGTACGACTCGCCGACGCCGACGGTCGCACCGTGCAGCAGGCGGGTGAAGAAGCGCCAGTCGTGCACGTGGATCCGCGAGCCGAGTGGGCTGGTGGGGTCACCGAACACGCGCCGTCGCCCGTCCGGCAGCACCACCTCGACGCGACCGACCACGAACTGCTCGAGCATCGAGGTGATCGTGTGCTGGGCCCGTCGCTCCGCCGGGGTCGCCGCCCGGACGATGTCAGGGGCGGCTGGTGGGGGGATATCGGGGTCCACGGCGAGGCTCCTCGTGGTGGCGTTTGCACGGTGCAGGGATCAGGCGCTCGAGGCGTGTTCGTGGGCACGGGGCGCCGGGATGGACCCGGCCTCGGACACCGGGTCGGGGACAGCAGGCTCACGCTGACCGCGCGCCACCGCGCCCGGCGGCGGGTCGGGCTTGCGGTGGAACCGGACACGGCGCACCAGCAGCCGCACCGCCTGGAGGTGGATCAGCAGGACGGTGCGCAGGGGCAGCAGGGGGTTGGCGAGCAGGACCGACAGCAACGAACCGGTCGTGAACGGCCGTCGACGGCCGGTCTGGGTGGCGTCGAACACGACCTCGTCGCCCTGCAGCACGTCGATGTGCGCGACGAGCCGTTCGGGGCGCAGGACGAAGGTGAAGCGGTAGGTCAGCCCCTCGATCGGCAGGAACGGACTGACGTGGAACCGCTTGGGCGCGGTGGCCCGCACCACCCCACCGCCGCGGTCCTCGAGGTCGTCAAGCAGGTACCAGTAGGACTCACCGAAGGTGTTGCGCACCTCGGCCACGACCAGCGCGAGCGACCCGTCGGCGTGGTGACAGAACCACCAGCTGACGGGGTCGAACACGTGCCCGAGGACGCGGAGGTTGGCGAGCACCCGCACGGGTCCGTCGGGGAGCTCGTGGCCCTGCGCGCGCAGCCAGCGGGCGAGCTTGGCCTTCACGGGCGTGTCACCCGCCCCGAGGTGGTCGCGATCGCGGAACCGGACCGGTGCCGGACGTCGGTAGGCGAACCCGGCGACCTCGCGCTCCAGCGCCGGGAGCTCGTCCACGTCGAGCAGCGCGTGGAAGGTACGGTAGCGGAAGGTGCGCCCGACCGGGGTGACCCGCCGGTGGCGGGTCCAGCCCACGGAGAGGGACGAGGCGCGGGGGCCGGTCACCAGGGCCACCGGACGCCGAGGTGGTGCACGGCACGCACGGCCGACCACAGGCCGTCCTCGTGGAAGCCGTAGCGCTGGTAGGCACCGGCGTAGAAGGTGCGGCGTGTCCCGTTCAGCTCGTCGAGATGGTCCTGGGTGGCCACGCTGGACCGCGTGTACACGGGGTGGGTGTACGACAGCCGCCTCAGGACGGCACCGGCAGCGGGCGGTGCGCTGGGGTTGAGGGTGACCACGTAGTCGAGCGGCTCGTCGAGCGTCTGCAGGCGGTTCATGTGGTAGCTGAGACTGACCTGCTGCGTCGGGCGCCGACAGTCGTCGAGCAGGTAGTTCCACGACGCCCAGGCGGCGCGGTGTCGGGGCAGCAGTGCGGTGTCGGTGTGGAGGTAGGTGTCGTTCTCGCTGTAGGACCAGGGCCCGAGCAGCTCCCGCTCGCGTGGGGTCGGGTCCACGAGCAGTGCCAGCGCCTCGTCGGCGTGGGTCGCCAGGACCACGGCGTCGAAGGTCGATGTGGTGCCGTCGGCGAGCGTGAGGCGCGCGGCGTCACGGTCGCGACGCACGGCGACGACCGGGCTGGCGGTGTGGATCCGGTCCCGGTAGGGCGCGGTCAGCGGCGCGAGGTAGGAGGAGGTGCCGCCGACGACCGTGCGCCACCGGTGGTGGGTGGTCACCCCGAGCAGGCCGTGGTTGTGGAAGAACCGCAGCAGCGTCTCCAGGGGGAGCTCCTCGATCACACCGGTCCCGGACGACCAGATCGCGGCCGCCATCGGGAGCAGGTAGTGGGCGCGGAAGCCGTGTCCGAACCCGGCCACGTCCAGGAACTGGCCGATCGTCAGGGAGGAAGCACGGTGGTCGGTGACGATCCGTCGTGCCAGACGGTTGAAACGCGCCAGGTCCGCCAGCATCCGTAGGTACCCGGGTGAGGCCAGGTTGGCGGGCTGGGCCACGATGCCCCGCGCGCTGCCGGCGTACTCGAGGTCACAGCGCTCGCAACGCAGCGACCACGACATGTCGGAGGCCTGGCTGGCCACCCCCAGCTCGTCGAACAGTCGCACCAGCAGCGGGTAGGTGGCCTCGTTGTACACGATGAAGCCGGTGTCCACCGGCAGCGTCGAACCATCGGGCCGTGCCGTCGCCACGGTGTGGGTGTGCCCTCCGAGGCGCGGTTCCCGCTCGAACAGATGGACCTCATGGGACCGGGACAGCAGCCACGCGCTCGCGGTTCCCGAGATGCCGCTGCCCACCACCGCGATCCGCACCGTGCGCCTCCCCGGTCGAGGACCCGGCGGGAGCGCCGGGTGCCGAACGCGCAGCCTACGCACGTCGACAGCGCTGTTCGGACCGGCATCGGCGCGCGGTTCGGTGACCGATCGCCGCCACCGGGGAGGTCCGGGCTCCACCGTCTCCCGGCGCATGGCGACGCCCCGGGCGCCACGGCCACCCCCCGTCGGGCCGTGATGCTCGGAGCGTCCGCTACAGCATGCCCCACCTGGACCACCGACAGAACCGTGAGACCACCGCTCTTCCCATGGTGGTGCTAGTACCACCACGCGCCGCTGTGACGCCCAGAGGCACAGCGCACCTCGGTCTACGCTGCAGCTGCACGTCGCGCACCGTCCGCTGGGGGGAGCCGTGAGCCAGCCCCGCATCACCCTGATGATCGCGGAGGACGACTACCTCGTTCGCGAGGGCGCACGCGCCGTGGTCGCCGCGGATCCGCGCATCGAGGTCCTCGGTACGGCCAGCGACGCTCCCGCGCTGCTGGAGCTGCTCGAGGACGCGGTACCGGATGTGGTGCTCCTCGACATCCGGATGCCGCCGACCTTCACCACCGAGGGGATCGAGCTCGCCCATCACGTCCGGGACCGGCATCCCGGCATCGGCGTCGTGGTGCTGTCACAGCACGCCGATCCCGAGTACGCCCTGGAGCTGCTCAAGGACGGCTCGGCGGGCGTCGCCTACCTGCTCAAGGAGCGGCTCGGGGACGCGGACCGGTTGGTGCAGGCGATCGACGAGGTCACCGCCGGGGGGTCGATGCTCGACCCCCGCATCGTCGAGGCGCTGCTGGAGGCGCAACGGCGACGCTCGGCGACCCGCCTCGCCGGGCTGACCCCCCGGGAGTTCGAGGTCCTCGCGCTGATGGCCTCAGGTCGGGGGAACGCCGCGATCGCGCGCGAACTCACCATCACCCACCGATCCGTCGAGAAGCACACGAACGCCATCTTCCGCAAGCTCGGCCTCGCCGAGGAGATCGACCTCAACCGGCGCGTCGCCGCGGTCCTGTTCTACCTGCAGCGCGCCCACGACTGAGGCGCCGCCGGCCTCGAGGGGGAACGCCGCGTCGACACGTGTCCCCTCCCCCGGCGCCGCGGTGAGATCCAGGACCCCGCCGAGCGCCTGCACCCGGTCCGCCATGTGGCGGAGCCCGCCGCGATGATCCTGGCCGTGGGGATCGAAGCCCACCCCATCGTCGTCCACGTGGACGTAGAGGTGGGTGTGATCGACGCTGACCTCGACGTGCAGCCGACCTGCTGCCGCGTGCTTGACCGCGTTGACGACGGCCTCGGAGACCAGGAAGTACGCGTTCACCTCCACCTCAGGCTCGACTCGAGGTAGAGGGTCAGGCGTGAAGGTGAGATCCACGGGGAGCTCCAACCGCGCCGCCAGACTGAACAGGGCGGGACCGAGCCCACGGTCACGCAGGATGGCAGGGAACAGCTGCTGGCCGGTGGAGCGGAGCTGATCGAGCAGGTGATCGATCGCCTCCGCCAACCCGCGCGTGACCTCCGGCACACGCTCAGGGTGGGCCTCGAGCTCCCGCTCGGCGGCACCGACCTGCATCCGCAGCACGACCAACTGCTGCTGGATGCCGTCGTGCAGGTCCTGTGCGATCCGCTGCCGCTCGGCATCCTGGACCCCGACCATCCGCCGGGCGGCCTCCTGTAACGCCGCGGCCTGTCGGCGGATGACCAGCAACTGGGCCCGCAGACCCCGACGCATGCGCTCCAGGGCGTCCGCGAGTCGCCCGATCTCATCGCTGCGATCGATGTCGAAGGATCGGTCGAGATCGCCGGCCGCGATCGCGGTGGCGGTGGCGGTCAGGCTCAGCAGCGGTCGGGTCATCACCCTCGCCAGGAGGAAGGTCATCGCACCACCGACCACCAGCAGCAGGGCGACCATCAGGATCCGGGTCCGCGACAGTGCCGCGTCCAGCGCGTCGAGAGGATCGTCGGTGATCAGCCCGACGGCGGCGGGGGTGTCCCAGGCGCGCTCGGCACCCAGCGTGACGTAGCGGACCAGCCGCCCGTCGGTGAGCCGTTGGGTCGTGCGGTTGCCTTCCCACCGGCCGACCGGTTGTCCTCCGATGCGGTCCTGGGTCGTGGCCGCAACGACCTTGCCGGCCACCACGAGCTCGATCTCGTCCACACCCGTCTGCTGGAGGTAGCGGCGTGCGGCGATGCCGTTCAGGGGGAAACCGGTCACGAGCAGGCGGGCTCCGGAGGCGAACCGCTCGGTCGCCAGGGCGTACACCAGGCCGAACCCTCCACCCTCGAGGGGAACGACCCGTTGACTGCTGCTCGCCCGACGCGCCACCTCGTCGGCAGCGGCGGGATCGGGCGGCAGGACCGCCGCACGCGACGGCAGCCCGAGGGTGCGGACCTCACCGGTGGCCACGTCCACCACGCCGGCGATCTCGAGAGCTGCGTCGGAGGTCCGCACGACGGACAGGGTCCGGCGCGCGAGCTCGTCGGCAGCGACGTCGCTGCCGGGGGACGCCGCGAAGATCTGCTGTGACACGGTCGACATCAGCTGGTTCGTGCGCACGGCGTTGGCGGCGATCCGCGCCTCCAGCACGTCCCCGGCCTCCCCGAACAGCGTCACGGCCTGGTCCTCGAGCTGCTGGCGCGTCAGTCGGGTCTCCAGCAGCAGTGTGACCAGGCTCGCCACCGCCAGCGCGGCGAAGGAGCCGGCCAGCACCCTGGGCAGCAGACCTGCGCGGCGCACCCAGGACCAGCGTCTCTCGCTCATCGCTGCGTGCGCCACCGGTCGGCGGCATCCTGGACACGCTCCATGGCCTCGGCCGCGCTCGCTCGGCCGGCGAGGGCCGCATCGAGGCCATCACGGAAGGCGACAGCGACCTCCGGGTAGGCGATCAGCGGCATGACCTGCGCATGTTCCAGGTGGCGTACGAAGGCCGCCAGGTCGGGTGTGGCCTCGAACAGCGGCGCCTCGTAGGCCGCCGCCCGTGCCGGCAGCCGCCCCTCCTGCTCGGCCAGGTCGAGCCCGACCTCCAGTTCGGTCAGCGCGAGCGCGAGTTCGAACGCGAGCTCACGTTCCGGCGCGCCCTCGGGGACGAAGAGGCTGGACCCCCCGAGCACGGTGCGGGGCGTCGCGGGATCGAGCTGCGGGAGCGGCAGGATCGCGACGTCCTCCTCCCCCACGTCCGCCTGCAGCGTGCTTCGGGCGATCGGCAGGTCCCAGGAGCCCGAGGCGTGCAACGCCGACTGCCCGTCGGCGAACGACGAGATGGCATCCATGGCGAGGTCGGGCGCCAGGGGTGACGGCGCCGCACCGCTGTCCACCAGCGACGCCAGGGTGTCGATCATGGCGATCGTCCTCGGGTGATCGAAGGTGAAGGTGGGCAGTCCACGATCGTCGAGGACGGCCATCCCGTCCCCATCGGTCTCGAGCAGCTGACCACCACCGGCGACGATCCAGCCGTAGGCCACCCAGCTGCTGGCGGTCACGGCCAGCGCATGCTCGGTCGACTCCAGCGCCGCGAGGCTCGCGGCGTGGTCGGCGAAGTGCTCCACGTCTGCGAGGTCGTCCTCGGCGACACCCGCTGCCGCCAGCAGCTCCCGGTTGGCCAGCAGGACCAGGGCGTTGACGTCCAGCGGGACGCCGTAGCGGGACCCGTCCCAGGTGACGTCCAGGACCGCACCCGGCAGGTAGTCCTCCTCGCTGAGCCCAGCCTGTTCCCACAGGTCGTCCAGCGGCTCGGCGAGTCCCGCGGCCGCAGCGGCGAAGGCGTGCCAGTGCGCCAGGTCGTAGGGCTGCGAGAGCTCCTCGGCGTTCTCGACCAGCTCGGGGATCTGCGAGAAAGGGGAACCCTGGACCTGGACCCGGAGTTCTGGATGCTCCTCCTCGAAGTCCGCGATCACCTCACCGACCAGCGGCGCGGAGGCCCAGTCGTCGGCCATGATCACGCGCAGCGTCGCGGGCTCCGTCGCGCTCGACGTCAACGCACAACCGGCCACCATGACCGCCAGCAGACCGACGAGCAGGCGTCGCACCCCCGGCACCTTCCCCACGCCGCGTCTCGGGGATCACGCGGCCCGGACGCGGATGGTATGCCAGCCCTCGGCACCGTTGGGTGCAGGCGACGCCGGACCCTCCGGCTGCCGCCTGCCCTCTCCGTCCGTCGCGCGGACCGTCAGGCGGTGCTCCCCGGGTGCCAGGTCGACCTCGGCGCGCCACTGGACCCAGGTCGCCGCTGCCAACGGCACGGACAGCTCCGCGAGCGTCGCCGGGTCCCCGTCCACGAGCACCTCCACCTCGGTGATACCGCGGGTCGGGGCCCAGGCCACCCCGGCGACCACCACCGGCCCGGCCGCGACCTCGGCGTCCATGGTCGGCACATCGATGCGGGCGGAGGTCTTGACGGGAGCCTCCTTGGACCAGCCACGGGGTATCCAGTACCCGTCCACGTCCTCCCAGGACGTCAGCTCGATCGACTGCAACCACTTGGTCGCGGAGACGTAGCCGTACAGTCCCGGGACGATCAGTCGGGCCGGGAACCCGTGGCGTTGCGGGAGCGCCTCGCCGTTCATGCCGACGGCGACCAACGGCTGGCGGCCGTCCAGCGCCACCTCCAGGGGGAAGCCCGCGGTGAAGCCGTCGATCGAGCGTCCGAGGACCTGCTCGGCACCCGCGGTGGGACCGGCCTCCTCGAGCAGCTCCTCGAGGGGAACGCCGGTCCAGCGCGCGGTCCCGATCAGCGAGCCGCCGACCTCGTTGGACACGCACGCGATCGTGGCGTCCATCTCGACCAGGTCGCGGGCGAGCAGATCGTCGTAGGACAGCACGAGCTCACGCTCGACCGCACCCGACACCCTCAGCTGCCAGGTCGCGAGCTCCGCTCGGGGCAGCAACACGGCCGTGTCGATCCGGAAGAAGCGGTCCAGCGGCGTGATCACCGGGCTCACACCGTCGAGCGTGCGGGCCAGATCCTGGGCGGCGGTGATCGGTGGGAGGCTGACGTCCGGCGTCAGCGCCGAGGCGTCGGGCACGGTCGGCATCACCGCCCCACCGCCCCCACCGCCCCCACCGGCGCGCCGGGCAAGCCCGCCGACGGCAGCCGCAGCGAGCGACGCGCCCATCCCGAGCCGGAGGAACGCGCGCCTATCGACCGGCGGATCGGTCGGGGTGGGCACCGTCCCGCTGGGGCTCCGTGGTAGCAGGCCGAGGTGGTGGAGCAGCCGTGCGAGTAGCAGGGTCGTGAGCGTGGCGGCCGCTGCCAGCGTCAGCAGCACGAGGGGGAAAGCGGCCTCGGGCCGGGTCAGGCTCGCGATCGCGGTCCCGAGCGCCACCAGCACCACCGCGGTCACGGCACCGGGCCAGCTCCGTGCGGCCAGCCGGCCGACGAGGGCGCCGAGCGCCAACGCGACCAGCAGGGAGGCGGCGGTCAGCACGAGGCGGTTGGCGGTGCCGAACAGGCCGATGGCACCGGTCAGGAGGCCGCCTGGCAGCGCCGTGATCACGAGTTGGCCGAGGACGTCGAGGGGTGAGGGCACCAGCACGGTCAGCGCCGCGACCGCCTCGGCGGTGGCCACACCGCCGGCAGTCGCGACCATGCCGGCCAGCGCAGCGCCCGTCGATGAGGATCCGGCGGCTGACCGTGCGGTCGCGGGCTCCTGGGTCACCGACACCGGAGATCGTCTCCTCGCTCGTCGACACTGGTTCGCAGCCGGCCCCCCCGGGGACTGCCGCGGCGGACTGGCGCGGCGGACTGGCGCGGCGGACTGGACCGGTGGACTGGAGCGGCGGGCTGGACCGCTGGACTGGAGCGGTGAACTGGACCGGTGGACGACCCCACCCCCGCCGAGGAGGAGGGAGCTCAGCCCCCGGCGGTCACGACCACAGGATCCACCAGGCCATGACGACGGTCAGGATGACCCCGACCAGAGTCGCCCCGGCGAGCGCGAGCAACCACTGCGGTCCGGTCATCGGGATCCTCTTCCTGGCGGTCGTGGGGTGAACGCAGGCGGAGCCTAGACGGACGTACCGCCACGCTCCACGCGGGCGCTACCGTCGACGGCAGATGGCCCGTGGAGAGCACCGATGACCCGATCCCGAACGGCCGACCGGCGCGCACCGCAGGACCCTGAGAGGCCGCAGGTCGCCCGGGAGGATGAGTGGTCCTGGCGCACCGAGCTGAGGGATGGGCGCGAGATCCTGCTGCGGTCCATCCGGGCCAGCGATCGCCAGCGTCTGATCGCGGGTCTGCGCCGCCTGTCCCCCGCCTCGCGGTACCTGCGGTTCCATGCCGCGGTGCACGAGCTCTCCGACGCCCAGCTCGACTACCTCACGCAGGTCGATCATCACGATCATGAGGCGATCGTGGCGCTCGACCTCAGCGATCTCGACGTCCCCGGTGTCGGCGTCGCCCGCTACATCCGTGAACCCTTCGAGCCGACCGTCGCGGAGGCCGCGATCACCGTCGCCGACGAGTACCAGGGGCAGGGAGCCGGCACGATCCTGCTCGGTGCGCTGGCCGCTCGAGCGCGTGAGGCCGGCATCGAGGTCTTCCGCAACTACGTCCTGGACGGCAACCACGCCATGCTGGAGGTCTTCGACCACCTCGGGGCCGAGCGGGAGCTCGAGACCGACGGCCTGTGGCGGGTCGATCTCGAGGTGCCCGAGGGCCCGGACGACGTGCCGGCCTCCCCGGCGGGTCGCGCCTTCCTGGAGGCGGCACGTTCCGAGAGCCTGCTGGCCAGCATCTTCCCCCCGATCTGGAGCCGCTGGCGACGCCGTCACGAGGACCACGACAGCGCTGAGGACCACGACAGCGCTGAGGACACCGATCTCGACGAGCTCGTCGCCGCCGAACTGCTGGACAGCCGCGAGGAGCTCGACCGGTGGTTGCGGTCCCGGGAGGACCGATGACCGAAGCCTCCTCCGGGGCCGGCGCCTTCGCCGAGCGCGGCACGCCCCGGGGCCACGCGACCAGCCGCCGGGCGAACCACCGACCCGAGGAACTACGTCGCCGGCTGCCGAGGCTGCTCCTCGGGCTGCTCCTGTGCGGGGTGGGTATCGCCTCGATGGTGGCTGCCGACCTCGGCCTGGGGCCGTGGGACGTGCTGCATCAGGGCATCTCACAGCGCACGGGCATCCCCATCGGCATGGTCGGGATCCTGGTCGGCGTGGTCGTGCTCGGCCTGTGGTTCCCGCTGCGGGAGCGCCCGGGGGCGGGCACGGTGCTCAACGTCGTGGTGATCGGCGTGGTGATCGACCTGACCCTGCTGGTGCTCGCGACCCCGACAGCGTTGTGGGCACGGACCGTGATGATGCTGCTGGGACCGGTCCTGTTCGCGATCGGCTCCGGCTTCTACATCGGCGCCGGACTCGGCCCCGGCCCCCGGGACGGGGTCATGACCGGGCTGGCACGCCGCGGCATCCCGGTCGGTGCGGCACGCGCGCTGATCGAGCTGAGCGTCCTGGTCGGTGGGTGGCTGCTCGGAGGGACCGTCGGCGTCGGCACGGTGGTGTTCGCCTTCGGCATCGGACCGCTGGTCCACGTCCTCCTGCCCCGGCTCACCCTGGCCGATGCGCAGCGGAGCACCGGATCCGGCGACCGCGCCGCGTGATCAGCCGCACACCGGGCTGATCGTCGGCCACGGGTTGACCCACTGGCCACCCGAGCGTCGGCCGAGGTGCAGGTGCGGCGGCGTGGTCCGGGCGTTACCGGTGTTGCCCACCGTGCCGATGGTCTGGCCTCGCGACACGCTGACGCCCGGCGCGATCCCCTCGGCGACGCTGTCGAGGTGGGCGTTGTACCACTCGCTGCCGTCCCCGATCCGGTAGGTCACGGTGATCCCCCCGAGCCCGGTGGGCGAGGAGGGCGGGTTCCACCGCACGATGGTCGCATCGGCGACCGCGACCACCGGAGTGCCTCTGCCGGCGAAGATGTCGTTGCCCTGGTGGTAGCGGCCGCCGGACCTCGGGTAGCCCCAGTCGTTGCCGAAGTCGCGTCCCGCGACCGCTCCCTGGACCGGGCAGACCACCCCTGGCACCGCGGGACCGCCACCCGCCCCGGGGGTGCCGAGCCGACCGGTACCGGTCGCGCTGCTGCTGCTCGCGCTGCTGCTGCTCGCGCTGCCACTCGAGCTCCGTGCCGCCTGCGCGGCCGCGCGTGCCGCCGCCTCCGCGGCTGCGCGGCGTTCGGCCTCCCGGCGTTCGGCCTCCCGGCGGGCGGCCTCCTCGGCGGCCCGGGCTTGCGACAGCTCTCTCTGGAGCGCCGACTGCCGGGCCTGCACCCGCTCGAGCATCGCCGCGGTCTCCGATGCCGTCGTGCGCAGGGAGGCGACGAGCACGCGCTGGGCGTCCTCCGCCTGCGCGACCTCCTCGGCCAGGGCGGCGGCCTCCGCGCGCAGCTCCTGGACGGTGCGCAGGGTCGCCTCCGCGAGCGCTTCCGCCTGGAGGGCATCGGCCCGGGAGACGGCGGCGTCGCGTGCGCGCTGCTCGCGCGCCTCGCGCAGCTCGAAGATCGCCTGCACGGTCGTGTCCTGGACGTCCACCACGGTCTCGAGCTGCTTCATCCCCACGGAGAACGCGTTCGGGTCCTCCGCTCGGCGCAGGATCTCCAAGGCGATCGCGCCCGCCTGGGCACCACTCGAGCCGTGCTTGAACGTGTGCACGAGCTGCTCACGGAGCAGCCGCTCCTGCTCGGCGAGCTCCTCCTCAGCCGCCGCGAGCAGGACCACTGACCGCTCGTGGGCCCGCTCGGCCCGGTCCCGTTCCTCCTCGGCATCCTCCAGGCCCATCTCCGCCAAGGCCACCTGCCCTTCAGCGGCGGTCAGCCGGGAGCGGGCGTCCTCCAGACGGGCCCCCACCCTGGCCAGCTCCTCCTCGGCGCTGTCCAGTTCGCCCCGCACCTCGCCGAGGTCGCCGGCCAGACCCTCGCGTTCGCGCGCCGTGGCCTCGAGCTCACGCTGCACCTCGTCGCTGGAGCGCTCCTGTGCCACACCGGGTGTCGACGGCACCGCCAGACCCAGCAGCGGTGGCAGCAGGCCGAGCAGGACGACGCCGACGACGACGCGTCGGGTCCACGACCTTCCATGGTCCATCATCACGTCGGGCACCGCTTCCACCGCGTCGGGAGCTGCCTGCTGTTGCTGGTGTACACGACCGTGGCTCATGTTGCCAGTGTGACCCCGCGGGGAGGCCATCGTCCCGGTCATCGGCATCTCGACCCGGGTCCTTGATGCGCGTGCTGCGCCGCCCCATGCGCGTGCCGCGCTCTGCGCCGCGGCGACACGCCAGCACCGGTGCGTGTCGCGCCGGACCCTACCGGCCCGCGCACCCGCGGGGTGGCATCCCGAGCCGGACCGTCACGGCGCGAGCCCGGCCGCACCGTCGACCGGCGGCAACCGAGCCAGCACCTCGCAGGTGTCGCGGACGCTAGGTTCGCCCGCCCCGATGGCGGCCGGGCAGCACGGAGGTGGAGGTGGACGGCGACGAGGTCCTACGCGTCGGCAACGGGTCGGGGTTCTACGGCGACCGGTTCGAGGCGATGGCCGAGATCGTCGAGGGCGGCCCGCTCGACGTCCTGACCGGCGACTACCTGGCCGAGCTCACGATGCTGATCCTGTGGCGGACCCGGCAACGGGCCCCCGAGGCCGGCTACGCCCGCACGTTCCTGCGCCAGGCCCGGGAGCTGCTGGTGCCCTGCCTGGACCGGGGCATCCGGATCGTCGTGAACGCCGGTGGTCTCAACCCGACCGGCCTGGTCGAAGGGCTGCGCGAGCTCGGGCGCGAGCTCGGCCGGGACCCGGCGATCGCCGCGGTGACCGGCGACGATCTCCTCGGGCAGCTCGATGCGCTGACCGCGGCCGGTGCGGCGCCGGTCCACGCCCGTACCGGAGCTCCACTGGCGGAGCTCGGGGTGCCCCCGCTCACGGCCAACGCCTACCTCGGCGCCCGGGGTATCGCCCGGGGCCTGGCCGCCGGTGCCGACATCGTCGTGACCGGTCGCGTGACGGACGCGAGCCTGACGGTCGGCCCGGCGCTGTGGCGGTTCGGATGGTCCCCATCCGACCACGATCGCCTCGCCGGTGCGATGGTCGCCGGGCACGTGATCGAGTGCGGCGCTCAGGCCACGGGCGGCAACTACCCCTTCTTCGAGGAGGTCCCCGGGCTGGAGCACGTGGGCTTCCCCATCGCGGAGCTCCATCCCGACGGCTCGTCGGTGATCACCAAGCACCCGGGGACGGGTGGGATGGTGACGGTGGGCACCGTCACCGCCCAGCTGCTCTACGAGGTGGAGGGCCCGCGCTACCTCGGTCCCGACGCCGTCGCCCGACTGGACACGGTCGAGCTGGACGCCGACGGACCCGATCGCGTGCGCATCGACGGTGTCCGGGGCGAGCCGCCACCCCCCACCCGCAAGGTCGCCGTCAACACCTTCGGCGGGTTCCGGAACCGTGCCACGTTCCTGCTGACCGGTCTGGACATCGAGGCGAAGGCTGCCCTCGTGCAGCGGCAACTGGCCCGACGCATGGACCTGCAGGCCATCGACCGGGTCCACGTCGACCTCGTGCGCACCGACCGACCGGATGCCCCGACCAACGCCCAGGCCGTGGCGACCCTCACCGTCACCGTGGAGCACCACGAGGCCGACGCCGTCTCGCGCCGCCGGTTCGGGGACGCCTGTGTGGCGATCGGGTTGGCGAGCTACCCCGGCTTCACGCTGACGGCACCACCGGCCGATGCCGAGCCGTTCGGCCGGTACTGGCCCGGCCTGGTCGCTGCCGACCGGGTCCCGGAACAGGTGCTGCTGCCCGACGGGCAGCGGGCGGAACTGACGCCGATCGCCACGGCCCCGTCGGCGCCGGCCGAGTCGGCGTCCGCGGCGCCAGCGTCGGCGCTGCCCGGCGTCCCGGACGGGCCGCGCCTCCAGCGTCCTCTGGGCCTGCTCGCCGGCGCCCGATCGGGCGACAAGGGCGGGGACGCCAACGTGGGGCTGTGGGTACGTGATCCGGACCACCTCGGCTGGCTCGTCGAGGTGGCCGGCGATGCCACCGCGGTGCGGCGCCTGCTGCCGGAGGCCGACGGGCTGGACATCGAGGTCCACCTCCTGCCCCGCCTGGCCGCGGTCAACATCGTCGTCCGGGGCCTCCTCGGTGAGGGGGTGGCTTCGGCCGTGCGGCCCGACCCCCAGGCCAAGGGCCTCGGCGAGTACGTGCGCTCACGCCTGGTTCCCGTCCCGGCCGTCTGGGTCGCACCGCAGTGAGGTGGCGACACGGGCGAGCGGTCGCCGCCGGCTACCCGGCGGCGGCCCGGTAGCGGGTGCGCTCGCCCGTCCCGGTCCGCAGCACCTCGCCGCGGGCGAACAACGATCCGAGGACGTCGCTGACCGCCGCCTCCTCCCGCCCGAGCGCGGCGGCCAGGGACGCCGCCGTCGCGACCCGCTGCGCCCGGAGCTCGGCCAGCAACGCCTCCTCATCGGCAGCCTCGGCCCCCTCGCCCGCCGCCAGACGCCACGCGGTGGCCGCCGCCCGCTCGATCAGGGCAGCGATCGGCTCGGCGTCGTCGACCCCGGGCGGCGGGCCGAGCTGTCGCAACAGCGCCGCGGGGTCATCGACCTCGGCCGGGTGCAGCCCGATGGCGTCGAGGTCCCCCCGGGACTCGGTCAGGCCGACCGTCGGGTCGAGGATCCGCGCCGGTGTCGATGCCGTGGCATCGCTGCGCCGCAGCGCCGCGAGCAGCGCCTCCCGGGTCCGACCCCGCAGCGTCAGCAGCAGGGTCGGGGCACGGTCGATCTGGACGCTGGCCAGCGTGTGGACCGCGGCAGCGTGGCGGCACCAGCCGTCCCGTTGCCCACAGGTGCAGCTCGGGGTGAGCTCCGCCACCGGCGGGATCAGCACGACCCCGGCGCTCGCCAGCGAGGAGACCAGGGCCGGGGCGAGCTGCCCCTCCAGCAGGCTCGCCGTCGGGCGCAGCGAGGCCGCCAGCTCCGGGACCGCCCGAGCCCACGCCGCATCGTCGCTGACCGGCCAGGCGATCTCGACCTGGTACGGGCTGACGCGGTCCTCCGCGACGTTCCCACGGATCCGTCCGGGGCCGATGTCCAGGCCCTCGACCGCACCGCGGCGGGCGAGCGCCTGGCCACGCTGGACCTGTCGTGCCGCCGCCGGTCCGGTCTCGTCGAGCACCCCCATGACCTGCTCGCCCCACCAGTGGCGGACGTCGGTGGGCATCCCGGCCGCACTCACGACGCACCCCCCGGTAGGGCGACCAGGTGCGGACGGCCAGCGGGTGCCGGTCGACCCACCGGCTCCGCGCCGTCGTCGTCGAGCTCGTCGGTCTCGTCGAGGTGGTCGGTGGAGAGCGCCACGAGTGCACGCAGCTCGTCGTCATCGAGCTCGGTGACCCATGCCTCGCCGCTGCCCACCACGGCGTCGGCCAGGGCCCGCTTGCGCTCCAGCAGCTCGGTGATCCGCTCCTCGAGCGTCCCGGCGGTGACCAGCCGGTGGACGGTGACCGCGGAGGTCTGTCCGATCCGATGGGCCCGATCGGTGGCCTGATCCTCGACCGCGGGGTTCCACCACCGGTCGAAGTGCACCACGTGGCTGGCGCGTGTCAGGTTCAGGCCGGTGCCGCCGGCGCGCAGGGAGACCAGCAGGATCGGGGGGGCGTCGTCGTCGGTCTGGAACCGGTGCACCATCTCGTCCCGGCCCGCCAGGGACACACCGCCGTGGAGGAAGGGCACCTCCGGCAGTCCGAGCCGCACTGCGAGGTGGTCCTGCAGCAGTTCCCCCATCTCACGGAACTGGGTGAAGACCAGCGCCCGCTCGCCGGCGTCGACGATCTCGGTCAGGATCTCCGAGGCGCGGGCCAGCTTGCCGCTGCGACCGGGGAGGGGCCCGTCGTCACGCAGGTACTGCCGTGGGTGGTTGCAGATCTGCTTCAGGGCCGTCAGCAGCGCCAGGATGCGTCCCCGCCGCTCGAAGGCCGTGCCACCGAGGCCGTCGGTGGCGAACGCCTGCTCGACGGTGGCCTGGTAGAGGGCGGCCTGCTCCCGGGTGAGGGCACAGGGGACGGTGAGCTCCTGCTTGGGCGGGAGGTCCACCGCGACCTCGGGATCGTCCTTGCGGCGTCGGAGCACGAAGGGCGCGATCAGCCGGCGCAGCCGTTGCGCTGCCGCTTCGTCGTGCCAGCGTTCGACGGGCACGGCGAAGCGCTCGTTGAACGCTCGCTGGCTCCCGAGCAGGCGCGGGTTGGTGACGTCGATGATGGACCACAGCTCGGCGAGACGGTTCTCGAGCGGTGTGCCGGTCATGGCGATGCGGGCGTGTGCCTGCAGCGACCGGGCCGCGCGGGCCCCCTTCGATCCGGGGTTCTTGATCTGCTGGGCCTCGTCGAGGACGACGATGTCCCAGGGCACGTCCTCGAGCATGCCGATGTCACGGCGCAGCAGGGCGTAGGAGGTGACCACCACCGCACCCGCGGCGAAGGCGCGTGCGGTGACCGGGCGATCGGCCCCGTGGTGGCGGATGACGTGGAGGTGCGGCGCGAAACGTGCGATCTCCCGCTCCCAGTTGCCGACGACCGAGGTCGGGCACACCACCAGGTGCGGCCGGTCCTGCGGTCGGGAGGTGAGCAGGGCGATGGCCTGGATCGTCTTGCCCAGCCCCATCTGGTCGGCCAGCACGCCACCCATCCCGAGCTCGGTGAGCCCTTGCAACCAGGCGACACCGCGCTCCTGGTAGGGCCGTAGCTGCCCATCGATCCCGACGATGCGGGCCTCACCGGGAGCATCGGTGCTCCGCAGCCGCTCGAGCAGCCCGGCGATCGCGCCATCCGCCACCGTCTCCACCGGGCCCACGTCACGCACGTGCAACTGGCCGGACAGCGCCGCCGCCAGTGCCTCGGTCAGCTCCAGTGAGGCGGAGCCGCCCGCCAGGGCCGCGATCCGGGCGGCATCGGAGTGGTCGACGTGCACCCAACGTCCCCGCCACCGCACCAGCGGAGCCTGGAGGCGCACGATCCGTGTGAACTCCTCCTCGGTCAGGGTGTCCTCGCCCAGGGCCACCTCGTACCGCAGGTCGGTCAGGGAGGCGGCGCTCAGGCCGTCCTCGACCCCGCTGCGCAGTGCCGACGCCGAGGTGGCTCCGATCCGGGCACGCAGCCGCAGGCGGCGCGTCGAGGCATCGATGAGCTCACCGGGCACCGCCACGACGACACCTGCGGCGCTCAGTGCCTCACGAGCCTCGCCCAACAGCAGCGCCACCTCGTGCGGCGCCAGTTCCAGTCGGGAGGGTGCGCGTTCGTCCAGGGCCCGGTCCAGCGGGGGGAAGAGGCGGGCAGCGGCCGCAAGTCCCCGCACCAGTGTCGCCTCCGGATCGTCGAGCCGACGACCACCCAGGGTCATGTTGCGGCCCGCTCGCGACCAGACCTGCGTCGCGGTGACGCGCTGTTCGGGGTCCGCCGCGGCACAGAGCCCGATCACCAGGTGCCAGGCCCCGCCGTCGACGTGGGCGGCCGCCTCACGGCCGTCGTCAGCCGGGGGTGGCTCGAGACCGAGCGTCAACCTGGCGACGGTGTGCCGGGTCGCTCCGAGGATCGGTGCCGCCCAGGCGTCCACGTCCTCGACGAGGTCCTCGGCCGCGACGCGCAGGTGGCTGACGGTGGGATCGCTGCCGCCGAGCGCGTCCGGCCACATCTCGGACCAGGGCCGCCGGGGCCCACGCCGACGGGGGTCGAGCTCCGGACGCCGGCCCTCCCGGGCGCAGGCGTCCGCCACCCCGTCGAGGAAGGCCAGCAGGAGCTCGTGGGCCCCCCACGGTTCCCCGCTCGGCAACCGCAGCGCATGTGCTGCGACCGGCATGGCCGCCGCCAGGAGCTCGGGCCGCCGGTCCGAGCGGGCGACGGCACGCCACACGGCCCGCACCTCACCGGGTGTCTCGGTCGCGACGGTGGAGGGCAGCAGCCGACCAGCGGACACGAGCTCGAGCGCGAGCTTGGCGGCCACGCTCCACGCCAGGACCGAGGTGGCCGGCCTGGCCCACGCCGGCTGGTCCGACCCGGGCGGCATCGCCGCCAGCACCCGCAGCGCCGGCAGCATCTGGAGCCGCCGCGCCGGCACCGTGGTAGCCACGAAACCGTTCGCCGCGGCACGGAAGGTGGGCAGCTCCATCGGGGCCCCGGCGGGCAGCCCCAGCGTCTCCGCGGCCGCAGTGAGCTCAGCCTCCCCGATCTCGGTCCCGTCGCCGGCCGGCGCCGACCACAACGCGAAGGACCCCGCGGCCGGCACCAGTTCGCCCGGCACGAAGGTGAGCTGGGGACGAGCGGTCACGAGGGCTCCCGGACGGCGGCGGACGACGGGACAGCGTAAGGGTTCGTGGCCCATCCGCCGTCGGCCGGGTCCCTGTCACACCTGTCAGGCAGCTTGCGTCCACCGGCCGCAGGTCATGGACAGCGGGCAGCCGCCCGGTGCATCCTTGAGGGGTCGGGCACCGAACCTCATCTGGCGGCCCGATGGAGGTGCACCGGCGTTGCCGACAGCGTCCGGACCACCCGTCGCACCACCTACCGCTCCGCCGCTCCCATCCCGTACCATCCGCTCCCATCCCCCGGAGGCGATCGTGTCCCACACCACTCACGCGCCCGACATCGCGGTGGCCAACCCGGATGTCGCAACGGAACGTGCCATGGCCTGGCTACACGACGAGTTCCCAGGCTGGACGATCGACATCGACGAGACCGCCACCTGGGAAGGTGACCTCCGCTCCCTGTGGATCGCCCGTCGGGAAGGTCACCACCCCCAGGCCGAACTCTCCGCCGCGAAGCTGCACAGCCGACTGAGCGACTACCTCCAGCGCGAGGAACGTCGCCGGGCGTTCTCGAACTGAGCGACGCGCGGCGACCGCACGAGAAGCGGTTCACCATCCCGGTGACCCGGCTGGCTTCCAGCCGGGTCACCGTCGTTGGTGCGACGAGTACGGCAACCGGGACGGGAACCCGGTGACCCTGCTCGATCTGGTCCTGCTGCTCGCCCTGGTGACCGCCGTCGGATCCGGGTGGCGGGCGGGCCTGCTCACGCGCGGGGCCGTCTGGCTCGGGCTCGGGCTCGGGCTCATCGCTGCCGCCTGGACCGTTCCGAGCGTCCTCGGCCTGGTCCCGACGGCGGAGGCGACGACACGCTTCCTCGTGGCCGTCAGCGCGCTCGCGGCGACCGTCATGCTGATCGCCACGACGCTCGGTCAGTTCGGCCGGCGGCTCGGCCACCGCATCCAGACCACCTCGCTGGCGGGCCTGGACCGCATCGGTGGGGCTCTGGCAGGTGCGGGTCTGGTGCTGGTGGGCGCCTGGTTGTTGCTGCCCGTGACAGCGGAACTGCCCGGGGTCGTGGGCCGCCAGGCGGTCGACGCGATGAGTACGCGGGTCCTGGCCGAGCACGCCCCGGCGCCACCGCAGCTGGGCGAGGCCATGCGCCGCCTCGTGGCCGAGAGCCGCTTCCCGGAGGTCATCGCCGAGCTCGGGCCCGTACGCACCGCGGGGCCACCGCCGGAGGCCGTCGACCTCGATGAGGACGTCCTCGCCCGTGCCACGGCGGCCACGGTGCGCGTGACGGCCCGCGGCTGCGGGGCGCGGTACGACGGGTCGGGGGTGACGATCGCCGGGGGTCTGGTCCTGACCAACGCGCACGTGGTGGCGGGCTCGGACCAGGTCCAGGTCCGACGCCCCGATGGCGCCGTGCGGAGCGGGCGCGTGGTGAGCTTCGACCCCGAGCGGGATCTGGCGTTGGTGGAGGTCGCCGATCTCGGGCAACGACCGTTGCCGCTCGGCAGCGCCCGACCCGGCGACCAGGGCGCGGTCATCGGCTACCCCGGTGGGCAACCCGACCCCCGGGTCGCGGCGGTCCGGGTCCAGCAGCGTCGAACGGCGGTCGGTCAGGACATCCACCACCGCGACGAGACGCGCCGAGAGATCCTCTTCCTGGCCGCAACCCTGCGCCAGGGCGATTCCGGAGCGCCGGTGATCGACGGGAACGGCAACGTCGTCGGCCTGGTGTTCGCGGTCAGCCCGGACCAGCCGACCACGGCCTACGCCCTCGACCGCACGGAGATCGACGCGATCCTGGTCGCACCGCGGCTGACGGGAGCCACGGGACGCTGCCTCGCGACCACTCCCCTGGCGCAGACGGCCGCCCGCTGACCACCGTCGCCACGCCGGACACCGCGTCGCGCAGGGCTGTCACACCCACGTCGTAGCGTCATCTGTGTGGCCATCGACGACTCCAGACACCTGCCGCCACCTGCTGCGGGCGTCATCCACGACACGAACCTCCGGTGGCCCGGGAGCCCACCATGGATGCGCTCATCGCACCGATGCTGGTGTCGGTCGCCACCGCCGCGACCGGCGGCCACGCCTGGGAACTGTCCGCCCTGGCGGTGGTCTGGGGTGTTGCGACGTGGTGGGTCGCGAAGTGGCTGACGCGGGACGAACCGTCGCAGCGGACACCGCCGCCCGTCCCGCAGCACCCCTCGAACGACCGGTCGGCGCCCGCGCGCTCACGCGAGGAACCCGCTCAGCCGATCGTGCGCCGGGCGAAGCCGCGGAGGCCGATCAGCGCGAGCAGCCCGGTCGAGAGCGTGAGCGCGACCAGGACGACGGCTGCGGGCATCGTCGGGATCGAGGGGGTCATCGCGGCCCGCAGACCCTCGCTGACGTACACCAGCGGGTTGAGCAGCACGAGCCACTGCAACCACGGCACGGCGTCGAGCGCGGTCCACGGGTAGTACACCGCCCCGAGGAAGGTCAGCGGCAGCACCACCACGGAGAACATCAGGCCGATCTGTCGTGGGCTCACGTAGGTGCCGAGCGCGAGACCGAGAGCACCGGACAGCAGGGCCGAGAGCACGACCACGACCGCCAGCAACGGCACGCTGGTCACGGTCAGGGCCACCGGCGTCGACGGGATCGCCGCCACCATGGGCAGCACGAGCGCACCCGCGGCGACGCTCTGCACGGCGCCGAACAGGATCTTCTCGACGGCCACGGTGGACACCGGCACCGGTGCCATGATCCGGTCCTCGATCTCCTTGGTGCCGCCGAACTCGTTGGACAGCGGCAGCGCGACGGCGATGATGCCCTGGAAGATCACCGCCACCGCGACGAGCCCCGGGACGAGCACCGTGGCGAACTCGGCGCCACCCCCGGCGCCGATGTCCTGCCCGATCCGGGGGAACAGATAGGCGAAGACGAACACGAACAGCAGTGGCTGCATGACCGTGCGGGTGAGGAACGCGGGGAGCTCACGGCGCAGCACCCGCAGGTCGCGGAGCATCAACCCTCCCACCGCGTGACTCCACGCCCGCAACGGCGTCGGTTCCGTTTCGAGGCGCGCAGCAGCGGAGCGTCGCGTGGTCGTCACCACCTCGGTCTCACTCACGGAGGTCCCTCCCCGTCAGGTTGATGAACACCGCTTCCAGGGTCGAGCCCTGCACCGACACGTCGCGGACACCCGCCGAGCCGGCCACCTGGATCACGGGTGCGAGCAACCCGTCGCCGGACGCCCCCATGACCCGCACACCGTCAGCGGTCGACTCGACCGAGGTCACACCCTCCAGGCCGGCCAACTCGGTGCGCAACTGCGGCGTCACGGGGTGTTCCAGGACCAGGTCGATCACGGCGCCGGCCCCGTGTGCCTCCTTGAGCGCTTCCGGCGTGTCACACACCAGCACCTGGCCGTGGTCGATGATCGCCACACGGTCGCAGAGCTGATCGGCCTCCTCCATGTAGTGCGTGGTCAACACCACGGTGAGGCCGTCCTCTCGCAGTTCGCCGACCAGCTCCCACAAGGCGATCCGACTCTGCGGATCGAGACCCGCGGTCGGCTCGTCGAGGAAGAGCAGCTGGGGACGGTGCGCGATCGCGCGCGCCACCTGCAGCCGCTGCGCCATGCCTCCGGAGATCTGGCTCGGGAAGGCATCGGCGCGATCGGCCAGGCGGAACCGCTCGAGGAGCTCCTGCGACCGCGCCTTCGCCTCCCGTCCCGACCACCCGAAGTAGCGGCAGTGGTAGTGCAGGTTCTCCGCCAGCGTGAGCGACCGATCCAGGGTGTTGTCCTGGGTGACCACTCCGAGCCGGCGCTTGACCCGCGCCGGTTCGGCGACGACATCGGCACCGAAGACCGCGGCGGAGCCGCCGGTGGGACGGATACGCGTCGTGCAGACCCCGACGGCCGTGGACTTGCCGGCGCCGTTGGGCCCGAGCAGGCCGAACAGCTCGCCCGACGCCACCTCGAGGTCGATGCCGCCGAGCGCGTCCACCACGGGTGGCCCCGGATAGCGCTTGGAGAGGTCCTGCAGCCGCAGCGCCGAACCCGCGGAGGTGGAGGCGGCGAGCGGCTCGGCGTAGGCGACCGTCATCGGTGTCCTTCTCCTTGGTCTCACGCTCATGTCGGTACGCGTCGGTTCGTCGCCCGAGCCGAGGTGGACCACCGCCGGTGACGGCTCACGCCGACACGAGGGCACGCACCAACGTCTCGATCATGATCGCGTGCACGATGACCGCGGCGATCACGAGCAGGTGGAACACCTCGTGGTAGCCGAACCAGGTCGGTGAGGGGTCGGGTCGCCGGAGCCCGACGACCGTGGCTCCGACCGTGTAGAGCACGCCGCCGGCCAGCAGCAGCGCCACCACCACCGGACCTGCGCTGAACCACAGCCAGGGAAGCAGCGCGACGGGCAGCCACCCGAGCGTCAGGTACACGCCGCTGTTGAACCCCTTCGGTGGGGCGAACGGGAGCCATTCCACCACGATGCCGAGCAGCGACCCGGCCGCCATCCCGACCAGTAGAACCACCGACGCCCATCCCTCGAGTCCGAGCAGCGCGACGGCGACCCCGGTGCCGCCGATGGCCAGGTAGATGCCGCTGTGGTCGAGCCGGAACAGTCGCTCGTAGGTGGCGGCGTCCCAACGCTTGAGGTGCAGGACGGCGCTGAAGCTGAACATCGCCGCCATGCCGACACCGAAGACGGCCACGGCGGTCCGACCACCGGCCGGTGTGGTCGCGGTCCAGACGACCGCTCCCGGGATCATGACGATCGCGGCGAGCAGGTGGGAGAGGCCGCGCAGTCGAGGCCGCGGCAGCGTGAGCGCGCGCTCGGTGTTGACCGAACGCTCGAGGAGGGGACGCTCGTCGGCGGGCTGCTCGACCACGTCGCAACGATAGCGTGCTCCTTGTTCGGGTGGCCCTGCCCACCGGACCGGGGAACACCGTCGACGGGCTGACGCATCGACCTAGACTCACGTGGCATGAGCCCTCGGATCGCCACCACCGACCGCATCGACCGCGCCGCGCTGGAACGCTTCATCGCCGATCGGCACCACCAGGTGCTGGTCACCTGGCGCCGGGACGGCCGTCCGCAGCTCTCGCCGGTCAGCGGCGGGCTGGTCGACGGCCGGATCGTCGTGGCGACCTACCCCGAACGGGCCAAGGTCGCCAACCTGCGTCGCGATCCCCGCGCCACCCTGCTCGTGCTCTCCGACGACTGGAACGGTGCCTGGGTCCAGGTCGAGGGCACCGCGGAGGTGCTCGACCTCCCCGAGGCGGTGGAGCCGCTGGTGGACTACTACCGCGCCATCGCCGGCGAGCACCCCGATTGGGACGAGTACCGCGAGGCGATGCGAGCACAGGGCAAGTGCCTGCTGCGCGTGGCCATCGACAGCTGGGGCCCGATCGCCACCGGCGGGTTCCCCCCTCGCCTCGCGAGCGGATGAGCGAGGTGACCACCAACGCCCCGACCCGCCTGCCCACGCTCAACCGGACCCAGTCCACCGGTCTGGCCGTCGGTCTCGTGGTGTTCGTCGGCACGTTGGTGCTCGAGTTGCCGGGCATCGAGCCGGCCGCACAGCGGATGCTGGCGATCTTCCTCCTGGCGATCGTGCTGTGGATCACGGAAGCGATCCCGCTGGTGGCGACCTCGCTGGTCGTGATCCTGCTGCAGGTGCTCCTGCTCTCGGATCAGGCCCTGGTCCCCCTCGACGAGTCCGTGGTGAGCGCTTCGGAGGTGTTCGCAACGCTGGCGGATCCGGTGATCATCCTGTTCATCGGTGGTTTCCTGATCGCTGATGGTGCCGCCAAGTACGACGTGGACCGCAACCTCGCCGCCCTGCTGCTACGCCCCTTCGCCGCCGGTGGCGCCCGGCGCACCGTGCTCGGCCTGATGCTGATCACCGCACTGCTGTCGATGTTCGTGTCGAACACCGCCACGACCGCCACGATGTTCGCCGTCCTGCTCCCGGTGCTCGCCGGGCTCCCCGCGGGGACGGCACGCACCGGGCTCGCGCTGTCGATCCCGGTCGCCGCCAACATCGGCGGCATCGGGACCCCGGTCGGCACGCCCCCGAACGCGATCGCTCTGGGCCAGCTATCCAACCAGGGGATCTCCATCTCCTTCCTGGACTGGATGCTGCTGGCCGTGCCGCTGATGCTGCTGCTGCTGTTCGGTTCGTGGTGGCTGCTCACCCGCCGGTTCATCCCCGCGGACACCCCGCTCGAGATCGACATGACGGCCAGGTTCAACCGGACCCCACCGGCCATGCTCTTCAGCGCCGTCGCCGCCGTGACCGTGGTGCTCTGGTTGACCGAGCCACTGCACGGGATGGCGTCCTCGACCGTGGGGTTCATCCCGGTGGTGCTCCTGCTGGCCACCGGGGTCCTGGGAGCCAAGGACCTCCAGGGGCTGCAGTGGCACGTGCTGTGGCTGGTGGCCGGCGGCATCGCGCTCGGCGGCGGCATCGGCGCCTCGGGCATGGACGTCTGGCTGCTCGAGCTGGTCGACTGGGAGGCGCTGCCGGCCACGGGGCTGCTGGCCCTGCTGGTCCTCGCCGGGCTCGCGATGTCGACGGTGATCTCCTCCTCGGCGGCCTCCAACCTGCTGATCCCGCTCGCCCTGAGCCTGGCCATCGGCCTGTCGATGAACGCGGCCCTGGTGGCCGTGCTGGTCGCGCTGGCCTGTGGTCTGGCCATGTCGCTGCCGATCAGCACCCCGCCCAACGCGATCGCCTACGCGACCGGTGAGGTCCCGCAGTCCGCCATGATCTTCACCGGTCTGGTGATCGCAGCGGTCGCGTTCGCCCTGCTGTCGTTCGTGATGCCGACCTGGTGGACGTGGCTGGGCCTGCTGTGACGAACCCGGCAGCGCTCGCCGTGCTCGTCGCCGGCCCCGAGGGTGCGATCCGCGACGCCCTCACGCGCGAGCTGGCGGACGAGCTCGACCAGCTGGCCACGATCCACACGGGCGTCGATGCGCCCTCGTTGGCCCGCACGCTCCCCGACGACACGACGCTCGGCCTGGTCTGCCTGCTCGACGACGGGACCTCGGTGGACAAGCGCATCGCCACCCTGTCCACGGATCCGCACGCGCGAACCGCCACGACCATCCTGGTGACCGAACGTGCGCAGCACGACGACCTCAGCCGCGCGATGGATGCCGACGGGTTGGCCGCCGTGGTCGCCGTTCCCTGGTCCCCCGGCTGGCTCGGCGCTCACGTCCGCGCACAGCTCGGGCGCTGGCTGCGGGCCCGGGCACCGGATGATCCTCAGCTGGCCGCCCTCGAGGTGGAAGCCCTGCCCGACGACCTCCCGGCGAGCGTGCTGCTGCAGGACCTGGAGCTCGATGAGGAGGCGCTCGCCGGCCGCCTCGTCGAGGCGCTCGACCGGGCGCTCGGGACCCGACCACGGCTCCGGCTGGCGGCAGGCACCCGACTGACCCACCAGGGCACGGGCGTCGACGGGCTGTTCGTGGTGCTCAGCGGCTCCGTGGCCCTCGACCGCTCCAGCGAGATCGGCGAGCTGCGGCTGCACCACGCCTCCACCGGACCGGTCGTCGGCCTGTTGTCCCTGACCCAGCAGCGGCAGGCCTTCTTCACCGCGCGGGCGACCAGCGACGTGGAGCTGATCCACATCAGCCTCGAGCAGCTCGAGCACGCCCTGGCCGTCGAACCCGAGGTGGGCTCGGTGATGGCGGCCGCGACCGCACGGGCGCTGGCGACCCGTCTGCGCCGCTCGGAGCAGCTCCAGGTGGAGAAGGTCCGACTCAACACCGAGCTGGACCGCGAGCGTCGACAGCTGGCGGACGCCCTCGAACAGCTCGAAGGTGCCCGGCTGGAGCTCGTCGAGTCGGCGCGGATGGCCACCCTCGGCGAACTGTCGGCGGGCGTCGCACACGAGCTGAACAACCCAGCGGCCGCCGTCGCCCGCGCCGCCAGCTTCGTCGCCGACGACCTCTCCCGGTTGCTGGCGGCGCATCCCCGTGGCGCCGCACTCGAGGAGGTGCTGCACGCCGCCCGGGAGCGCTCGCCACTGGGCACGGCGCGTCAGCGCCAGCTCCGGCGCGAACTCGCCTCGACACTGGGCTCGGAGCAGCTCGCCCGCCGGCTCGTCAGTGCCGGCGTCGACGATCCGGAGCGCACCGCGACCCTGGTGAGCGGGCTCGCACCGGCTGAGCTCGAGGAGTTCGTCGTCGCTGCCGAGCTCGGCGGCGCGCTGCGCAACCTCACGCTCGGGACGCACCACATCACCGATCTGGTCGACAGTCTGAAGAGCTACGCCCGCCCGGGCGAGGCCGTGGTCGACGACCTCGACGTCAGGGTCACCATCGACGACGCCCTGCAGCTCGTCGCGCACCGACTCGACGGCATCGAGCTCGAACGCCGCGATGCGGAGGATCTGCCGACCATCGAGGGACACCCGGGCCCCCTCGGCCAGGTCTGGACCAACCTGGTGCTGAACGCCGTCGACGCGATGGACGGCCAGGGTCGGCTCGACATCGTCACACGGCACGAGGACGACGAGGTCGTGGTGGAGGTGACCGACGACGGACCGGGGATCGCCCCCGAGGTGCTGCCCCGCCTGTTCGAACCCCGATTCACCACCAAGCATGGCCGGATCCGCTACGGGCTCGGACTCGGCCTGGCCATCAGCCAACGCATCATCCACAGCCACGGTGGCACGATCACCGTGAGCTCCGAGCCGGGACGTACGGTCGCGACCGTACGCTTGCCGGCGGCCTGACCGCAGGAGAGGCGACGACGTGCAGCTGGCCGTACTGGTACTCGAAGACGAACCGGAGGTCCGCGACGCGATCGTGCGCGACCTCGACCCCTTCGGCGGCACGATCCGGGTGGAGGCCGCCGAGGACGTCACCGACGCCCGTGAGGTGCTGGGCGAGCTGCAACGGGACGGCGACCCACTCGCCCTGGTGCTGGCCGATCACCGGCTCCCCGGCACCACCGGCGTGGACTTCCTGGTCGAGCTGTGCCTCGACGACGACCATGGCCGCAGCCGCAAGGTCCTGGTCACCGGCCAGGCCGACCAGCAGGACACGATCCGGGCGGTCAACGAGGCCGGACTCGACCACTACGTCACCAAGCCGTGGGACGCCGACGAGCTGCGGACCTTGGTCCGGCACGAGCTGACCACCTACGTGCTCCAGCAGGAGATCGACCCACTGCCCTTCCTCCCGGTGCTGGACGCCAGCCGGGCCATGTCGGCGCTGCGGGATCGTGGCGACAGGTGAGCGACCGAACCCACCGCACGATCGCCGCCAGCCTGCTCGCACGCACCGGCACCGGCCGGGAGCTGGCGGTGGACACGGTCGGGCTCGAGCACCTCTTCGACCCCGAGAGGCGCGACGGGCTCCCCGGAGCTGTGGAGTGGAGCGCACCGTGACCGAGGACCACCAACCGCGTAGCGCCGTCGAGCGCATCTACGCGCTCCTCGTGGATGACGACGAGGACCACGGGCGTGGACAGCTCGACCACGACATCGCCGAGGCGGTCCCCGGCAACGCCGGCCGCCAGGTCCTGGCGACGACGCTGCAGAAGATCGGCGACCTGATCGTCGATGCCAAGACCGTGCTCAGCTGGCTGCTGGTCGCACTCGGGGCACCGGCCAGCCTCGCCGGACTCCTCGTGCCCATCCGGGAATCCGGGTCCATGCTCCCCCAGGCGGCGCTGGTGCCGTGGGTGCGTCGGCAGGCCATCCGCAAGTGGGTGTGGGTGCTGGGCGCGCTGTTGCAGGCGGTCGCGGTGGCGGGCATGGCCCTGATCGCGGCCACGCTCGAGGGGGTCGTTGCCGGTGTCGCCGTGCTGGTCGTGCTGGCCCTGTTCAGCCTGGCACGCTCGCTGTCGTCCATCGCATCGAAGGACGTGCTCGGGCGCACGCTGCCCAAGGGCACCCGGGGGCAGATAACCGGCTACGCAACGATCGGCGCCGGCATCGCCTCCATCACCGTCGGGCTGGGCCTGCGGCTGTTCGGCGGCCAGGATGCGGCCCCCTCCACCTTCGCCTGGCTGCTGGCCGGTGCCGCCGCGGCCTGGGTGCTCGCGGCTGCGGTGTTCGCCCGGGTCAAGGAGGCCCCCGGCGAGCAGGAGGCGACCAGCGATCGCGGCGGCGCGACGTCGCTTGCCTTCGGGTTGCTGCGCGACGACGCCCCGTTCCGCCGCTTCGTGATCGCGCGGACGCTGCTGCTCGTCTCCGCACTCAGCCCCCCCTTCATCGTCACGCTCGCCACCGAGCAGGGGGGCGCCGGCCTGCGGGGCCTCGGCGCGTTCGTGATCTCCAGCGGGATCGCGGCGCTGATCGGCGGCCCCGTCTGGGGCCGGCTGGCGGACCGGTCCGCCCGCAAGGCCATGATGCTGGCCGCTGGCCTGGCCTCGGGCGTCGTGCTGGTCTTCCTGGGCGCGCTCACGATCGACGGCGCGCGCGAGCTGACGCTGCTCTACCCGCTCACCTACCTGCTGCTGGCGTTGGTCCACCACGGCGCTCGGATCGGCCGCAAGACCTACGTGGTCGACCTCGCCGAGGGGAACAAGCGCACCGACTACGTCGCCGTCTCCAACACCACCATCGCGGTCCTGCTCCTCGTCGCCGGTGGGCTCACCTCGGCGCTCGCCATCATCGGCCCCGAAGCCGCGCTGGCAGCGTTGTCCGCCCTCGGGCTCCTCGGCGTCGCGGTCAGTGGCGCGCTGCCCGAGGTGAGCGAGCCCACCGACGGCTGATCCGCACCGGTAGCGCCACACCCGCAGGGTGATCGGGAAGCATCGGGTGATCGGGAAGCATCGGGTGATCGGGAAGCGTCGTGTGGGCGGGAATCGTGTGGGCGGGAAGCGTCACCGGCGCCGCAGCGCCGCCAGAGACAGCGCCCCGGCGGTCGCCGCCGCCAGCGCCACCCCAGCCGAGACGCGTGGTCCGGTCCCACGCCGGGAGGACACCAGCACGCTCACCGCGTCCGCACCGTCGGCCACCACCGAGGCGGCCACCCACCGTGCGAGCTCGTCGTCGTCGGCGTCGGCCGCCAGCGCGGCGAGCACCCCGGCGCCAGCGACCAGGTCCCGGATGGCGACGCCCTGCACCGCGATACGGCCGCCAGGCGAGGTCACGACCTTGCGTCCGAGCCAGCCGGCGGCGGTGCGTTCGGGGGCGCCGAGCAGCCCCAGGCCGACCGCCACCCGGATCGCTGCCAACCACCCCACTGCGGTCCGTGCGTCCACCTCGCATCCTCCCGTTGCGCTGCGACGGGATCCGTCGCCCGGTTCACACGCTACGTGCGATGACCGCCGCGAGCCAGGACCCCACCATGGTCAGGCCCAGCAGCAGCTCGAGCAGCACCCCCAGACCGTAGGCCCGCAGTACCGCGAAGGTGGATGTCCGCGCCGCCTCCCACTCCCCCAGCCGCGCACGCTCGCCGACGGCCAACCCCACGAGGAAGCCGATCAGGAAGCCGGCGACGGGCAGCACGAAGAACCCGACGACCGCACCGAGCAATCCGCTGGCGAAGGAGGCGCTGGTGGCCCCGAGCTCCCGCCCGCGGCGGGTGGGCAGCACCACGGTGACGAGCGTGGCCAGCGCGAACAACCCGGTCAGCCACCAGGCCACCAACCACCCCGTGGTGTCGGTCCCCTGCCACAGCACCGACGCCACGCCGGCCGCCCACACGATCAGCAGTCCCGGCAGCACCGGCACGAGGACGCCGACCAGACCGACCAGCATCAGCAGGAAGGCGAGCAGTAGGACGAAGGCCTCCACGCACGCCTCCAGTGGTGGCAGAGTGGGCCGGGCGGGGCTCGAACCCGCGCCTGACGGATTATGAGTCCGCTGCTCTGACCAGCTGAGCTACCGGCCCGTGG
>JAWOCZ010000061.1:0-4537 GCA_046483565.1 Nitriliruptoraceae bacterium
GCGAGCCAGGTCGGCGCGATGACGGTCCGACCGGCTCGCAGCGGCGCGATCGTGGCCTTCCAGGCGGCCTGCCAGTCACGGTCGGGTTCCCGACGCCAGCTGAGTGCGGCGTCGGCGTGCTCGGGCTCCAGGCCGCTGTCCACGACGCAGGGCAGCTCGGGTGCCGGATCGGCGAACCAGGCCATCGTCGCCCCGGGCTGCTCCCACACGCCGACGGCGCCGAGCGCCCACAGCTGGGCAGCGATGACCTCGCGTCGATCGGCGCGGACCGGCACCTCGACCCGGTGCAGTTCGCTGGCCACGAGGCCTCCCGGGCACCGTCTGCGGACGAGGTGCGGCCCCGTGCGACGGGGGGACACACGGGGCCGCGGCAGTCCGTGGACTGCGCCGCTAAACGTAGCTGTGAGCTGGCCCGGCTGTCCACTCCGATGTCGCAGCTATCCTGCGGCCATCCGCCGCCCTCCCGGGCGTGTCCCTGCCCCCTGCGACCGGCGAGCCCACCGTGCGCGAAGCTCCCGACCCAGGCGGTGGCGACCCGCGTGCCGCCATCGCGATCCGGGGTCTGGTGAAGCGCTACGACGGGGTACCCGCGGTCGAGGGTCTCGACCTGGACGTGGCGGTCGGGGAGACGCTCGCGCTGCTCGGGCCCAACGGTGCCGGCAAGACGACCACGGTCGAGTGCTGTATGGGCTACCGGGTCCCCGACGAGGGTGGGGTGCGTGTCCTCGGTCTCGATCCCCGCCGGGACCGCGCCGCGCTCGCGCCGCGCGTCGGGCTGATGCTGCAGGAGGGCGGCGTCTACCCGCATGCCTATCCGGATGAGATGCTGCAGCTGTTCGCCGCGTACTACCGGGCCCCGCGCGATCCGGAGCAGCTGCTCCAGCGGGTCGGCCTGGCCAGCTCGCGCCGGACCCGCTTCCGCGACCTGTCCGGTGGGCAGAAGCAACGGCTGTCGCTGGCGCTGGCGCTGATCGGCCGGCCGGAGGTCGTCTACCTCGACGAGCCGACGACCGGGTTGGACGTCGCTGCCCGACGCAGCGCCTGGGAGTTGATCGAGGAGCTGCAGGCGGACCGGGTGACCGTGGTCCTCACCACCCACCTGCTCGACGAGGCCGAGCACCTCGCCGACCGGGTCGCGATCATCGACCGGGGCCGGCTGATCGCCCAGGGCACCCTCTCGGAGCTCACCCGGGCGGAGCAGTCGCGGGTGACCTTCCAGGCCCGCGCGGGGCTGGACGTGGCCTCGTTGGCCGTCGCGTTGCAGGCGCCGGTCGCCGAGCCGACCTCGGGGCACTACACGATCGAGGCGGTGAACACGCCGCAGCTGCTGGTGCGCCTGTCGGGGTGGCTGGCCGAGCGCGGGGAGCCACTCGACGCCCTGCACGCCGGCCGTTCCAGCCTGGAGGACGTGTTCCTGCGGCTCACCGCAGACCGCGTCGAGGTGGCGCCGTGACCGCCGGGTCACCCCACACCGAGGTGGCCCGCACCACGCCCATCGCCCGTGCCACCCTCGCCCAGGCGGTGATGGAGCTCAAGCTGCTCGTCCGGTCGGCGGAGAGCCTGCTGGTCACCCTGGGGATCCCCCTCGGTGTGCTCGTGTTCTTCTCCGTCGTGGACGTCCTTCCCACCGGTGAGCAGGACCCGGTCGACTTCCTCGTCCCGGGCGTGCTCGCGATCTCGGTGGTCGCGACCGGTCTGGTCGCGGTCGCGATCCAGACCGCGTTCGAGCGCAAGTACGCGGTGCTGAAGCGGCTCGGCGGTACCCCGCTGACCCGCGGGGCCTTCCTGGTCGCCAAGGGCCTGTCGGTCGCGGCGTTGCTGCTGGTCCAGACCGCCCTGGTCCTACTGGTCGCGATCGTGGGGCTCGGCTGGCGGCCCGAGGGTGGGCTGCTGCTCGCGGCGCTGCTCGTGCTGCTCGGAGCGATGACCTCCACCGCCCTGGGGCTGTTGCTCGCGGGGACGCTGCGGGCCGAGGCGACGCTGGCGGCCACCAACGCCCTGTTCCTCGTCCTGCTGGTGGTCAGCGGCGTGACCTTCGACGCCGCGGCGCTCCCCGGGCCGGTGGCCGCCCTCGGTTCGGTCCTGCCCATGGGTGCGCTCCGGCGGGCGCTGGCGGTCGCTCTGGGGGGGCAGGGGCTGGCGGTCACCGAAACGCTGGTGATCGCGGGCTGGGGCCTTGCCGCGGTCGCGGTCGGCAGGCGGACGTTCAGGTGGGAGCCGTGAGGCCCTAGCCGACGCCGGACGGCGGGCCCAGTAGGGCCGTCGGTTGGGTGTCGGCAGGTGCGAACGGCTACTCTCTGCCCTCCAGGTGGGCCGTCGACGGCCCTCGTGCCTCAACGCCGGCCCAGCGCTCCACCCGGACGCACTGGTCACGCGGCGGAGGCGTGGACACCCCGATCGCAGCGGAGCCACCGTTGCGGACGGGAACGGCAGCCGCGTGGCGCCGGAGCCGGCGCCCGAACGACCAGGAGACGACACGTTGCGCGAGCACCCTCCCGCGCGTCGCAGCCGCCGGACCCCCGTCCTCGCCGGGGCCTTCGGGTCGGCCGCGTTGGTCCTCGCCGCCTGCGGTGACGCCGAGCAGAACGCCCTCGACCCCGCGGGCCCCTTCTCGCAGTCGCCACAGGATCTGATCATCCCGGTCGCGTGGATCGCGCTGGCGGTGTTCATCTTCGTGCAGGGCCTGATCATCTTCTCCGTGGTCAGGTTCCGGACCCGCAAGGACGATGACGGCTCCCTGCCCAAGCAGATCCACGGCAACACCCGCGCCGAGATCGTCTGGACCGTGATCCCCGCGGTGATCCTGGCGGCCATCGCGGTGCCGACCGTCCAGGGCATCTTCGAGATCTCGGGGGAGCCCGACGATGCTCTGACCGTGGAGGTCATCGGGCACCGCTGGTGGTTCGAGTACTACTACCCGGACTACGACATCTACACCGCGAACGAGTTCGCGGTCCCGGCCGGGACCCCGGTCCGCCTGGAGATGACCGCCGCGGACCTGCAGCGGTCCCCGGACCTCGGGGTCATCCACTCCTTCTGGGTCCCACGTCTGGCGGGCAAGCAGGACCTGGTCCCGGGCCAGACCACCTTCCTCAACATCCAGGCTGACGAGCCGGGCCGCTACCTCGGTCAGTGCGCCGAGTACTGCGGCTTGAGCCACGCCAACATGCGGATCCGCGTCGATGCGTACGACGATGCCGACTTCGAGGCGTGGGTCGCGGAGCAGAGCACCCCGGCCGCCGTCCCCGCCGATGGGACGCTCGAGGCGCAGGGGCGTGAGCTGTTCCACGAGCTCGGTGACGGCCGTCAGGCCTGTGCCTCCTGCCACCAGGTGTGGGAGGACGACGGGACACGGGGTCCCGGGCAGGGCCCGGACCTCACCCACCTGATGAGCCGTGAGGAGTTCGCCGGCGCGATCGTCGACATGACGGAGGAGAACCTCCGCCAGTGGTTGGCCGAACCCGATTCGATCAAGCCGATGCAGTACGAGGTCAGCGGGATCGGGATGCCCAACCTGGACCTGAGCGAGGACGAGTTGGACGCGTTGGTCGCCTACCTGCTGAGCCTCGAGTAGTGCCGCGTACCCACGGAAGCCCCGGCGGGTACCACCGCCGGAACAGCGAGGAGACACGCTGATGTCGAGCACGACGACGGAGCGGACCGGCTACGCCGGACGCCCCCGGCAGCGCGATGGGTTCGTGGGGTGGATCACCACCACCGACCACAAGAAGATCGGGATCATGTACTTCGTGACCGTCCTGGTCTTCTTCGCCATCGGTGGGATCGAGTCCGGTTTCATCCGCTGGCAGCTCGGTCAGGCCGAGCAGAGCGTGCTGACCGAGGAGGTCTACAACCAGTTCTTCACCATGCACGGCATCACGATGGTGTTCCTGGTCGTCATGCCGCTCTCCGCCGCGTTCTTCAACTACCTGATCCCGCTGATGATCGGGGCGCGCGACGTGGCCTTCCCGCGCCTGAACGCCTTCAGCTACTGGGGGTACCTGTTCGGCGGGCTGTTCCTCTACAGCTCCTTCGCGCTGGGCGGCGCACCCAACGGCAGCTGGGTCGGTTACGCCCCGCTGTCCACCGATGCGGTCTCCAACATGGCCTTCTACGCCGTCGGGATCAACATCCTCGGGGTCTCCTCCCTGGCAGCGGCCATCAACTTCATCGTCACGATCCTGAACATGCGCGCACCGGGCATGACCTTCATGCGCATGCCCGTGTTCATCTGGATGGCGCTGGTCACCAACTTCCTGCTGCTGTTCGCCCTGCCGATCATCGCCGTGGCCCTGTTCATGCTGAACCTCGACGCGGTGTTCGGCACCCAGTTCTTCGAACCCGCAACCGGCGGGGACCCGATCCTCTACCAGCACCTGTTCTGGTTGTTCGGGCATCCCGAGGTCTACATCATGATCCTGCCGGCGATGGGGATCATCTCCGAGATCCTGCCGGTCAACTCCCGCAAGCCCCTGTTCGGGTACGCGGCGGTGGTGTTCGCGGGGGCAGCCATCGGCTTCATCGGGTTCGGCGTGTG
>JAWOCZ010000075.1:0-6975 GCA_046483565.1 Nitriliruptoraceae bacterium
GAGGGTGGCAAGGGCGAGGGCGGCAAGGGCGAGGGTGGCAAGGGCGAGGGTGGCCCGTCCGGGGACGGCTCGGCCGAGGTCGGGAAGGACGAGGGTGGCCCGTCCGAGGGTGGCCCGTCCGGGGACGGCTCAGCCGATGCCGGGGGCGACACCGGTCGTGAGGCCGCCCAGCCGGCGCAGGAGCAGGGTCACCGCCGGCACGAGCGCCACGGCCACCGCGAGCACGGCGCCAGCCAACGTGAGCGCGAGCAGGACCGGGGGTCACGCGGGGCGGACCGGGAGGACCGGCGCGAGCGCACGGACCAGGAGCGGTCGGCGCGTGACCGCAAGCGTGGTCGGCGTGAGAACAACGCCCGGGGCAACAACGAGGATCCCGACGCGGAGGGCCGCGAGGGCGTGCTCGTCCTCCTGCCCGAGGGGTACGGGTTCCTGCGGTGCACGGGCTACCTCGCCGGGTCGCAGGACGTGTACGTCTCGCAGTCCTTCGTGCGTCGCTTCGACCTGCGACGCGGTGACCTGATCGCCGGCCCGATCCGGCGCAACCGCAACAGCGACAAGTTCCCGGCACTGGCCCGCGTGGACCGCGTCGAGGGGGTCGCCTTCGAGCCCCTGGCCGAGGACGGCCGGCGGCCGGCGTTCGCTGACCTGACCCCCCTGCCCCCGCAGGAGCGGGTGGTGCTCGAGCAGCCCGATGGTCCGCTGGCGCTGCGCCTGATGGATCTGCTGACCCCGCTCGGCAAGGGCCAGCGCGCGCTGATCGTGGCTCCGCCCCGGTCGGGCAAGACCACGGCGCTCAAGCAGGTGGCCGCTGCCCTGGAGCAGACCGATCCCGAGCTGCGCGTGATCGCGCTGCTGGTCGACGTCCGACCCGAGGAGGTCACCGAGTTCGAGCGCGGCTGCGCGGCCGAGGTGGTGGCGACCGGCTTCGACCGGCCCGCGGAGGACCACACCCAGGTGGCCGAGCTCGTGATCGAGCGCGCGAAGCGGCTCGTGGAGCGCGGCCAGGACGTCGTGGTGCTCCTCGACTCCCTGACACGGCTGGCACGGGCCTACAACGTCGTGGTGCCCTCCAGCGGTCGCGTGCTCCCCGGTGGCGTGGACCCGGCAGCGCTCTACCCGGCCAAGCGCCTGTTCGCCGCGGCGCGCGAGGTCGAGGGACCCGGCAGCCTGACCATCGTGGCCACGGCCCTGATCGGCGCCGGCTCCCGCATGGACGAGGTGATCGTGGAGGGGTTCGTCGACACGGCCAACATGGAGCTCCACCTCGACGGGGCACTGGCCCAGCAGCGGATCCTGCCGGCGGTCGACGTCACGGCCTCGGGCACCCGGGGCGAGGAACGTCTGCTGTCCAGCGACGAGCTCGCGGCGGTCGCGCGTCTACGGCGCGACGTCGCACAGCTCCCGCCCGAGGACGGTGTGCCCCTGCTGCTGCGCCGGCTGGAGGCTGCCGGGACCAACGCCAGCTTCGTGGCCGAGGTCACGGACGCCGGGCTGACCTGACCACCGCGGGTTCAGAACCAGCGGATGTCCAGCTCCGAGGACAGCGCCACCAGGACGAGCAGCGCGACCAGCAGGACGGCACCCCCACGCCGCCACAGCTGCCCGACGGTCACCCGTGGGGCTCCCTCGTCGGGCGGCGCCGTGCGTCGGTGGCCGTCGCCGGATCCGTCGTCGAGCAGGGCCGTGGCCTCCTCGAGCTGGTCGTCGGGGACGACGATCTCCGATCCGCCGTGACCGAAGGCCAGGTTCGGGTGCATCCCGCCGGTGTCGTCGTTGACCACCCGCGCTTCGATCCCCCGGGCGGTCAGCATCGACGCGGCGACCTCCGCGTCGACCCGGCTGCTGAACCGCTGGATCCGAGCCACCTCGACCTCGTTCCCTCGGCGTGCGTCACGGCGAAGGTACGTCATGCCGGCCCCGCCACCGTCTCAGCACAGGCCACCGGCAGGGGAGACAGGCAGGTCGGCCACCAGTGCGCAGCGATCACCAGCGCGAGGGTGACCCCGGTGCCGCGCCGGGTGGCGCCGAGCGCTGCGATCGCGATCACGACGCCGGCGGCCAGGGCCCCACGGTGCAGTCCCAGCAGCAGCCCCCCGCCGAACAGGCCGCCGGCGGAGAAGGTCTGGAGCAGCACGACCACCACCAGGGGTGTCGCCACCGTCGTCCGGGGCACGCTGATGCCGGCCGGGACCAGACGGTCGGTCAGCAGCAGCACGGCGACCAGCGCGAGCACGTGCAGCACGAGGAGCACGACCGAGGCGCCGGTCGCCACCCGGACGATGCCGGTGAGCAGGGCCACACCCACCGCACCGAGCCCGAAGGTCCGCACCAGCTCGGTGAGCGAGGTGTCGGGGGACCGGGGGAAGCCGTCCCGGCTGCGCACGCTCAGGAAGCCGACCAGCACGAGGCTGCCGGCGACCAGCACGACCACCTCCAGGATCGCGATGAGCAGGCCGAACAGCCCATCCGTGGTCCAGAAGGCCGGTCCCAGCCGGCCGAGCACCACCGTGACCGCATCGGCGCCGAGGACCAGCAGGCCCAGCACCCCGGTTGCCGCGGCGGGGGCCGCCAGGAGCAGGGAGGCACCGGCCCTGCCGGGAGCGCCGGCCACCGCGACCGGTCCGGCGGTGTCACGCAGGCCGAAGGCGGCGGCGCCGTCGCCGCGGTAGCGGGCCAGCCACAACGGCACGAGCAGCGTGAGCAGGGCGAGCCAGACCACGCCGAGGAGCGCACCGGGGACCCCCGACCGCGGGACGAACGGCAGTCCTGAGATGAAGGTGACCACCGTCGGCCCGATGACGGCCACGGCGGCAGCGAGGATGACGTCGCTCTTGGCGTCGTCGGCGTCGGTGATCACGCCGCGGGACGCTACCAGCCACCCGCTGGCTACCCTGCCGGCCGTCGTCGTCCGGTCCCGCGCCGTGGCTGGACCATCGGGGGATCGCCTCCGCTCGTGAGGAGCTGCTGTGCTCGAAGCGTCCATGATCGTCGTCGGTGACGAGATCCTGGGCGGCTACGTCACCGACGTCAACTCGCCGCTGCTGGCGCGGGTCCTGCGCGACCACGGCGTCACCCTGCGCTGTGTGCACGTCGTCGGCGACGACGAGGCCGAGATCGACGAGGCGCTCACCCTGGAGCTCGCCCGGTCGCGACCCCGCCTGGTGATCACCTCCGGGGGCATCGGCTCGACACCGGATGATCTGACCTTCGAGGCGGTGGCCGCCAGCCTCGGCCGCGAGCTGGTGACCGACCCGACGATCGGCGCCAAGGTCGACGGGGCCCTGGACTGGTCGAGGACCCAGGGCTTCGACGTCAGCGGCGACTTCGCCCACCACCTGTTCCGCATGGCACGCATCCCCGCCGGGAGCCGGCTCCTGGAGCGGCCGGGTGGCTGGGCACCGGGCGTGCTCATCGACGTCGACGGCGGCAGCGACGACGACGGGGTGACGGTGGTGATCCTGCCCGGCGTCCCCTCGGAATTCGAGGCCCTGCTCACCGAGGCGGTCGTCCCGGCCCTGGTCGAGAACCGCAACGCCACCCCCCACGTGGCCGAGCTCACCCACGGCTACCCGGAGAGCGTGCTCAACCTCACCTTCGTCGAGGTGATGGAGCACTACCCCGACGTGAAGCTGGGCAGCTACCCCGGGCGGCCGTCGGTCGTGCGCCTCAGCGGGCCGCGATCGCAGGTGGAGGCCGCTGCAGGCCGCCTCGCCGCGGTGCTGTCCGAGCTCGATGCCAGCGAAGCCGGGCAGCGCCTGGCGGCGGCGGTGGCCGAGCGCGCCGCCGAACGTCGTCGCCGAACGACCGAGGAGGAAGAGGCGTGACCCGCCGACTGCTGTTCGTCCACGCCCACCCCGACGACGAGTCGTCGAAGGGGGCCGCCACGGCCGCGCACTACGTCGACGCCGGTGCCGAGGTGGTGCTGGTGACCTGCACCGGCGGTGACGCCGGTGACGTGCTCAACCCCAAGGCCGACCCGATCCCGCGTGAGCAGATGCGCGCCACCCGGGCCCGGGAGCTCCAGGCGGCCATCGCCGCCATCGGCTTCACCCGCACCCACGAGCTCGGGTACGTGGACTCCGGCTACCACGAGCACCCTGCCGACGTCGCCGAGGGCACCTTCTCCCGTATCCCGCTCGACGAGCCCTCCCGCGCCCTGGCCGCGTTGCTGCGCCGGGAACGCCCCCACGTCGTGGTCACCTACCCCGAGGACGGCGGCTACCCCCATCCCGACCACATCATGAACCACCTGGTGACCGTGCGCGCACTCGAGCTGGCCGAGGATCCGGATGCCGACCTCGGGGACCGGTTCGGCGCCGAGCTTGCGCCATGGCGGGTCCCGAAGGTGTACGCCACCTCGACGTTCCCTCTGGAGCGCCTCGAGGCGTTGCACGAGGCCATGATGGCCACCGAGGGCGACAGCCCCTACACCGAGTGGCTGGAGGGACGCCGTGACCGGGTCCCGGCCGAGGTGCCGGACGCGCGGGTGCGCTGCGGGACGCACTTCGCGCGACGGGACGCCGCCCTGCTGGCGCACGTCAGCCAGATCGATCCCGACGGGTTCTGGTTCGGGGTCCCTCGCGAGCTCGAGGTGGCGCACTACCCCTACGAGGCCTACCGCCTGCTGCGCTCCGATGTCCTGGTCCAGCCGGTCGAGCAGGACCTGTTCGCCGGCCTGGACATCACCGCGATCGACGTGGCCCGCGCGCGCCGGGACGACCGGGCAGCACGCGGGGCGTGAGCTCCGAGCCGAAGAGGTCCGAACAGCCGGACGGGCATCGTTCCCCGCTGGGCGTGCTGCGCCTGCGCGAGTTCCGCGTGTACTTCCTCGGGGCGTCGCTGTCGAGCATCGGGACGTGGTTCCAGAACATCGCCGCCGGGCTGCTGATCTACGACCTGACGGGCTCGACCCTGGCCGTCGGCGCCGTCAACTTCTCCCAGTTCATCGGGTCCTTCCTGTTGGCGTCGTTGGCCGGCGGCGCCGCCGATCGCTACGACCGCCGCCGCCTGCTGATGGTCTCCCAGTCCGTCGCGGCCACGGTGGGCGGGGTGCTGGCCGTGGTGACGCTGCTCGGCGCCGCGACACCCGCGTGGGTGATCGGCGCCTCGCTGCTGCTCGGGTTCTCGATGGCGTTCATGGTGCCGGCGCTGCTGGCGTTGGTGCCGCTGCTGGTGGGCGACGACGACCTCGACGCGGCGATCGCCCTCAACTCCGTGTCGTTCAACCTGGCTCGGGCCGTCGGCCCGGTCCTTGGAGCCCTGGTCGTCGAGTCGGCGGGTTACGGCGTCGCCTTCGCGTTGAACGCCATGTCCTTCCTGGCCTTCGTCGGGGCGCTGGCCCTGATCCGTCCACGGCCCCAGGTGCGCGCCGAGGGGCCGCGGCCCCGCCTGCTGGACACGATCCGCCTGGTGCGCAGCGTGCCGGCCTGGTGGGCGGTGCTGGTGGCGACCACCGTGATCTCGATGTCGGCCGATCCGGTCCACACCCTCACACCGGAGCTGGCGCTGGCGACCTTCGATGGGCGCCAGCTGGATGCGGGGCTGCTCGTGGGGGCCTTCGGGACCGGGGCGACCGTCTCGGCGCTCACGCTCACGGGCTGGCTCCGGCGACGTCGGCGGGCGCTCCCGGGAGCGATGCTGGTCCAGGGTGCCGGCATGGTCCTGGTCGGGCTGGCGCCCACACTCACCGTGGCCTTCGTCGGCATGGCGATCTCGGGGGGCGGCTTCATCGCCGGCATCACCCGGTCGTCGGTACGCCTGCAGACCGAGGTCCCCGACCTGCAGCGGGGACGGGTCATGGCGCTGTGGAGCGTGGCCTTCGTCGGGACCCGGCCTCTGGCGTCGCTGATCAGCGGCGCGATCGCCGAGCTCGCCAGCGCCCGGGTGGCGGCCGTGGCGGCGCCCCTGCCGGTGATGCTGCTGATCCCGTGGGTGACCGCCCGGCTGGAGACGCCGGTCACGCCGCCGGAGCCCTGACCGGCACGCGCGACCGGCGTGGGTCAGGGCAGCTCCCAGGTGTGCACCGGGTCGTTGGAGGGCATGTGCTGCAGGTACCGGCGCGTCATCTCGACCAGGGCCTCGTCCCGTTCCATCGGGCCGTCGTCGAACAACCGGTGGAAGGTGTGCACCTGCCAGCTCGCTCCGGTCCGCCGCTTGAGCGCCCGCTCCTCGATGATGCCGAGGTAGTGGTCGCGGTCACGGCGGTCCACCCCCCAGCCGTCCAGCCCGCGGTGCGCCAGCGGCAGCAGGGTCCGAAGGATCAGTTCGCTGGCAGGGACCTCGCCGACGCCGGGCCAGTAGAGCTGGCTCTCGATGCCATCCCGCGCGGCGGAGCGGAAGTTCTCGGCGGCAGCGGCGAACGACAGCTGACGGGTGATCGGCTCGTCGAGGTCGGCGACGGCACGCACCAGGCCGTAGTAGAAGGCGGCGTTGGCGACCGTGTCGACCATCGTCGGCCCGGCCGGCAGGACCCGGTTCTCGACACGCAGGTGGGGCTTGCCCCGCGCGATCGCGTAGATCGGCCGGTTCCAGCGGTAGATCGTGCCGTTGTGCAGCACCAGCTCGGGCAGGTGGGGGATGTCGCCGCGGGCCAGGACGGTCTCCGGCTCCTCGCCGGCGACCTCGGGCAGCAGTGCCGGGAAGTAGCGCACGTTCTCGTCGAACAGGTCGACGATGTCGTCGATCCACCGCTCGCCGAACCACACGCGGGGTCGGACGCCCTGGGCGGTCAGCTCCTCGGACCGGGTGTCGATCGTCTGCTCGAACAGCGCGATCCGGCTCTCGCGCAGCAGCTCCTTGCCGAGCAGGAAAGGGGAGTTCGCGCCGACGGCGACCTGGGCCGCCGCGATGGCCTGGGCAGCGTTCCAGGCCCCCGGGAACCCCGCCGGGCTCACCTGCAGGTGCAGCTGCACGGAGGTGGCGGCCGCTTCCATCGCGATCGAGGAGGCGTGCAGCGACAGCCGCTCCACCCCTTCG
>JAWOCZ010000250.1:0-15379 GCA_046483565.1 Nitriliruptoraceae bacterium
GGACCGGTCCTCGTGTGTGCGCCGCCAGGGACTTGAACCCCGAACCTGCCGGTTAAGAGCCGGATGCTCTGCCAGTTGAGCTAGCGGCGCATGATGCAAGCGCACGACCGTAGTCGACCGGCCGGGCTCCCGCATCGGGAGGGTGGGTGAGGGGACTCGAACCCCCGGCCTCCGCGACCACAACGCGGCGCTCTAACCGGACTGAGCTACACCCACCAAGGTGACGCGCCGGTCACCCGGCGCGCGGGCGGAGAGTACGTCGCCGGTCAGGCGCGGTCAAAGCGTGGTCGTGAGCGCGCGGAGCACGGCCTCCAGTTCGCTCCAGACGAGTGGTGTCGTGACGGTGGGACGACCGTGGTGAGCCCCGACGCTCGTGGCCTCATCGGTCACGAAGGCGGTCTGCGCGTGTGCGCCCGGCTGGACGCGTTCCAGCTCGTCGAGCAGCGTGGTTTCGTCGCCGTCGATCGCTCGTGTGTCGACCAGGATCGCGTCGAAGGTGTTCATCGTGGCCGCGTCCAACCCCTGCTCGAGCGACGCCACGGCCGTGACCTGCCAGCCGGAACGTCGCAGCAGCGCTTCGATGAGCCCGCGCAGCCCGGGATCGCAGTGGAGCACCAGCGCGTGCCGCGGGGGTGGCCCCGCAGCCGAGTCGTCCGATGGCCCGTCGGCGTCGTGCAGCTGAGCCGGTCCGTCGGCGTCGTGCAGCTGATCCGGCGGATCCGCCGCGTCGGCGTCGTGCAGCTGACCCGGCGCCGCGGCCGAGGGCACCGGACCAGGCGCACTCGCTTCCGGCCGCTCGGATGGGCGGTCCTGACAGGAGCGCTCCATGTCCGGCTCGAGCTCGGCCAGTAGCCGGCGCGCGTCGTTGAGCTCTGCACGGAGCGAGCGTGTGCGCTGCGTGGCGAGCTCCAGCCGCTCCACGAAGGCGTTGGCGAACCGCTGCGTGCTGCCGGTGGCGGGGGAGCGCGGGGGATGGGCAGCACGCGCAGTCGCCAGGGCGGCCGTCGCACCGGGCACGCTGTCGGCCAATGCCTCGCTGAGCACCGCGAGCAGATCGTCGACCACACTGCGATCGAAGCTCCACACGGTCACGAACCGCCGCCGCGCCTGCTCCCAGTCTTCGGGGCGGGACAGCTCACGACCGAACAGCACGGCACTGAACGAGCTCGTCAGGGTGATCACGAACCACTCTCGTGCGACCGGATGGTCGGGCCCGACGGTCAGGTGCTGCACGCCCGGGGCGCCGTCGCCCTCATCAGCGGTGAACACGATGGCCCGGCGCCGCGGATCGGCTGCCAACGCCTCGTAGCGAGTTCGCTCGGTCGCCCAGAAGCGCGACCGCTGGAACCCCGCGATCACGGTCCCGGCCAGGTCGCCGTCGACGACCAGATCCTCGAGGGCGTGGGACAACTCGATCAGCGCAGGCTTCGAGACGGTGGTCGGTACGGCCCGGTCGCCGACCGCCTCGAGGAAGCTGCGGAGCACGGGCCGCGCGTCGTCGGTTGCCGTGCCCCGACCGTGTTCGTCCACCTGTTGGCCCTCGGGCGCCGTTAGCCGCCCGTCACGGCTCGCGCCCTGGCGGGCCATCATAAACACGTTCCGTAGAGGCGTCGATGGCCAGAACGGTCGAGACGCAGACCGGTCGATGGCCAGACGCATCGGTGGCCAGACCGGTCGATGCCCAGCCCGTCGGGGGGCCGTTGGCCGGTGGTGCGCCGCTCGCGTGGTCCAGGGTGCTGTGGCACCCTTATGGGGTGTCCAGATCCGGAGCGTTCTCGTGACCCCCGCTGGAGGCCGATCGTCGCCGTGGACGGCGTGGTCGCTGGAGGCCGGGGATCGCCGTCGTCGGACCTGGCGAGGGCTCGGAGCGGCTGCCTTGTCGGCGTTGGTGCCGGGACTCGGTCAGCTCGTGTTGCGTCGCTGGTGGCGTGGGAGCGCGTTGCTCGTGGTGGCACTGCTCCTCGCCGCCGCCGGCGCGTGGGCGGCTCAGGCGCCGGATCCCGTCCTGACCTGGCTGCTCCACCCCGACGCCCTGCCGTGGCTGCTCTCCGGCAACCTCCTCGTCTTCGTCTACCGACTGGCGGCAGCGGTGGATGCCTACGTCCTCGGCGCCCGCCCACCGGCGATCCCGGCTCTGCCCCGAGGGCCTGCCGCGGCGATGGCGACCGCCGGGGGCCTTGGGGTGCTGCTGGCGGCGGTGGCCCTGCCCCACGCGGCTGTCGGCTACGCCACCTACCGGACCACCGAGGTGGTGGACAACCTCTTCGTTGCTGAGGCGCCCGAGCCACCCGACCCGCCGATCCCAGCGGGCCCGGACGCGGAGACCGGCGACCTCGACGACCGCACCGCGACCGACGACGCTGACGACGAGGCAGCGACCGACCGCGCCGCTGACGGCGTCGAGGGGACCGACCGCGACCGCCAGCCCCCCTCGACACGGCCCGAGCGGCCGCCGGCCCCGGACCCCGCGGACCTGCCCAAGGTCCCCGACAACCCCTGGCTGGCCGACGAGCGGTTGACGGTGGCTGTGCTCGGCAGCGACGCCGGGCCGGGACGGGTCGGCTCTCGGCTCGACGCGATGCTGGTCGCGAGCCTCGACACCAGGACCGGGAGTGCCACCGTCGTCTCGGTCGACCGTTACCTCGCCGACTTCCCGCTGCCCGATCACCTCGTCGACCTCTACGCCGCCAACTGTCCACAGGGCGACGGGTGGCGGTACCTCAACGCCCTCTACACCTGCGGGCTGGAGCGCATCGACGAGGAGCTGGCGGCGCTCTACCCCGACGCGGTGAACCCGGCCGCCCGGGCTGTCACCGACACCCTGGCCACGCTGCTGGACCTGCCGATCGATCACTACGCGTTGGTCGACATGGCCGGTTTCGTCGGCGTCGTCGATGCCCTCGGTGGGGTCGAGCTCGACCTCGGCACCCCGATGACCGTGCGCCTCTCACCGGCGACGGCGGAGGGGAAGTGGCGGACGTTCGCGCTCGGCGCCGGCCCGCAGCGTCTCGACGGCGAGGAGGCCATGGCCTACGTCCGGATGCGCGACAGCGAGGGTGACCGTGGTCGCATGGCACGACAGCGCTGCTTCGTCGCCGGTGCGGTCGCTGCAGCCGACCCGCCGAGCCTGCTGCGCGGCTTCCCCGCGCTGGCCACCGCGATCGAGGAACACGTGGTGACCGACGTCGCGGTGACGCAGCTGCCGGGACTGCTGCAGGTGCTCCTGCAGGTCGACCTGGGGCCGGTCGCTGCCGAGGGTTTCGGTCCGCCCGACTACCGCGGTGGCGACCACGTCCCCGACGTGGACGCCATCCGTTCCCGTTTCGCAGCGCTGCTGGACGGCGAGGTGGAGGACGGCGAGGTGGACGACGGCGACCTCGAGGTGGGCAACGCTGTCGGGGTCTGCCCCTGACGTCGCTAGCCTCGCTGCCTCGCCATCACTCGACACCACAGAAGGCCAGCGATGGGTGAGGGGCCCACGGACCGTTACCCCCAGGGGTGGGTCGCCGCCGGCGCACCGCCACGCGGGGCCCGGTGGGCGGCACGGCACCCGATCGTGTTCGCGCTGCTCCTGGTGGTAGGGACAGGCATCGTGGTCACCGTCCTGGCGTCGTTACTGTTGGCGCCGGTGCCCGCGACGGCTCTCGGAGCTGGTGTCGGTGTCGCGCTCGGTGGTGGCTCGCTGGTCGCCCAGCGGGATCTGCGGGTCCTGCTGGCGCGGTGGGACGAAGAGCATGCGTCCGAGTGACCACGCCCGGACGCGGTGCGTCCGAACATCGCGGTGCCGTGCCGGGGCATGACGCCGGTGTGGCGGAAGGCGCCGTGGTCCCCCCGTGGCCGCAGCGTTGGCTACAGCGCGTCCCAGTTCGCCCAGATCAACCAGGCGAGCACGGCCAGACCGACCAAGTCCCAGACGGACCCGCTGCCGCTGCTCGCACCCCACAGGTGCCAGCCGTTGTTCGCCACGTCGTCCCCCGGGTCGATGCGCTGACGATGTCTGCTGGTCAGGCGCAGATGTGCTGGAGATCGACCGTGACAGACCGCTGATGCACCGCTGGTGCACGGCCGATGCTCGGTCATCGCCACGCCCGCTGCCGTGCTTCGACCTTACGGGCCCCCTGTGACGCCGGCCCGGATCGCACCGGCTCACATCCGGAACATCGCACATGGCGCGCCCGGCAGTGGCGCGCCCGGCAGGATTCGAACCTGCGACCGTCGGATTAGAAGTCCGATGCTCTATCCAGCTGAGCTACGGGCGCATCGCGATCGGCATGCTACGGCCTGCCAGGCCGGGGCACGGCTCCAGGACGGCCGGCTCAGCGTTGCAGTTCGCGGACCACCTCGACGACCGCGTCGACCTGCTCGTCCTCCAGTTGAGGGAACGCCGGCATCGGCCCGAACTCGAAGTGCTCCTCATCGACCCCGTTGCGGATCCCGACGGCCATGTCGGCGTCGCTGAGCTGGTCAGGGAGGTAGCGCGCGTCCAGCAGCGAAGGTCCCCGCTCGTTGCCCTGGCCCGCGTCGCCGTGGCACAGCGCGCAGTTGGCGGCGAACAGCGCGCGCCCATCGGCCTCCTGGCCGCCGCCGCAGCCGCTCAACCCGGCAGCCAGCAGCCCGATGCCGAGCAGCCAGGCCGACGCCGACAGCCGGGTCGCCCAGGTGGTGCGCGGTGTTGAAGAGGTCATCTGGCGTACGGTAGCCGCGGCGGCAGCGAACGATGGATGGCCGCAGCGCCGTGGCGGGTTCTCCTGCGTGACCGTCCACGATCGGAGCCGTGCGTGCCCACCTCGACCCTCGAGCCCGACGTCGCTGCAGCGCGGCTCAGGCGCCGCAGCGCCTGGCTGCGGCTCGGCGTCCTCGTGCTGCTACTGGGCGTCGCCGGCGCGCTCGTGCTCGTGACCGACGACCTGTCGGTCGAGGGGCTGCGGGACCAGATCGCCGGTTGGGGCGCCGCCGGACCGGCGCTCTTCGCGCTGCTGTACGCCGTGGCGACGGTGCTGCTGCTACCCGGGACCCCCTTCACCTTGGCGGCGGGACTGGTCTTTGGGCCGGCGCTCGGGGCGGGCACGGCGCTGGTGGGCGCCACCCTCGGCGCGACCGGCGCGTTCCTGGTCGGGCGCGCGATCGGCCGTGGGGCCGTCGAGGAGCTCGCGGGGCAGCGGGTGGCGGCGGTGGACCGCCACCTCGGCGAGCGCGGGTTCGCCTCGGTGCTGGTCATCCGCCTGATCCCGCTGTTCCCGTTCAACGTCGTCAACCTCGTCGCGGGTATCACCGCTGTGCGCCTGTGGTCCTACGTGGCCGCGACCGCCCTCGGCATCATCCCCGGGGTGTTGATCCTGGCCTCGACCGGTGGGTCGCTCGACGACCCGACCTCGCCGCGCTTCCTGGCCTCGGTCGGCGCCTACCTGGCGCTGGTGGTGGGGACCTCGCTGGTCGCCCGGCGGGTCCGCGCCCGGCGGGTCGGTGTCGAGACCGCCGGTGACACCGTCGGTGCCGAGACCGCCGGGGACACCGTCGGTGCCACCGCCGTCGAGACCACCGTCGAGACCACCGGTGAGACCACCGGGGAGTAGCCCGTGCTCGACGCTCCGCTACGGCGCCGGTTGGCGCCGGCCTTCGACCGGGCCGGCGCCGTCCTCGCGCGTCGCGGTGTGCGACCGCTGACGCTGACCGTCCTCGGGCTGCTGTTGGCCGTGGCGGCGGCCGCAGCGGCGGCGCTCGCGCTGTTCCCTCTCGCTGCCGCCCTGTGGTTGCTCTCGCGGGTGCCGGACGGCCTGGACGGACCGGTCGCCCGGGCCGGCGGGACCGACAGCGCCTTCGGCGGCTGGGCCGACCTCACGGCCGACATGGCGGCCTACGGCAGCTTCGTCGTCGGGTGCGCGATCGGCCAACCGGAGGCGGCCACCGCGTGCCTGGTCCTGCTGCTGACCTACTACGTCAACGGCGGGTCACTGCTCGCCTACTCGGCTGCCGCCGAGCGTGCCGGCGTCGAGGCTCCCGACCAGCGCACCTTCCACTTCACGCCGGGGCTGGCGGAGGGGACCGAGACGATCGTGGTGCACACCGCCATGGTGCTGTTCCCGGTGGCGATGGCGCCGATCGCCTGGATCTTCGCGCTGGTGGTGCTCATCACGATCGGCCAGCGGCTGCGGCTGGCACGCCGGGTGCTCGACGACGCGTGAGCTTGCCGCTCAGCGACGCAGTCGCCGGGCCCACAGCAGGCCGCGGCTGAGCGGCCGCAGCTTCGCCAGATCGTCGCGCAGCTCCAGCACCGAGGCGGCGGCGATGTCGTCACTCCAGGTCGGGTAGGCGTGGGTGGAGCGGCGAGCGATCGCGGAGACCTTGGCGTCATTCTGGCGCCAGGCCACCACCTCGCCGATCGTCTCCCCGGCGTGGGGGCCGACCACCGTCGCCCCGACCAACCGCCCCTTGTCGTCGCCGACCAGCAGGGCGAAGCCGTCGGTCCGCGCCTCGGCACGGGCACGGTGCACCTCGTCGTGGGAGGCATGACGCACCCGGATCCCGGGGCCGAAGCGCTCGCGCGCCTCGGCCACGCTGAGGCCGACGCGGGCGACCTCCGGGGCGGTGAAGGTGACCCAGGGGATCCGCTCGTGGTCCACCCGGGCACGGAGCCCGAAGACCGCGTTCTGCACGATCGTCGCCCCGTGGGTCGAGGCCACGTGGGTGAAGGGCAGCAGTGCCGTGACGTCACCACCGGCGTAGACGCGGCGGTTGGTGGTGCGCAGCCGGTCGTCGACCACCACCGCGCCGCGACGGTCCACCTCGATGCCGGCCGCCTCCAGTCCGAGGTCGGTGGTGCGTGGGCGCCGGCCGACGGAGACCAGGATGCGGTCGAAGGCCACCTCGTCGGCCCCGGCGTCCGCCTCGCCATCGCTGCGCTGCAGCCGCAGCCGCCAGCCGTCGCTGCCTGCGCTGTCGTCACCGCTGTCGCTGCCACCGGCGTCCGCGCTGCTGTCGTCACCGCTGCCGCTGCCACCGGCGTCCGCGCTGCTGTCACCGTCCCCGTTCCCGGTGCCCGGCGTGGCCGGCAGCACCGCGGTCGCCCGGGCCCCGGTGCGCACGTCGACGCCGTCGGCGAGCAGCGACGCGCGGATCGCCTCGCTGGCCTCGGGTTCCTCGCGGGGCAGCAGACGCGGCTCCATCTCCACGATCGTCACCTCGGCGCCGAGGCGGGCGAAGGCCTGCCCGAGCTCGCACCCGATCGGACCGCCGCCGAGGATGGCCAGGCGCCGTGGGAGCTCCGCGAGGTCCCAGACCGTCTCCGTGGTCAGCGGCCCGGCATCCGCGAGTCCCTCGATCGGCGGCAGCACCGGCGCGGCGCCGGTGGCGATCATCGCGGCGCGGAACCGGAGCCTTTGACCACCGACCTCGATCGCGTCGTCGGCCACGAACCGCGCATCGCCGTGGATCACCTCGATGCCCTCGGCACGCAGTCGCTCGGGACTGTCGTGCGGGGCGATCGCCCCGATCGCGGCGCGCACGTGGGCCATGACCTCGCCGAAGTCGACCGTGACCCGGTCGGTGTGGACACCGAGGTGGTCGCTGTCACGTGCGGTGTGTGCGGCGGCAGCCGCCGCGAGCAGCGACTTCGAGGGTACGCAGCCGGTCCACAGGCAGTCGCCTCCGGTGCGCGCTCGCTCCACCAGGGTGACCTTCGCCCCCTGCCGGGCCGCGCCGACGGCGGCGACGAGCCCTGCGGTGCCACCACCGACGACGATCAGGTCCCTGCGTGCCACTCGTGCTCCTATGCTCGATGACCGGGCTCCGGCGAGCCGTCGCGGCCCCCGGTGGCAACCCGGGATGGGCGCCGTGGCTTCCACGGGCCACCACCGGGTCGCCGCGACCGGGACGCCGGCGGTGGTGAACGTCCAGCCCGACACCGTCCATCTCAGGAGGCGTTCGTGCAGGTCGTGGTGATCGGATCGAGCAAGGGGACCGGCAACGCGCTGGTCCGCCATCTGCTGGCGGACGGCATCGAGGTGCGGGCGATGGTCCGGGACCCGGCGCAGACCGCGGCGCTCGAGGCGCTCGGGGCCACGACGGTGCTCGGCGACCTCGAGGGCGACCTCGACGGTGTGGTCGACGGGGCCGACGCGGTGGCCTTCTGCGCGGGCTCGGGATCTTCGACGGGAGCGGACGCGACGCTCAGGGTGGATCTGCACGGCGCCGTGAGGATCATCGACCGGTGCGTGGCAGCAGGGGTCGACCGGTTCGTGCTGCTGTCGTCGATGGCCGCCGACGACCCGATGCGCGGCAGCGAGAAGATGCGTCACTACCTCGCCGCCATGCACGCCCGGGAGCGGCTCCTGGTCGCCAGCGGGCTCAACGCCACGATCGTGCGGCCGGGGGGACTCACCCACGATCCCGGCACGGGCACGGTGGCGGTCGGTGTCCCGACCCTCAAGGCCCGGGGCACCATCCCGCGTGAGGATGTCGCCGCGGTGCTCGCGGGCTGCCTCGCAGACGACGCCACGATCGGCGCCACCTTCGAGGTGGTCAGCGGGGACACCCCGATCGCCGATGCGCTCGCCGAGGTGGCGGCACGCTCAGCCTGAGCGGACCGCCGAGACGATCCGCGCCAGCGCGGCGCCGGTGTCGGTGCGCAGCACGACGTCGGCGCGGTCGTCGTAGGGCGTCGGCTCCGCGTTGATCACCACCAGCATCGCACCCGCTTCCAGGGCCGTGCGCGGCAGCAGCGCCACGGGGTGCACCGTCAACGACGTCCCCACCGCCAGGAACACGTCGGCTGCCATCGTGGCGTCGTGCGCGCGTTGCAGCAGCGCTGGGTCGAGTGACTGCCCGAAGGCGACCGTGGCGCTCTTGAGCAGCCCGCCGCAGGCCTCGCAGCGCGGGTCGTGGTCGCCGGCGCGCACCCGCTCGAGCACCGGCAGCGCCGGCTGCCGTCGGCCGCAGGACAGGCACATCACCTCACGGACCGTGCCGTGGATCTCGATCACCCGACCCGGTGAGCTCCCCGCCGTCTGGTGCAGCCCGTCGACGTTCTGGGTGATCAGCGCCGTCAGGCGCTCGAGCCGCTCGAGTTCGGCCAGCGCGAGGTGGCTGGGGTTGGGCTTGGCCTGCCAGGTCGGTTCCGCGGCGCGGCGGCGCCAGGCCTCACGGCGTACCTCGTCGTCGGCGACGTAGGCGTCGATCGAGACGTAGCGCTGCGCGTCCGGGTCCTTGGTCCACAGCCCCTGGGGCCCCCGGAAGTCGGGGATGCCCGAGGCGGTGGAGACGCCAGCACCCGTCAGGGCTACGACCACGTCGGCAGCGCGGATCCGGTCGGCGACGGCACGGATCAGCGCCGGATCGAACTCCGGTTCGCGCTCCGGGTCGTCGGGGTGTCGCTCTGCTTCCACGATGTCGCTGCCTCCTGGGCCTGGAAGGTAGGCGAGTGCCGCGGGCGATGGGCACGCGTGGCTGCTTGACTCGTCCTGACCGTAACCCGTAGCCGACGCGAGGCATGCCGTGCCCACCCCTCACCTGTCCACCGCTGCCGGAGGCTTCGCCGATACGGTGCTCCTGCCCGGCGATCCGCTGCGTGCCCGTCACATCGCCGAGCGGTGTTTCGATGACTCCGAGCAGGTCAACGAGGTGCGCGGGGCCCTGGCCTACACCGGGACCTACCAGGGCATGCCGATCTCCGTGCTCGGGACCGGCATGGGCATCCCGTCGGCCTCGATCTACACCACCGAGCTGGTGCGTGAGTACGGGGTGCAGCGCCTGGTCCGGGTCGGGTCCTGCGGGGCGGTGCAGGAGTCGCTGTCGCTGCGCGACGTCGTGCTCGCGGTCGGTGCATGTACCGACTCCGGCGTCAACCGGGCGCGCTACGGCGGCCTGGACTTCGCGGCGACCGCCGACTTCCACCTCCTGCGTGCGGCGGCCGAGGCCGCCGAAGCGCGTGAGCACCCCGTCGCGGTCGGCAACGTCCACAGTGCCGATCTCTTCTACGACCCCCGCGACTCCCTGATCGACACGATGCGGGGGATGGGGGTCCTCGCTGTCGAGATGGAGGCGGCGGGCATCTACGGCGTGGCGGCCGCGCACGGGGTACGCGCACTGACGGTGCTCACCGTGAGCGACCACATCATCACCGGTACGCAGACCACCTCCGACGAGCGGCAGCGCACCTTCGACGACATGGTCGACATCGCCCTCGACGGGTTGCTCCGGGACGCGACCCGGGTGGGCTGATCAGCGGCGGCACCGCGCAGCTGTCCTCACCGTCACCGCCCCAGGATCGTCACAACCCCGGCTGCCCCGCCTGATGGCCGCGGCCTGGGTGTGGTGGCGGGGTGCAGCGGATAGTTGCTGTTTCCTGCCTTGGTGGGCGGTCCGGTTGGGTGTGGTCCGGGTGTGGTGGCGGGGTGCAGCGGATAGTTGCTGTTTCCTGCCTTGGTGGGCGGTCACCACTGCCGGCTGGCCTCGTCTGCGCCGGCTGACGTGGCCCGCACCGGGCTCAGCCGCTCACCAGCGCCAGCTGCACGAGCAGGCCGCCGAAGATCACGACCAGCAGCACCGCAGCACCGGCGAGGTTGCGGCGGATCACCTCGGGCTCGCGCCCCGTGGCGCCCGCCGCCGAGGTGCCGACCGCCGCCACGGCCGGGGTGAGCGCGTTGCCGACGTTGCCGCCGGCGGTCTGCCCCGACAGCAGGATCGCGGGCAGGATCCCGAGCGCGATCGCGACCTCGGCCTGCAGCGAACTGAACAGCGCGTTGGAGGCCGTCGTCGCGCCGGTCAGCACGGTGCCGAGGGTGCCGAGCGGGGCGGACACCGCGACGAAGCCCCAACCGAGCGACGATGCCAGCGCCTCGGCCAGCGCCGCGATCATCCCCGCTTCGGTCAGCAGCGCCGCCAGGACGGTCAGCCCGAGGATCGACGCCCCGACCTTGCGGCAGCGCTTGAGCCAGCTCGTCATGGCCAGCCGGCTCGCGCCCGGTGGCCACCAGCCCCGACGGTGGTAGAGGACCGCGCCGACCCCCGCGGCGAGCAGCACGTAGGGCAGGGGGTGCAGCAGGGGACGGAAGGCCGGGGTCACGGCGGCCTCGGCGGTCGTGAACCCGAAGTTGGCCACCGAGCCCGGGAGCACGGGGGCGATCGTCGGCAGGCGTTCGAACATCGCGCGCACCGGCGGGAACGCGAAGCCGATCGTCGCGCTCGCGGTCAGCACGAGGTAGGGCGCCGCTGCCACGGCCAGGGGCCGACCCTCGGGTCGCTCGGCGTCGGGGGCTGGCAGTAGCCACCAGGACGCCAGCAGACCCGCGAGCCCCGCCGCCGTGGACCCGAGCGCCGGCTGTACCCGGACCACCGCGATCAGTGTCGCTCCCATCGCCGCGGCGATGACCAGGGCCCGCCAGCGGTCACCGGCGCTGCGTCGGCCCCGGCGCAGCACCAGCAGCCCCGAGACGACCGCCGTCGCCGCCAGCAGCACCGAGGCGCGCAGGGCGAAGGAGGCCGCCTGGGTCGCATCGAGGCGCGCGGTGGCCTCGGCCATGAAGTAGCTCGAGCCCATGGAGCCGAAGGTGACCGACCACTGGTAGCCGATCAGGCAGGCGGCCACGGCCGCCACCGGGGCCATGCCGCGGCGTACCAGCATCGGGGCGCTCATGGCGATCGGCGCCCCGAACCCGGCGGCACCCTGCAGGAAGGACGGCAGCACGAAGGCCAGCAGGATCAGGCGCCGTCCCTCGGTGGGCGCGAGCAGGTCGGCGGCGTCGGCGAGGTGGTCGAGCGCTCCGGAACGATCCAGGATCTCGAACAGCAGCAGCGCCGGCAGCACGATCAGCAGGATCCAGGCCCCGGTCCACACACCCCGGAGCACCGCGGTCCACACCGCCCCGAGCGGCAGCCCGAAGACCAGCACGCCCAGCACGGCGGTGACCGCTGCGGTCAGCCACGCGCTCGGGGTCAGGGGGCGGGCGCGCAGGACCAGGACGGCGAGCAGCACGATCGGGGCGGCTGCCACCGCCACGGCCCACCACGGCCACACAGGCACTCCTCGCCGCCCGCACGCCACACGGGCCGAGGCGCCGAGGCTAGCGCTCACCTCGGCACCGCTAGGCTCGCGGCCGCCGGCCCGGCCTGCCGGGTGGAGGGGCCGCGGGATCGCGGAAACGAGGAGCAGGGACATGGCAGCGCTCGTGACGCTCGAGGTGGACGCCGAGGCCCACGTCGGGCTGGTGCGGATCGACCGTCCGCCGATGAACGCCTTGTCCGCCCAGGTCTGGCAGGAGCTCCACCTCGCCGTCACCGAGGCCATCGAGGACGACGACGTGCGGGCGCTGGTCGTGTGGGGTGGCCCGAAGGTGTTCGCCGCCGGGGCCGACATCAGCGAGTTCCCCGACCTCGGCCCCGCCGACGCCCGCCGCTACGGCGCCGTGCTCCAGGGCGCGCTGGACCACCTCGCCCGGGCGCCGATGCCGACCATCGCCGCGGTCCACGGCTACGCGCTCGGCGGTGGGTGCGAGCTGGCGCTGGCCTGCGACCTGCGCGTCGCGGCCGACAACGCCAAGCTCGGCCTCCCCGAGGTCCTGCTCGGCCTGCTGCCGGGCGCGGGCGGCACGCAGCGCCTGCCCCGTCTGATCGGGCTGTCGCGGGCCAAGGAGCTCATCTTCTCGGGCCGCATGGTCGACATGGTCGAAGCCGAACGCATCGGCCTGGTCGACCGTGTCGCACCGGCGGACGACCTCATCGACGTCGCCCGCGAGCTCGCCGCCCGGTTCGCGGCCGGCCCGGCCTCGCTCGCGCTGGCCAAGCGGGCGATCGAGGACGGCACCGAGCAGCCGCTGGAGCAGGGGCTCAGGCTCGAGTCCGAGCTGTTCGCCGCAGCCTTCGCCACCGAGGATGCTGCCACCGGTATCGCGAGCTTCCTCGAACACGGTCCCGGTCAGGCCACCTTCAGCGGCCGTTAGGAGCACGCGTGAGCGCCGAACCCCTCGCCGAACCCGTCACCACCGAGGTGGGCCGTGACGACCCGCCGGCGGTGGTCGTCGAGGTCCCGCCGCCCGATGTCTGGAACCTCGGCATCAAGGAGCAGCAGCGTCTCTACCACGACTGGGAGTCGACGACCTACGACGAGAAGTTCTCGATCTCCTACGACCAACGCTGCATCGACTACGCGCGGGACCGTTTCCGCAAGGTGATCCCCGAAGGTGCCGGCTTCGGTCAGGTCCTCGAGGTGGGGGCGGGCACCGGGTTCTTCCTGATCAACCTGGCGCTGGCCGGCTGCATCGACGGCGCGCAGCTGCATGCCACCGACCTCTCCGACGGGATGCTCGAGGTGTGCCGGCGCAACGGCGCCGAGCACGGGGTGGAGATCGCGACCCGGTCCGGGGACGCGGAGGCGCTGCCCTACGACGACGCCAGCTTCGACCTGGTGATCGGGCACGCCTTCATCCACCACCTGCCCGTGCCCGGTGCCGCGATCGCCGAGATGGCGCGGGTGCTCAAGCCCGGTGGGACGCTGTTGCTCGCCGGGGAGCCGACCGAGCTCGGCGACCGGACCTCCTGGGTGGTCAAGAACGCCACCTGGAAGACCTTCCGCGCCGTGACGGCGCTCCCGGGGCTGACCGGGCTGCGCAAGCCATCGATCACCGCCTCGGGCGGCAGTCCCACCGACGAGTTGGTCGCCCTGCTCGAACACGTCGTCGACCTGCACACCTTCCGGCCCAGGGACGTGGAGAAGATGGCCCGCCTGTCCGGGCTCACCGAGGTGGAGGTCGTCACCGAGGAGCTGACCGCGAACTGGGTCGGCTGGGCGGTGCGCACGATCGAGGGAGCGGTGCGCCCGGGGCTCTTGGGCCGCCGGTGGGCTCTGGGGGCCTTCTACTCCTACCTCGCCCTGCACCGCTTCGACGACGAGGTGCTGGCCCGTTTCCTGCCCCGCGGGCTGTTCTACAACCTGATCCTGCACGCTCGCAAGCCCTACCCGCGGTGACCATGCCAGGCGCTGCCGAGCCGCCCGAGCTCGAGGACGCCGCTCGGGCCGCCCACGCCGCCCACGTGGACGCGGCCGTCCGCGCCGAGCTCGGGCGGGAGGGTGCCGCCCGGGCCTCGCAGCTCGGCGACGACCTGCTGGCCGAGGCCGGCGTGCCCGCCCACCAGCGCCGCCCGCCGCTGCGCACCCGTTACCCGCGCTGGGGCTGGCGGGAGGCCGTGCGGGTCGCGGTGACCCGTCGGATGACCACGCCGCAGTACCTGGTGCTGTACCGCCGCGCCGCCTGGCACCGCGCCCGGGCCGCCGTCAGCGGCCACCACGTCGAGTTCCAGGGGATGCTGTTCACCGGCAAACGCGTCGAGCTGCGTGCCCGCCCCGGCCACGGCCGGCTGGTGATGGGCCCGTGGTGCTGGATCGGCAACGACAACAAGCTCCGCTCCCACGAGGGGCAGCTCACCCTCGGTGCCAAGGTCGTCATGGGGCGCGACAACGTGGTCAACAGCTACCTCGACGTCGAGGTGGGGGACGCCACGATCCTGGCGGACTGGATCTACATCTGCGACTTCGACCACCGCATCGCCCGCCTCGACCTGCCGATCAAGGACCAGGGGATCGTCACCGCGCCCACCCGGATCGGCGGGGACGTGTGGATCGGGGAGAAGGCCAGTGTGCTGCGTGGCGTGGACGTCGGCCAGGGCGCGGTGATCGCCAGCCACTGTCTGGTCAACCGCGACCTGCCCCCCTTCGCGATCGCGGTCGGTGTCCCCGCGCGGGTGGTCAGGTCCCGCCTGCCGGCCGGCATGGACCCGGAGGAGGCAGCCGCGCTGGTGCGTGACGGTCTGCCGATCCCCGGCGATCCCCTCGAGGTCTGAGGCGCCGCACCGCCGTTGGCCGGCCCTGGTCCGGTGCGCGCCAGTCGACCACCGGTGTGCGGGCCGTAGGACCTTGCGCAGCTGATCGGGGACCTCACAGGATCCGGACGTCGCGCCGCGACGACGGCCTCTAGGGTCCTGCCTCCTCAGCCGCTTCGCCGCGGCGGAGCAGACACCCCCGGGTGTGGTCCTGTCGCCCGCACGCACGCGCGCGGCCCGCTGAATGGCTTGGGAGGATCCAGATGATGCATGGGCTCGACACCGAGACCCTGGACATGACGCTCGCGGCGATCAGCGACTTCGCCGGACGGGAGCTCGACGACGAGCGCCTCATCGAGCTCGACGAGGCCGACGAGTACCCGGCCGAGCTGATCCGCCGGATGTGCAGCGACGAGCTGGGGATCCAGCTGCTGTTCATCGCCGAGGAGCACGGTGGCATGGGCGGCAGCGCCTACGACGTCTACCGGGTGTGCGAGCGCATGGCCCGCATCGACCTCGGGGTCGCGACCTCGGTGCTGGCGACCTTCCTCGGTAGCGACCCGATCCTGAT
>JAWOCZ010000253.1:0-2602 GCA_046483565.1 Nitriliruptoraceae bacterium
AGGGCGGTGGCGGGCGGCGGTGGGGCGGGGCGGTGGCGGGCCAGGGCGGTAGCGGGCCAGGGCGGCGGCGGGGCGGGGCGGTGGCGGGCCAGGGCGGTGGCGGGCCGGACGGGTGCTATCGCTCGCCGACCGGGCCGAGGGCCTCCTCCATGAGCTGCTCGTGTTCCTGCTCGTGCACCACGTGCTGGCCAGCAGCCGGCGAGGCCGACGGCACCCGCGTCGCATGCCGTAGACGGCGGTCGCCGCCCAAGGCCTCCAGCAGGTTCCACAACCGGCCATCGACGAAGCCCCAGGCACCCATGTTCTCCGGCTCCTCCTGGACCCAGCGCACATCGGTAGCCGACGCGTACCCCGACAGCACCTCGCTCAGCTGTTCGGAAGGGAACGGGTACAGCTGCTCGACCCGCACCACGGCCGCTGGCGCCTCACGCCGGTCCCGCTCGCGCATCAGGTCGTAGGCAACCTTGCCCGAGCACAGCAGGACGCTCGAGACCTCGTCTCGTTCGAGCGTCCCTTCCTCGACCGCGGGATCGTCGAGCACCTCGTGGAACCGGCCATCGGTGAACGCCGACAGGTCCGAGGCGGCGTCCGGGGACCGCAGCAGCGACTTCGGGGTGAAGATCACCAGTGGCTTGCGGACCTCACGGTGCATCTGCCGCCGCAACACGTGGAAGTACTGTGCCGAGGTGCTGGCGTTGACCACCTGGATGTTGTCCTCGGCGGCGAGCACCAGGAAGCGCTCGATACGGGCGGAGGAGTGTTCCGGTCCCTGGCCCTCGTACCCGTGGGGCAGCAGCAGGACCAGCCCGGAGGTCTCCCCCCACTTGTCCTCCGCCGCCACGATGAACTGATCGATCACGATCTGTGCACCGTTGACGAAGTCGCCGAACTGGGCCTCCCAGCAGGTCAGCGTCTCCGGTCGCTGCACCGCGTAGCCGTACTCGAACCCAAGCGCGGCGTACTCGCTGAGCAGGGAGTCGTAGACGAACCAGCGCCCCTGCTCGGCCGACAGGTTGGCCAGCGGCAGGTACTCCTCGCCGGAGTGGTAGTCGACCTGGACGGCGTGGCGGTGCGAGAACGTGCCCCGCCGGGAATCCTGTCCGGCCAGACGGACATCGATGCCCTCGAGCAGCAGGGACCCGAAGGCCAGCGTCTCGCCGAGCGCCCAGTCGATCTGCTCGGCGTCGTAGCGCTCCCGAGCCTTGGCGAAGATCCGGTCGAGTTTGGGGTGGCGGTCGAAGCCGTCCGGGACCTCGAACTGCACCGCGGCGATCCGGTCGAGATGCCCGCGATCCACGCTGGTGTCGACGGTGGCGAGCACACCCTGTTCCTCGGGCAGGATGGCCTGGGGTGGTTCCGGCGGCGCCGCCTGCTTGGTCTCCTCGAAGGCCTGCTGGAGCCGCCCCTCGAAGTCCTCCAGCGCCTCCTCGGCCTGCTCGAGGGAGATGTCGCCGCGCCGCACCAGCGACTCGGTGTAGAGCTTGCGGACCGAGCGGTGGTTCTCGATCAGGTCGTACATCCGCGGCTGGGTGTAGGACGGGTCGTCGGCCTCGTTGTGCCCGTGACGGCGGTAGCACATCAGGTCGATCACGATGTCGCGGTGGTAGGTCTCGCGGTAGGCGAACGCCAGCCGGGCGACCCGCACGACCGCTTCCGGATCGTCACCGTTGACGTGCAGGATCGGGGCCTGCACGGTCTTGGCCACATCGGTGGCGTAGAAGGAGGACCGGGAGGCCTCCGGCGAGGTGGTGAACCCGACCTGGTTGTTGATCACGACGTGGATCGTGCCGCCGGTGCGGTAGCCCCGCAGCTGTGACAGGTTGAGGGTCTCCACGACCACGCCCTGGCCGGCGAACGCCGAGTCACCGTGCATCAGGACCGGCAGGGCCGGGTAGACCCCCTCCTCGCCACGGTCGGCCTGGTCCTGCAGGGCCCGGGCGATGCCCTCGACCACCGGGTTCACCGCCTCGAGGTGGGACGGGTTCGGTGGTAGGTGCAGCTCCACCTCGTTGTCCTGCCGGGAGCGGTACCGGCCGCTGGTCCCGAGGTGGTACTTGACGTCGCCGGAGCCCTGGACGGTGTCGGGGTCGATGTGCCCCTCGAACTCCCCGAAGATCTGGCGGTGGGACTTGCCGACGATGTTGGAGAGCACGTTCAGGCGCCCGCGGTGGGCCATCCCCATCACGATGTCGCTGACGCCGTCACTGTCGGCCGCCGCTTCACACACCGCGTCGAGCAGGGGGATCAGTGACTCGCCCCCCTCCAGGCCGAACCGCTTCTGACCGACGTACTTGGTGTGCAGGAACGACTCGAAGGCCTCGGCGGCGTTGAGCCGGGAGAGGATCCACAGCTGGTCGTCGGCCGAGAGCTCCTCGTCGACCCCCTCGACCTGCTCACGGATCCAGCGCTTCTGCTCCGGGTCGAGCACGTGTCCGTACTCGATCCCGACGCTGCGGCAGTAGGTGTCGCGGAGCACGCCTAGCGTCTCGCTCAGCTTCACCCGGCGGTCGGTGCCGCCGACATCGGTCAGGAACTCGCGATCGAGGTCCCAGATCGACAGGCCGTAGTAGGTCGGGTCGAGCTCACGATGCATCGCCACCCG
>JAWOCZ010000282.1:0-6697 GCA_046483565.1 Nitriliruptoraceae bacterium
ACTGGTGGCAGCAGCGACAGGCCGCAGATGCCGACGAGCCGTGGGGCCCGGTGCGGGCGTCGTCTCGCCCGGTACGCCGGGCGGGCTCACTCCGGCTCCGGCCCCCACGGCTCGTCGGCATCTGCGGCCTGTCGCTGCTGCCACCAGTAGGCACCGGCGCCACCGCCACCGAGCAGCAGCAGTACCCATGGCAGCCGGCTGCCGCTGTCCTCGTCCTCGTCGTCAGCGGGCACGCGGACCCGCTCTGCGCGGTTCAGGACCGCCGCCAAGGCCTCGGCCTGGGCCTGCAGGTCGCGCTCGCTCGCCTTGGCGGCACGGCGACGGCCGAACAGGAACGCGGTGGCCCCGACCGCTGCGATGGCGCCACCGACCGCGATCGCGGTCTTGCGGAGCCGGTCGGTGATGTCGTCGCGACCGGGTACCCGGGCCTGGAGCGCCGCGAGGTCCTGTTCGAGGCCGGCCCGCAGCGTCACCGCCTTCTCCTGGGCCTCTCCCACCGAGGCGGCCGGACCACCACGCCGCTCGTCGACCGCGGTCGAGACCCCCTTGCCCACCTCCTCGACGGTCTGCTTGGCCTTGTCGACCTCGGCCTTGACCTTGCCCACGCGTTCCTCGGCCTTGGCCTTGAGCTGGTCGACCTTCTTCTCGGCCTCGGCCTTGGCACTCCGGCCGTCGGTGGTGCTGCCCTGCTGGTCTGCGCTGCTCATCGGCCCACCTGCTCGCTCGCCCAGGTCTTCGTACGGTCCAGCTCCGCCATGGCCTTCTCCGGCTTGAACGAGCGCTTGAAGTAGCGCACGGCGACCAGGACGAGGATGACGGCGATCAGCGTGTAGATCGCGGTGACGATCAGCCAGGCCAACCACGGCTCGACGACCAGCATCAGGGCGTAGGCGCCGGTCACCCCGACGAAGGCCAGGATGAACAGTCCCATGATGGCGCCGGCCACGACCAGCCCGATGGCGATGGCCTTCTCCGTCGCGATCTGCTGGACCTCGAGCTTGGCGAGCTCGAGCTCGGTCTTGAGCAGGCCCTGGCCGTTCGCGATCAACGACGCGAGCACCTCGGAGGTGGTGCGCTCGTCGCTCGCAGCGGCACTCTTGGACCCGCCGGTGGGCGGGGTGGTGGACACGATCTCGCTCCTTGCGGCTGGGCGGTCTCATGGCTGCAGACCGCGTCGTCACCCCCACCCTAATGGTGCGCCCGTCGCTGTGGCGGCCGCTGCGTCGGCAACCGCGGCGCAGCGAGTCGTCGCGCGGGCCTTGCGATCCACACGCCGGTGTCTGGCACCCGTGGCCGACGAGTGCCAGCGCGGTACCCTCTGCGGGTGCTCACGAAGGGCACCGACCACGGGAGGAGGTGCACGATGATCAGTCCATCCGGATCGACCGCGCGCACCGCCGCTCGGATCGCGGCGGACAGCGCCGACGCCGTCCACCTCGAGGTCGCCGTTCCGGCCGAGGCAGCCCAGGCTGCCGCGCTGGAGGTCGCCGCCGATGCAGGCACCACCGCGGTCGGCGAGGAGGAACTCGACGAGCGCAAGCGCACGATCCTGCGTGCCATCGTCACCGAGTACGTCGCGCGTGGCGAGCCCGTCGGCTCCAAACGGGTGGTGGAGGTGGCAGGCCTCGACGTCTCCGCCGCCACCGTACGCAACGAGATGTCGGCGCTGGAGTCCCTCGGCTACATCACCCAGCCGCACACCTCCGCCGGACGGATCCCGACCGACACGGGCTACCGACGGTTCGTGGACGACCTCAGCGCCGATCCCGCGCTGGACGGCGCGCGGCGCGAGCTCGTCCAGGAACTGCTCGGCCCGGCCTCCGACGTCGAGGACCTGCTCGCACGGACCTCATCGGTGCTCAGTCAGCTCACGCGCCTGGTCTCGTTGGTGATCGCCCCGGCGGTGGACGCCTCCCGGCTGAAGCTGTGCGAGCTGGTCGGGCTCAGCCCCGGTTCCGCACTGCTGCTGCTGGTCGCCGACACCGGCCGGGTGGAGAAGCGATCGGTGGAGTTGCCGGCCGAGACGACCGAGGGGGACCTCGACCGGGTCCGCACGGTGCTCGCCGAGCAGGTCCGGGGGCGGCGGCTCGGTGAGGTGCACGCGACGTTGCTCCACCTCGTCGAGGACGCCCCCTCCGACCTGCGTGATCTCCTCAGGGCCCTCGCCGACGCCACGGCGCGGGAGTTGGCCGATGACACCGTCCACCACGTGTTCGTCGGGGGCCAGGCCTCCCTGGCGGGCGACGAGGCCTTCGAACGCCAGCACCTGTCCCGCGTCCTGCAGCTGATCGAGGAACGTGCGACCCTGGCCCGCCTCCTGGCCGAGGCCACGAACGACGACCGCCCGACCGTGCGGATCGGCGGCGAGAACCAGGTGGAGGACCTGCGCGCCGCCTCCCTGGTCGCTCAGCGCTACCAGTTGGTCACCGCCGGTTCGTTGGGGGTCCTCGGCCCGACGCGGATGGACTACGCCACGGTGCTGGCCACCGTGCGCGCCGTCGCCGATCAGCTCCAGGTGACCCTGACCGACCTGTCGGGCTGACCGCCCGACCCGGTGGTCACCGACCCAGCTCGACCACCGCCCCGAACGACCGAACCCATCACCCCTGCGAGGAACCGTGTCCGACCTCTACGAGCTGCTGGATATCACCCGCGACGCCGGTGAGGACGAGGTCAAGCGTGCCTACCGCCGCAAGGCCCGCGAGCACCACCCCGACGCCGGGGGCGACGAGGAGTCGTTCAAGGCCATCACCCACGCCTACCAGGTGCTGTCCGACCCCACCAAGCGTGCCCGCTACGACCGCTTCGGCGACGACGGAACGCCCAACGGTCGCGCGAGCGGCGATCCCTTCGGGTTCGGCGGCGCCGGGTTCGGTGGCATCGACGACGTGATCGATGCGTTCTTCGGCCAGTCCTCCGGGTTCGGCGGGGCACGTGGTGGACGCCGGGCCCGCCGGGACCAGCCCGGCAGGGACGTCCTGGTCGTCGTCGATCTCACCCTCGAGGAGGTCGTCACCGGCGTCAGCCGGGACATCGAGGTGGATGTCCCCCGGGCCTGCGACACCTGCGACGGCAGCGGGTCGGCGGCGGGGGCCGGGCCGACCAGCTGTTCGACCTGCGGCGGCGCCGGCCAGGTGCAGCGCGTGGTCCGGACCGCCTTCGGGCAGCTGGCGACCGCCGCGCCCTGTTCGGCGTGCCAGGGGACCGGGCGCACCGTGAGCGACCCCTGTCCGGACTGCTCGGGGGAGGGACGGCGTCCGACCAAGCGCACGCTGCGCGTGGACGTGCCTGCCGGTCTGGAGGACGGTGATCGCATCCCGGTCCGCGGTGAAGGTGAGGCCGGCCGCAACGGTGCCGCCGCCGGTGATCTCTACGTGCAGGTCCGGGTGGCCGCCCACGAGCTGTTCGAGCGCGACGGCCGCGACCTGGCCGCCGAGGTCAGCGTGCCGGTGACCCAGGCAGCGCTCGGTGGCAGCCTGAACGCGCCGACCGTCGATGGCGAGGAGGTCGAGATCCCCGTCCCCGCTGGCACCCAGCCGGGTGACGTGCTGACGGTGCGCCGCGCGGGTCTGCCGGTGCGTGGCGGTGGCCGTCGCGGGGACCTGCATCTCGTCGTGCGCGTCGAGGTGCCGACGGGGTTGGACGTCGAGCAGCGCGGGCTGCTCGAGCAGCTCGCCGCAGCGCGTGGCGAGGAGCTGGCGCAGCGCTCGGGTGGACGGTTCTCGCGCCTGCGGGACGCCCTCCAGCGGTGAGCGGGCCCCTGGTGCGGCGGTGAGCCTCACGCCGTACGTCCACCTCGAGGTGGCGCTCTCGGCCGCCCGGGTCGGCGATCGCCTTCCCCTGGGCCGCGACGATCGTCACCACCTCGGCACCGTGCTGCGGCTCGGTCCGGGTGCCGAGGTCGAGATCGCCGACGGGAGTGGCACCAGCGCGTTCGCCACCCTGGCCGACGGCGAGGTCGAGCTGGCGAGCAGCCCCGTGGTCCTGCCCGAGCCACGGCCATGGCTGGTGCTGGCCCAGGCCCCGCCGAAGGGCCGCAAGCTCGACGAGATCGTGCGTCACGCCTGCGAACTGGGTGTCGACGAGCTGCGGATCATCGACACGGTGCGTTCGGTCGTCCGGCTCGACGAGCGTCGGGCGGCCCGTGGGCGCGAGCGCTGGAACGCCGTTGTGCGCGCGGCCTGCGAACAGGCTCGACGACCCCGCCGGCCGGCCGTCTCGGGCCCGATCGGCCTCGACCGTCTCGGACGGGACGACGAACTGCTGCTCCTCGCCCACCCCCACGCGCCGGCACTGCCGTCGGTGGCCTCGGTCTGGCAACCGGCGGCGCGACTGGTCCTGGCGGTCGGACCCGAAGGTGGCTTCAGCGATGACGAGGTCGCGGACGCGGTCGCCGGCGGTGCTCTGGCCGTTGGCCTCGGACCGTCGGTCCTGCGGGCGGAGCACGCGGGCGCCGCCGGACTGGCGGTGCTGGCGGCCGCCACCGGCCGTTGGGGGACGTGACCAAGCGGGTATGGACGGGTGCACTGGGTCAGGATGCTTCTGGCTCGGGGATCCTCGGGGTATCGTGGCGCGGAAGTGGAGGCAGCGGGGTTCCAGCAAGGCGCCCTGTCCCCGACTCGAGGGTGTGATGTCCGCGGACGACAGCCGGTACGCCCGGCAGCTCGGCGATCGCCTTCGCCGCGTGCGGCAACAGCAGGGGCTGTCGCTGCACGAGGTCGAGGCACGCAGCGAGGGTGGCCTGAAGGCATCGGTCGTGGGCGCCTACGAGCGCGGTGAGCGGGCGGTGTCCATCACCCGACTGCAGCGGTTGGCGACCTTCTACCGCGTCCCGGTCTCGGAGCTGCTCCCGGCCGAGGACCGTGTCATGGTCGGCTCGACCGACCACGGGCCGGAGCTGGTCATCGACCTGGTGGCCCTGGAGCGGGAACGCGAGCTGGAGCCGGCTGTCCGGCGGTACGCCTCCGCGATCCAGGCCCGCCGCGGGGACTACAACGGGCGCGTCCTGACGGTCCGGCACGCCGATCTCGAGCTCCTGGCCGCGGTCCTCGACGCCTCGCCGGAGGAGCTGCGCAGCCGGCTGACCGCTGCGGGCGTCGTGCGCTGAAGGCACCCGGTCGCGCGTGCCCGCCTGGGGCTACCCTGGTCAGCCGCAGCTCACGCGTCGGCCCCGGCACCGATCCGGGTCCCCGTTGCCGTGAGCGGACGCGATCCGCACCGCCGTCCCCCGTTGAGGAGTCACCCCCACCCGTGGCGAGCACGTCAGCCAGTCCCTCTCCACCTGATGCGTCGACCCCCGCCCGTGCGATCCCCGCCCACGCGATGACCGCCGAGGACGAGCAGGTCACGGCCGTCAAGGTCCTCGTACCCGGCGAGCACGCCATGGTGTCCCTGCTCGGGACCCGTGACGAGCTGCTGCGCACGATCGAGGATGCGTTCCACGCGGTGATCCACGTGCGCGGCAACGAGATCTCGATCCGATCCGAGGACGCCGACGAGACCGCGCGCGTGGCCCAGCTGTTCGAGGAGCTGGTCCTGCTGCTCGACCGCGGTCAGGCGATCGACCGGGGAGTGGTGCGCCAGACCGTCCGGATGATCCGTGATGACGCCTCCGAGCGTCCTTCCGAGGTGCTCTCCGAGACGCTGATCACCCACCGGGGCCGCACGATCCGGGCCAAGACGCTCGGCCAGAAGCGCTACCTCGACGCGATCCGGTCCAACACCGTGACCTTCGGCATCGGTCCGGCGGGGACGGGCAAGACCTACCTCGCCATGGGCGCGGCCGTCCAGGCACTGCGCGCCAAACAGGTCAACCGGCTGATCCTGACCCGACCGGCCGTCGAGGCGGGCGAGCGGCTCGGGTTCCTCCCGGGGACGCTGCACGAGAAGATCGATCCCTACCTCAAGCCGTTGTGGGACGCGCTGCACGACATGATGGAGGCGGAGGAGCTCGTCAACCACGTCGATCGGGGCACGATCGACGTGGTTGACGAGCTCCTCCGCCTCCATCATGTCGTGCAGGGCGTCCCACAACGGCTTGAGGTAGGGATCGATCTTCTCGTGCAGCGTGCCCGGGAGGAACCCGAGCCGCTCGCCCGACTGCCTGAGTTGATGAAGGAACTAAAATCTAAAGATAGCATGAAAGGTAGGATATATCATAGTTATAAAAAACTGCTTGAGACAAGAACGAATGAACCGCTTTTCAGTCCAGATATAGATCAGAAGATAATCGATATGGGGCAGAATATCTTTGCACTTCTAAGAACTGATGGCGAAGATAGTCTATTATGTATCTATAACATAAGTTCCGAAACACAGATCATTGAACCTGAGGAGATAAAAAAACAGACTGGAAAAGATGTTTCCCTTAGAGATATAATCTCAGGTAAAGAATTTGATCTTAAGCTGGAAAAGAACGAATTTGTCTGGCTTAGATGAAATTGGATCAAAAGTCTTCTGAAAATCTTATTCAGGATATAAGCCCTATCTTTTTTTTGTATCTGAGAACCTTGTCAAAAGCTTTCTCGATCCTTTTTCTTAATCTTATATCTTTTTTTGCTTTCAGGATCAAGGCTGTTTTCATAGGTAAGAATGTCTTGGCGTGACTGATAAGGATTATATCGTTAGTCCATATAGCATATAAAGCTGCTTTTTCTATATCGTTTTCTGTAAATTTTCTTATAGCCCCCATATTAAG
>JAWOCZ010000298.1:0-12564 GCA_046483565.1 Nitriliruptoraceae bacterium
GAAGCCGAGGTGCTCGACGATCCGACGTTCGAGCTCCTCCACCGCTGCGGCGCCGCCGAGCAGGTCGAGCAGATCCTGCTGGGTGCCGACCGGCCCCTTGAGACCCCGCAGCGGGTAGCGCTCGAGCAGGTCTTCGATGCGGTGGAGGGCCTGCAGCAGCTCCTCACCGGCGTTCGCGAAGCGTTTGCCGAGCGTGATGGCCTGCGCCGGCACGTTGTGGGAACGCCCGGCCATCGCGAGCGTGCCGTACTCGGTGGCACGCTCGGCCAGGAGCGCGAGCGCGGCCACACAGCGGTCGCGCACCACCTCGAGGGAGCGGCGGATCTGGAGCTGCTCCACGTTCTCGGTGAGATCACGCGAGGTCATGCCCTTGTGGACGTGCTCGTGGCCCGCGAGCGCGCAGAACTCCTCGATACGAGCCTTCACGTCGTGCCGGGTGACCCGTTCGCGGGCCGCGATCGCGTCGAGGTCGACGCGGTCCTTGACCCGTTCGTGGTCCTCGATGACGCCATCGGGCAGCTCCACGCCCAGGTCGCGCTGCGCCCGGAGCACGGCGATCCACAGCTCGCGCTCGAGCACCACCTTGCCCGCCGGCGCCCACAGCGCGACCATCTCGTCGCTCGCGTACCGCGCGGCGAGGATGTTCGGCAGGTCGGCCACCACGGCTCCTGGACTGGGAGGACAAGTCGGGCTGCAGCGACGACGCTAGCCGCCGGGCAGGAGGGGACCGGACACGCTGACCCTGGCCACGCCGACCCCGAGGTGACCGTGATCAGACGCGTGGGCCCGCTCAGCCGTGACCGTTGGGACGCTCGGCCGGCGCATCACGATCGATGACCGGGTTCTCGAGCACACCGATCCCGTCGATCTCCACCCGCACGGTCTGGCCGGGCGTCAGCGGCCCGACCCCAGCCGGGGTGCCGGTCAGCACCACGTCGGACGGCAGCAGGGTCATGACCTGGGAGATCTCGCTCAGCATCTCGGCGACCCCGACCACCAGGTCGGCGGTGGTGCCGTCCTGGCGCAGCTGGCCGTCCACGGTGCACCGAACCCGCAGGTCGGAGGCATCCAGGCCGGAGGCGATGGCCGGACCGAGGGGACAGAAGGAGTCGAACCCCTTCGCCCCGAACCACTGCAGTTCACGACGCTGCAGGTCGCGGGCGCTGACGTCGTTGGCGGCGGTGTAGCCGAACACCCCGGCCATGGCCTGCTCGGGGGTGACCCGCTGCAGCAACGCGCCGACCACCACAGCGAGCTCGGCCTCGTGGTGGATCTCGTCCGAGCGATCCAGGGGCAGCCGGATCGCCTCCCCCGGTCCGATGACGCTGGAGGACGGCTTGTGGAAGAACAGGGGCTCGGTCGGTACCTCGTCGCCCATCTCCGCCGCGTGATCGGCGTAGTTCCTGCCGATGCACACGATCTTCGAAGGGATGACCGGCGCCAGCAACCGCAGGCCCGACAGCTCGACCCGTTCGCCGGTGGCCGCATGGGCCGCGAACGGATGGGGCTCGATCACCGCCACCTCGGTACCGTCGACGAGCCCGTACCGGGGTTGGCCGTCGTGCAGGAACCGGACGAAACGTCGCGCAGCGGCAGGCATGCACCCCTCCTGATCGCCGCCACCCTAGCCAGCCCGAGGACGAGCGCAGCCACCACGGAGACCGCACCATGACCACGCACGACCTGACGACGGTGCTCGGCGACGAGCGCTACCTGTCGCTGACGACCTTCCGGGCCAACGGCGACCCGGTGCCGACGCCGGTGTGGTTCGTACCACAGCCGAACGGCACTCTGCTCGCCTACACCGAGGCCACCTCGGGCAAGGTCAAGCGCCTGCGTCGTAACCCGGAGTGCACGGTGGCGGCCTGTGATGCTCGCGGGCGGGTCCACGGCGAGGTGGTCGACGCGACCGCGGACGTGCTCGACGACCAGGTCGACGAGGTCTACCGCCGCCTGGTCCAGCGCTACGGCTGGCAGGCACGCGCGTTCGACCTGCTCTACCGGCTCCGCAACCGCGGGCAGCGGGGGGATGCGGTGGGCCTGCGTCTCTCGGCGGCCCAGCCCGGCTGACGGCTGGGCGCGCCGAGCCGGCGGGTCAGTTCACCCCGTCCCAGTCCACCCGCAGGATCGCGTGGGTGTAGGCGTCGGAGAGCGCGAGCCAGGAGGCCTCGACCACGTTCGGATGCACCCCGACGGTGTCCCAGGTGCTCGTGCCGTCGGTGGAGCTGACCAGCACCCGGGTGATCGCGTCGGTGCCGGCCGTTGCCTCCAGGATCCGCACCTTGTAGTCCGACAGGTGGATGCGGTCGAGCTGTGGCCAGGTCCCGTTGACCGCGTTGCGGAAGGCGTGGTCCAGCGCGTCGACCGGGCCGTTGCCCTCGCCGGCGCCGAGCTTGCGTCCCCCGGCGACCTCGACGGCCAGGATGGCCTCGGCCGGCCCCTCACCGGGTACCGCGCCGCCGTCACCGCCGGAGACGTTGACGCGGTAGTGCTGGGACTGGAACGGTTCGTCGTCCTCGGGCAGCATCCCGGTCACCCGTCGCAGCAGCAGCTCGAAGGAGGCATCGGCAGCCTCGTAGCTCCAGCCGAGCGCCTCACGACGCTTGACCTCCTCGAGGACGACCGCCGCCTGGGTATCGTCCACCTCGAGCCCGAGTTCTGCGGCCTTGAGCTTGATGTTGGCGCGGCCGGCGAGCTCGCTGACCACCAGGCGTTGGCGGTTACCGACCTCCTCGGGGTCGATGTGGTTGTACATGTCGGGCGCCTTGGCCAGCGCCGAGGCGTGGATCCCGGCCTTGTGTGCGAACGCGGTGTGACCCACGTAGGGCTGGACCGACGGGGTGGTCTGGTTGCACAGCTCCGCGATCGTGTAGCTGACGTCGGTCAGACGCTCGATCTGCTCGGGCGTGACGAGCGGCACCTTCCGCTTGAGCTGCAGGTCCGCCAGGATCGTGAACAGGTTCGCGTTCCCGCACCGCTCGCCGAGACCGTTGGCCGTGCCCTGGACGTGGACCGCGCCCGCCTCGATGCCCAGCAGGGAGTTCGCGACCGCGCAGCCACCATCGTCGTGGAAGTGGAGACCGACGTCGCAGGACAGTTCGCCGACCAGGCCGTGGACGATCTCCGTGACGTCCCACGGCATCGCCCCTCCGTTGGTGTCGCAGAGCACGACGCACTCCGCCCCCGCCTCCGCCGCGGCCAGCACCACGTCACGCGCGTAATCGTGATCGCGGGCGTAGCCGTCGAAGAAGTGCTCGGCGTCGAAGAAGACCCGCTTGCCGAGCCCCCTGAGGTAGGTGATGGAGTCGGCGACCATGGCGAGGTTCTGCTCGCGGGGCACGCCCAACGCCTCGTCGACGTGGTAGCCCCAGGACTTGCCGACCAGGCAGATCGCGTCCGTGCGTGCGTCGACCAGCCCCTGCAGGAGCGGGTCGTCCTCGGCACGGTACTTCGCGCTGCGGGTCATCCCGAAGGCGACCAGCGTGGCGTTGTCGAGCGCGAGCTCGCCGTCGGCGGCACGGGCGAAGAACTCCGTGTCCTTGGGGTTGGCACCCGGCCAGCCGCCCTCGATGTAGGCGACGCCGAGCTCGTCCATGCGCCGGGCGACCCGGAGCTTGTCCTCGACCGACAGGCTGACGCCCTCGCGCTGGGTCCCGTCGCGCAGGGTCGTGTCGTACAGATCGAGCCCGGGGCGGGCGGCGGGCAACGTCGCGTCGCCGCCACTGGTGGTGCTCACGATCTCGTCCTCTCCTCGGCATCACATGCGGGAGGTGAGCCGGGGACGAGAGGGCCGGGCGTGATCGCTGCCGGGCCGCTCCCGCAGCCCGGCGCACCGGCTACGGGAGCGATCCGATGATGATGATGGCACGACGACGACGCGCGAGGAGCTCCCCGCTCGTGTCGTTCATGGCCGTGGTCATCATCTCGAACTCCCGTGAAGTGGCAACGCTACCGCGCGACTCGGCGCCGTGTCGAACCCACACCGGCCGGAACCCGCACCGGGTCGCGCCGGCAGCGGCGCGCGGCGGCACGGGGTCGTACCCGCTGCGGCGCACGTCGGCGCGGCGCCGCGTCGGGGCGCCGTCACTCGTCCTCGAGGCGGAACCCGACCTGGATCGTGACCTGGGTGTGCTGCGGCTCGCCGTCCTGGATCCAGCCACGGATCTCCTTGACCTCGAACCAGTCGAGGTTGCGCATGCTCTCGCCCGCCTTCTGGATCGCGCGCCGGATCGCGTCGTCGACGCCGTCCCGGCTGGAGCCGACCAGCTCGATCTTCTTGTACACGTTGGACACCGGGGCCTCCTCGGTTGTGGTGCCCCCACCGGGGCGTCGACCGCGACGCTAGTGCGGCGGCGCACCCGACGGTGCCACCGAGTCCGGACCTACGATCGCACGTGGGCGAACACGCGACCCGAGCCCGCGGACCGAGGACACCCGATGCAGCTCCTGCGTACCCCCGACAGCGCGTTCGCCGACCTGGCGGGCTACCCCTTCCCACCGCACTACCTGGAGGTCACCGACCCCGACGGCGGCACCCCGCTCCGCCTGCACCACCTCGATGAGGGGGACCCGGCCGGTCGGGTGGTGGTGCTGCTCCACGGCGAGCCGACCTGGAGCTACCTCTACCGCAACGTGCTGCCACCGTTGGTCGCCGACGGCTGCCGCGTGATCGCCCCGGACCTGATCGGCTTCGGGCGGTCGGACAAGCCGACCAGCACGCAGGATCACACCTACACCCGTCACGTCGCCTGGCTCACGCAAGCGCTGTTCGACCACCTCGACCTGCGCGACGTCGTGCTGTTCTGCCAGGACTGGGGCGGGCTCATCGGCCTGCGCCTGGTCGCGGCCCACCCGCACCGCTTCGCCGGCGTCGTGGCCTCCAACACCGCGCTGCCCACGGGTGACCAGGCACCGAGCGAGGCCTTCCTGGCCTGGCAGCGGGCGGCGCGCGAGCTGCCGGCGTTCCCCACCGGACGCCTGGTCGACGGTGGATCGCTCACGACGCTGCCGGAGGAGGTCGTCGCCGCCTACGACGCGCCGTTCCCCGACGCCGAGCACCAGGCCGGCGCCCGGGTGCTCCCGAGCCTGGTCCCGACCACGCCGGACGACCCCGCTGCCGACGACAACCGCCGCGCCTGGCAGGCCCTGCAGGGCTACACCGCCCCGTTCCTGACCGCCTTCACCGACGGGGATCCCATCACCGCCGGCGGGCAGCGGCCCCTGCAGCAGCTGATCCCCGGCGCCCACGGCCAGCCGCACCGCACCATCGAAGGTGCCGGCCACTTCGTGCAGGAGGACGCCCCCGAGCAGGTCGTCGCGGCGATCCGCACCGTGCTGCAGGCGACCGCACCTGGCGCCTAGAAGCACCTAGAAGCACCTAGAACATGAAGGTCGTCCACGGCGCTCGGTCGGTGGCCACGAGCCGGTCGAGCGCCGCTGCAGCACCGTCACGCCCCTCGCGCAGGCGCCGACCGTCGAGCAGCGCGGTGGCCCGGATCCCGCCGAACACCACGCCGGCCAGCGCATCGATCGGCAGGGTCACGTCCGGGGTCGCCGAGGACGGCTCGCACGTCGCCGTGGTCCCGTCGGTCTCCAGCCGCCACCGTCCCCCGGACCGGCCCCCGGGATCCACCACCTCCAGCACCGAGGTGCCGGCGAGGCCGTAGGCGCGGGCGGTCAACACCCGCGGGACGTCGAGGATGCGCACGTACAACGGCGGGCCGTCGAAGGCGTGCAGCGCGAGCGGATCGACCAGCAGGTGAGCCAACGCATCGTCGGGTGGACGGATCCACGACAGCACCCGGGTCGTCAGGTCGATGTCGAGGACGTGCTGCCACAGCGCCGCGTGCGCCTCGGCGTCGGTGGCCACGAGCTCGCCGAGCAGCACCAGCCCTTCCGGGTAGTGGGACTCCTCCTGCGGCTTCACCCGGTAGCGGGCGTAGCCACGTCCGGGGACCTCCACCAACCGGCGGGCCGTCGCGCCGTCACGCCACCCCGGCGGGTCCTCGGCCACCCCGAGCTGCCACATCCCGGAGGTGCTGCCGACGCTGCCACCGCGGGTGTCACGCACCCGTTCGTGCAGCGCCGGCCACCTCGCCAGCGCCGCCTCGGGCGTGGTCTCCTCCACCAGCCGCACGTCGACCGGGTCGGCGAAGCGCACCTTTGCGCGCTCCGCCCGGTAGGCGCGGTGCGGTGCGGCGATCCCGAACCCGTAGCGCCCGTAGATCGCGGACTCCGAGGCGTAGAGCGCGGCGAGAGGCTCCTCGCGTTCCATCGCCTCGTCGAGCGAGGCGGCCATCAGCGCGGAGAGCAGCCCACGGCGGCGCATGACCTGCGAGACACCGACAGCGGTCACCGCGGCGACCGGCAGCCGGGCCCCACCGGGCAGGCTCACGTCGGTCTCGATCACCCCGAGGTTGGCGACGACCCGCTCGCCCTGCCGGACCCACCACGCCCGGTACCCGGTCGCGAAGGCACGCAGGTACGGGTCGGTGTCCTCGGGCGCCTCGCTCTCGTAGAAGTGCCGGTTCACCGCGCGGGCGAAGGCGGGCAGGCCGTCCTGCGGTACCCGCTCGGCACGTGGTCGTGCGGTCCCAGCCTGCATCGCTGCCTCCTTGCGGGTCATGGGCGGCCGGTCCACGGTCGGCCGGGCCACGGGCGGCCAGGTCATGGGCGGCCCGGTCGTGCCGTCGATCCTGCTCGCACCCTCGGGACGTGGCCGCGAACCGTCAGAACATGAACTCGTGCCAGGGTGCCAGCGGCGTGGCCAGCAGCCGGTCCAGGCGGCTCGCCGCACCGGGGACCCGCTCGACCACCTGCCCGGCGGCGACCAGCTGTGTCGCACGCACACCGCCGAGGCAGACCGTCGACAGCGCGCCCACGTCCAGCTCCAGGTCGGCGGCCCCTTCGGTGCGTACGCAGCTGGCCCTCCCGCCCTCGACGGCGAGCTCGAAGCGCCCCGACCGGTCCGGGAAGAAGGCGTCTGCGACGTCGAGGTGGAGCGTGTCGTCGGCGGCGTAGTGCCGGGTGGTCAACACCTGCACCGGATCGAGCAGGCGGACCTGCAGCGGCCAGTCGACGGCGACGCGGGCCCGACCCTGGTCGAGGACCATCGCCAGCACGGGATCGTCGACCGGACGTCGCCCGGCGACCGTGGTCGACGCGAGATCGACGTCGGTGACGAAGCGCCACAGTGCGGCCGCGGCCGGCGTGTCCGTCGCGTGCAGCTCCTGGACCCGCACGGTGCCCGTGGGTGCGCCGGCGGTCCACTCCGGTTCGAGCCGGTAGATCGCGTACCCACGACCCGGCAGCAGCGCCAACTGCAGGGGTCCGGCCCCCCGTGGCGGTGCCGCCTCGGGGTCGAGCAGGTCGTCCCAGAAGGCCGCCGGACGGCGCAGCAGCCCGGCCCGCTCCCCGAGCACCTCGTCCCGGAGCACCGGGAAGGCGGCGCGTGCCGCTGCGGTGTCGACCAGCTCCACCTCGTCGACGGGCCCGTGGACGGTGAGCGCGGCGTGGGTCCGGTCGAGCGTGAGCTCCACGGTCGGGATCGCCGGACCGAAACCGAACCGCCCGTAGATCGGTGTCTCGGAGGCCCACAGCGCCGCGACGGCCTCACCGCGTTCGCGGGCCTGGTCGAGCAGTCGGCGCAGCAGGGCCGTCAGCACCCCTCGGCGGCGGTGGTCGGCACGCACGGCGACCAGGGTGACACCGGCTGCGCCGACCTCGCCGCCACCCGGCAGGGCCATCGTGAAGCTGTGGGCGCCGGCGGTGGCGACCACCTCGCCGCCCAACTCGACCGCAACGAAGCAGCGCTCGGGCTCGAGGCGGCGCCGGGCGCGGGCGAGGTCCCGGTCGTCGGGGGCCCCGCCGAACACCGCCCAGAAGGTGCGCAGGAAGGGCTCGACCTCCTCCTCGGTGATCGCGCGAAGCGTCAGGTCCACGGGCTCAGCTCCTCGGGACCGGACGCAGGACATCGGTGTGACGCCGGACGAAGCCGCCGATCTCCGCGAGCACGTCGCGTGCCTCCGGCAGGCCGGGGAAGGCCGGGAAGACGTGCCACAGCCCCGGGTAGACCCCGCAGTCCGCCGCCACGCCGGCGGCCCGGGCCCGGGCCGTGAACCGCACCGTGTCGTCGAGCAGCACCTCGTCGCCCCCGACGTACAGCAGGCTCGGGGGCAGTCCCGAGAGGTCGGCGTACAGCGGCGAGATCCGGGGGTCGTCCAGTGGGACCGCACCCGCATAGAAGCGGGCCGGCAGCGGGAGCATCTCCGCGGGGATCCACGGATCGATGCCGTCCAGCTCGGTGACCGAGTCCCCGGTGCCGGCGAGGTCCAGCCACGGTGACATCCCGACGTAGCACGCCGGGAGCGCCGCACCCCGATCGCGCAGCCGGACCAGCAGCGCAGCCGCCAGTCCACCACCCGCCGAGTCGCCGGCGACGGCCAGCCGCGCCGGGTCGACGCCGCACGTCTCGGTCAGCCACCGTGCGACCGCCTCGGCGTCGTCGAGCGCGGCCGGGTAGGGATGCTCGGGCACCAGCCGGTAGTCGGGCAGGACCACCACCGCGTCGCTGACGCGGGCCAGCGCGGCGCCAAGCCCCCGGTGGGTCACCGAGGAGCCCATGAAGTAGCCACCGCCGTGCAGGTGGAGGAGCACCCGTGGGGCCGACGCCAGCCACTCGCCGAACCCGGCGCGATCGGCCGGCGGCGTCCCGTGGGCACGCCCCGCCACGGCCAGGCCCGGCACGGGCGAGCCGAGCAGCCGTGCCACCTCGACGTCCCGACCGGGGGGCACACGCGCCAGGAGCCGTTCCGCTCGGGTGCGCATCTCCAGGACGTAGCGCTCGAGTTCCTCGGAGGGAGCGTCCGGGCCGGGCATGCCCCCGCTGCGCCGGCGCAGCAGCTCGAGGCCGGCCACCAGTGCCCCGCGGACGGCGCGGGCCCGCAGCGATGGTGCCGGTCGGCTGATGGTCACCCGGACACGACGTGGAGCCAGTCGCGGTACGCCTCGACGCGCCCACGGACCGCATCGAGGAAGGTCGTCTGGACCGCCTCGGTCACCGGCCCGCGGGGCCCGATCTCGTAGCCCGCGATCTCACGCACCGGGGTCAGCTCGGCCGCGGTACCGGTGAGGAAGATCTCGTCGGCGAGGTAGAGGTCGGTGCGCACCAGCGAGGTCTCGATCACCTCGTAGCCGAGGTCGGTGGCGATCTGCATCACGCTCGCCCGTGTGATGCCACCGAGGGGACCATCGTGCAGCGGTGGGGTGGTGATGCGCCCGTCCCGCACGACGAACACGTTCTCGCCCGTGCCCTCGGCGACGAAGCCGTCCTCCGACAGCATGATCGCCTCGTCGTAGCCGGCCCGGAGCGCCTCGACCTTGGCGAGCGAGGAGTTGAGGTACTGCCCGTTGGCCTTGCCCGCCGGCGGGATCGTGTTCTTGCCGATCCGCCGGAAGGAGGAGACCATCACGCGCACCCCGTTGACCAGCGAGTCCTCACCGAGGTAGCTACCCCACTCCCAGGTGGCGATCGCGACCCGGGGCGCGCTCGGCAGCGGGTTCAGACCGATCTCCCCGTACCCGAGGTAGATCGTCGGCCGGATGTAGCACCCACCGGTGTGGCCGTTGACCCGGATCAGCTCGGCCACCACCTCGGTGAGCTGCGGCACCGTCCACGGCACCTCGTCGAGCGGGGGGTAGAGGCGGGCGGAGCGCAGCAGGCGCTCGAGGTGGGCCTCGAGCTGGAACACCGCCGGACCAGCGTCGTCGGTCGGGTAGGCGCGGATCCCCTCGAACACCCCGTAGCCGTAGTGCAGGGTCGGCGTGAGGACGTGCACGGTCGCGTCGTCCCAGTCGACGTAGTGCCCGTCCATCCAGATCTTGTCAGCTTTCGGGAACGGCATCCCTACCCCTTCACGCGGTTCCTGCGTCCCGGACGAGCGCCACCAGCCGGTCACCGACGTCGGAGGTCGAGTATCCCACGCCATCCGGCACGCGACCGGCACGTTCCTGCAGCAGTGCCGCGACGGCGCGGTCGATGCGTTGTGCCGCTGCGATCTCGCCGAGGAAGTCGAGCAGGTAGCCGAGGCTCATCACCGCGGCGACCGGATCCGCACGGCCCTGCCCGACGATGTCGGGCGCCGAGCCGTGGACGGGCTCGAACATCGACGGCGAGCGCCGCGTGGGGTCGAGGTTGCCCGAGGCGGCCAGCCCGATGCCGCCCTGCACCGCGCCGGCGAGGTCGGTGATGATGTCGCCGAAGAGGTTCTCGGTGACGATCACGTCGAACCGACCGGGGTCCTGGACCAGGTGGATGCACACCGCATCGACGTGGGCGTAGTCCCGTTCCACGTCGGGGAAGTCGGCCGCGCCCACCTCCTCGAAGGTGCGCATCCACAGCCCACCGGCGTGGCTGAGCACGTTGGTCTTGTGCACCAGGGTGAGGTGACCGCGGCGGCGCACGGCCTGCTCGTAGGCGAAACGCACCGCCCGTTCCACCCCGTGCCGGGTGTTGACGCTCTCCTGGGTCGCCACCTCGTTGGGGGTGCCCGGGTAGAGGGTGCCGCCCGCGCCGGCGTACACCGACTCCGTGTTCTCGCGGATGACCAGCAGGTCACAGTCGTCGGGGGTGAGCCCCGCGATCGGTGAGCTCACCCCCGGGTAGAGCTTGACCGGTCGCAGGTTGATGTACTGGTCGAAGGCGAAGCGCAGCCGCAGCAGCAGGCCGCGCTCGATCACCCCGGGTGGGACCTCGGGCGTGCCGACGGCACCGAGGTAGATCGCATCGAAGCTACGCAGCTCCTCCAGCGTCTCGTCGGACAGCACCTCGCCGGTCGTCAGGTAGCGACGTCCCCCGAGGTCGTAGTCGACGCGCTCGGTGGTGAAGCCCTCCAGGTCCTCGAGCGCGTCCAGCACCTTGGCGCCCTCGGCGAGCACCTCCGGGCCGATGCCGTCCCCGCCGAGCCAGGCGATGCGGTGGTGTGCCATGCGATGCTCCTGTGGGTCCCCGGGTGCACGGATGCGGGGTTGGTGAGGCTAGTCGCAGGTCCACGCCGACCCCGCTCCACGGAGCTCCACGCACCTGAGATCGAGCAGGGATATCCCTGTGTGACGCCGACCGACGGTGCTAGCGTCCAGCGCAACCGACTCCAGACCGATCCCAGGGGGTACGGACCCGTGAGCGATACACCGCAACCGCCACCGCCCAGCGGCCCACCCCCCGGCGGCCCACCACCGGGCGGACCGCCGCCAGGGGGTCCACCGCCGGGCGGCCCTCCGCCAGGAGGTCCTGGCGGTCCACCGCCCGGAGGCCCCGGCGGTCCACCTCCCGGGGGCCCACCACCCGGAGGCCCCGTTGGTCCGCCGCCAGGGGGGCGGCCTCCTGGCGGCCCGCCGCCCGGTGGTTCCGGTGGCTTCCCTCCCGCGGGCGGTCGGCAGCCCGCGGGGCAGGAGCCGTACTCGATCGGGGCCGCGTTCAGCTACGGCTGGGCGAAGTTCCTGCAGAACCTCGGTCCGATCCTGCTCGGCCTCATCGCCTACGTCGTCATCGTGGGCATCATCACCTCGATCTGGTCGCTGCTCACCAGCGCGATCTTCCTGCCCTCCAGTGAGCAGCAGATGGAGGCCATCCTCACCGGCCAGGGCGGTGGCTTCACCGCCTTCGCGTCGTTGCTCTACTTCGGCTTCACGGCCGTGGTCGGGTTCCTGGGGTTCGTGATCATCCAGGCGGCGGTCGTCCGGGCAGCGCTGGCGCTGACCCGGGGCGAGACGGTCGAACTGCAGACGCTGTTCCGGTTCGACAACCTCCCCCAGCTCCTGATCGGTGCGGTGATCGTCGGGGTGCTCTCCGGGATCGGGAGCATCCTGTGCTACCTGCCGGGGCTGATCGTCACCTTCTTCACCCAGTTCTACGTCCACTTCCTGATCGATCAGAACCTCTCCGGCGTGGACGCGATCAAGGCGAGCTTCAGCTTCGTCAACGCGAACCTCGGCACCCTGCTCGGCTTCTTCCTCGCCTCGCTGCTGGCCTACATCGTCGGCGCGCTGCTGTGCGGGATCGGGCTGCTCGCCGCCCTGCCGGTGGTGTTCATCGCCCAGGCCTACACCTACCAGCGTCTGCGCGGTGTGCAGGTGGCCGCCTGACCCGGTGACCAGCAGGTAGCACCTTCCGGGGACCGCCGATGGCGGTCCCCGGACCACGTCATGGGGCTCAGGGCTTCAGGGAGGCGAAGGGCTCGATGGGCACGTTGCGCAGGATCCCGTAGGCCAGCCACAGCACCCCGACGGTCGTCCACAACCACCGCGGGACGGCCGGCAGCCAGTCGCGCTGCACCACCCGACCGACCCACGCCAGCCAGGACCAGGCGGTCAGCAACACCAGCACCGGTACGAAAGCGTTGAAGCGGAACGCGTCCGAGACCCGGCCGGTCGCCAGGGCGCTGGCGCTGCTCGTGCCCCCGCACAGCGGACACCACACCCCGAACAAGGTCCGCGAGGGACAGCTCGGGAACAGCTCCGGGTACCGCGGGTACACCGCGCCGACGAGCACCACGGACGCCGCCGCTG
>JAWOCZ010000031.1:0-6294 GCA_046483565.1 Nitriliruptoraceae bacterium
CGTCGGCAACCCCGCGGCGAGCGCCTCGATGATCGTACGTCCGAAGGCCTCCACCCACGCGGGATGATGGTGGTAGACGAAGACGTCCAGGGAGGCCAGGAACCTGCGGACCGGGAGCTCATCGAAGCCGTAGACGGTCCAGGAGGGCGGGAGCCGCCCGCCGAGCAGCGCGCGAGCCGAACGTGCCCCACCGAGGATGCGGACGTCGAACCCTTCCGGGTAGGCCGCCAGCAGGCTCGCCGCGTCCGCCGGCCACTTCAGCTCGTGGTCGCGCGAGTGACGGCCGATCCGTACCGGGGACCGCGGTCCGGTGCGTGAGACGCGCCACCGGTCGACGTCCAGGACGTTGACCCAGTCGTGCTCGGCCAGCGGCAGCTCCGGGGCGAGCGCGGTCAGGTTGCGGCGGACCAGGGGGCCGATCGGTAACCATCTCGGCTCGTGTCCCGACCAGGCTGCCAGGCGCTCGTTGGCCACCTGCGGCTCGTAGTGAGCAGCTCGGACCCCGTCCACCGTGCCCGGAGCCTGGTTGGCGATCATGAGGACCGAGCCGACGTCCACCGCGGGCAGCGCACCCGGATCCAGCTCCGCTGCCACCCGGGGGTGCCGCACGATCAACGCATCGGCATGCAGGGGACCGTGGCGCACCAGGTCGCACCGTCCGGCGGCGACCAGCTCCTGCAGACGCGGGGAGAACGGCCGTGCGGTGGCGCTCAGCGTGCTCGGCAGGTGCACCAGCGCCGTGCGGTAGCCGGCCGCGTGCTGGGCGAGGATCTCCTCTGCGACGCTCGCGGTCGTCCCACCGGGCAGCCGGGCATCGGTCGCGATGATGACGTCGTAGCGCGTAGCGGTCACCGGGGCCTCCTTGGCAGCGGGAGGCTACTCGCCGGCAGCCGCTATACCTCCAGCGCTGACGTGTCCAGGCCCTGGCGGACGCGCCCGTGGCGGAAGCTGCGGTTCGAGCGCGCGAAGGTGTGGTCCTCGTGCCGGCTGCGGATGAAGCCGAAGCGGTGCGTGCTGTAGACGCTGCCGCCATCGGAGGTCACCGCTCGGACCAGTTCGGTGTCCACGGCGTTCGGCACGTGGCGCCATCGCAACCGCCGTAGCACCTCGGCGCGGACCAGCATCGTCGCCCCGGGCAGGTGCGTGGCCCAGCGCTCCTGGCGGTCCAGACCACCGTGCACCGTGATGTCCTGCTGTTCGAGGTAGACCGCGTTGGCCCAGCGACCGACGACGTCGGCACCGCTGTAGCGCAGAGCGACGGCGAGGTCGGAGAGGTGACCGCTGCCGTAGTGATCGTCGTCGTCCATCTTGGCGATGAGCGAGCCGCTCGCCCGATCCAGCCCGGCGTCCAGCGCGGCACCCAGTGGCCGGTCGGCTGGGACCTCGATGGCCGTGAGCGGGAGCCGCCCGGCCTCGAGGTGGCGGTCGTCGGGACGGGGGATGCCGTGCAGGACGAGCACGACCTCGACCTGTGGGTGGTCCTGCCTGCCGATCTGCCCGAGGGCATGGGCCAGGTGTGAGGAGCGGCGGGTGCTCAGCAGCACCGAGACGCGCGGTGGCGGCGCGGTGTCGAGGCCACAGCGCTCCAGGATGAGATCCACGTGCGCCTCGCGGGCGTGGTGACGGTGCAGGTGTCGGCGGACCCGGACCGAGGTCCGCTCCCACCGCTCCGGCTCGCACAGCTGCCGAGCCCGGTCGTCAGCGGCCGACGGGGGGACCACGACCTCATCGGCGACCGGGCCGAGCAGGCGCCGCAAGCGGTCGCCGAGCGGGCCGCCATCGGGCACGACGACCGGCGTCCCACGTGCCAGGCAGCCGACGATCCGCTCGGTCAGGCCGGCGTCGGCTGTCGCCGGATCCACGAGCCGCACCGTGCCCCGGTCGGCGTCCCGGTCGGCGGGCGGGGCTGCGTCCACGGGCAGGACCCGGCCGTCGGGCGCAGGGGGCAGCCCGACCGGGCTGTGGGCCTGGCTGTCGAACCACAGCACCTCGTCGTCGGGCTCGAGCACGCCGAGCCGATCGCGCGCGACCCCCGCCGCCAGGACCGGCTCGAGCATCGCCGGGGGGCAGTAGACGGCGGCCGAGGTGTCCGCCACCAGCGCTCGCAGGTCTGCGGCCCCCCACCCGGTGACCGTGTCCAACACGAGGAGCTCGGGGCGGTCGCGCCGCAGCACGGTGCGCCAGGTCGACGGTGTCAGACGCGCACCCGGGATCACCCCACGGGTGACCGGGTCGGCGCTCAGGTGTGCGACCCTGAGGTGGGGATAGCGCGGTCGCCGCGGCACCTGGGGGCCGGGGAGGTCGAGGACCGCCGCCCCCGACCCGAGCAGTTCCCTCGCGGCTCGGGGCCCGTGCGACAGCCCCTGCCCGAGCGCCAGCGCCAGCCGTACACTGCGACGTTGCGTCAGACGGGCAGCGGCGTACGCGTCGCGGCCTGCCTCAGGGTCGTCGTCGCGGTGCGCGGTGGTCACGAGCAGCTCCCGGCGGCAGCAGCGTCACGTCGCAGCGGCACCGCAACACTATCCTCGACCGACCTCCACCTCGTGACCACCACCGAAGGACCGGCCCGTCGGTCTCATCACCGACCGGATCGCACCGAGGGAGTACCAGCGCTCGTGGCTCAGACGACGGACATCCCGCCGCACCTGCGGCGGCTGGGTGGGACCCCCTCGCTCCGCGACTACCTCGCTGCGATCTGGAGCCGTCGCCATTTCGCCTGGTCCGTGGCCCGTGGAGAGATCCGCACCCAGCACCTCGACACCGCGCTCGGCAACCTGTGGCACCTGATCAACCCGCTGCTGCTGATCGGTGTCTACTACCTCGTCTTCGGCGTCATCCTCGAAACGAATCGAGGGGTGACCAACTTCCTGGCCTTCCTCGGCATCGGCATCTTCACCTTCAACTACACGCAGAAGGCGGTGTTGAGCGGTGGCCGGACCCTGGCGAGCAACATCGGGCTGATCCGCTCCCTGCAGTTCCCGCGGGCCCTGCTGCCGATGTCGTCGGTGCTGAGGGAGACGATGGCCTTCTCCTCCGCTGCGGTGGTCATGATCGCCGTCGTGCTCATCACCGGCGAGCCGATCACGTGGCGGTGGCTCCTCGTCCTGCCGGCCTTCGCGCTGGCGGCGGTGTTCTCGCTCGGTTTCGCCTTCATCGCCGCGAGGCTCGCGGACAAGTTCCGCGACCTGCTGAACGTGCTGCCGTTCCTGTTCCGCATCGCCTTCTACCTCTCCGGCGTGCTGTACTCGGTGGAGGCGTTCCTGGACGATCCCGTGATCCTGCGGATCATGCTCGCCAACCCTTTCTACGTCTACGTCAGCCTGCCCCGCGAGTACCTCATGACCTCCCTCGAACAGGACGCGATCGGGTGGATGTGGCTCTCGGGCGTCGCCTGGGCCGTCGGAGGTCTCCTCGTCGGCCTGCTGGTGTTCCGCGGTGGTGAACACGAGTACGGCCGTGGCTGAGGAGCTGACCCCCACCATGGATCCGAGGATCGACACCCATGCGCTGGACGACGCCACGGTCGTCCTCGACGGGGTCCACGTCACCTACCGGGTGTACGAGGACCGCCGTCCGCGGCTGCGTGAGATCGTGGCGCAGCGCGGCCACCGTCCCTCCTACCGCGAGATCAAGGCGGTCCGCGGCGTCGACCTCGTGGCGCGAAAGGGCGAGTCGATCGGGTTGATCGGCCACAACGGCTCGGGCAAGTCGACGCTGATGCAGGCCGTCGCCGGGCTGCTCCCGGTCACCGCCGGCGCGGTGTACGCCTCCAGCCAGCCGTCGCTGCTCGGTGTGTCTGCCGCCCTGCAGCCGAACGCCTCGGGTCGGCGCAACATCGTCCTCGGTGGGCTCGCGCTCGGCATGACCCGTGCGGAGATCGACGAGCGCATGGCGGAGGTCATCCGCTTCACCGGGCTCAAGGACTCGATCGACCTGCCCCTGCGCACCTATTCCTCCGGGATGCGTGCCCGTCTGCACTTCGCGATCGCGACCTCGGTCGAACCGGAGATCCTGCTCATCGACGAGGCGCTCAGCGTCGGTGACGAGTCGTTCCGTCGTCGCAGCGGCCGCCGCATCGACGAACTGCGCCGTCGGGCCGGCACGATCTTCCTCGTCAGCCACAGCATGGAGTCGATCATCGACACGTGCAGCCGGTGCGTCTGGCTCCACAAGGGCGAGATGCGGGCGGACGGCGATCCCGAAGCGGTCGTCGAGCAGTACCGAGCGAGCATCGAGGAGGAGTAGGCACCCTGGCTGTCTCCCCCTTGCGGGTGCTCGTCGTCACCGTCGTGCACACCCCGCTCGATGCGCGGATCCATCACCGGCAGATCCGGGCGATGCGGCTGGCGGGCTGGTCGGTCACCTTCGCAGCACCCTTCACGGCGACCGGGACCGACCCGGCCGCGGTCGTCCCGGGCACGGTGACCCGAGACCTGCCGCGGGCATCGGGCCGACGGCGTGTCGCGGGTCTCCGAGCCGCGCGGCGGTTGCTCGCCGAGGAGGCCGCGGACCACGATCTGGTCCTGCTCCACGATCCCGAGCTCCTGCTGGCGGTCCGTGGCCTCGCTGACCGCCACCCGGTCGTCCTCGACGTCCACGAGGACCTCGCGGCCACCATGCTCTTCAGCTTTGCCTCCGGACCGAACTATTTCATGGAGATCGCCAAACTGAGGGCCGCACGCTGGCTCTGGAGGGCTGTCTGCAAGGAGTGGGGTGTGGATGAAAAACAGATCCAAATGTACATCCATTCCCGCACCGCCTCATGGAACCTCACCCTGTACGATCCCCATGTGAACATGCTGCGCACCACCACCGAAACGATGTCGGCCAGCCTGGGAGGCAGCGATGCCATCACCGTGCACCCATTCGACAACACCTATAAAGAGGAGAATGCGTTCTCATCACGCATCGCACGCAACACCCAGCTGGTACTCAAGGAGGAGGCCTATTTCAACAAGGTCGCCGATCCGGCTGCAGGCTCCTACTACATCGAGCAGCTCACAGCGAGCATCGCGGAGCAAGCCTGGAAGCACTTCCTGGAGACGGAGGATCGCGGTGGATATATCGAAGCATTCCAAAAAGGATGGATCCAGGAGCAGGTTTCCGCCTCAGCAGAGGTGAAACGATCAAAAGCCTCCTCCGGTCGCACGAGCATCCTCGGGGTAAACAAATATCCTGCCTTTGCAGAGCTGGTCCTCAACCAGGGGATCAGTCTCCCCGTGAAAAAGAGGTACGAAAACGCTACCTACCCACCGCTGCAGCCCTTCAGTGCAGCGGAAGAGATCGAGCAGCTGCGTCTTCAGACCGAGAAGAGCAAAAAGCGGCCAAAAGTATTCCTGCTCAAATATGGCGAACCGGCATGGATGACCGCCAGGGGAATGTTTGCCGGGAGCTTCTTCGCCTGCGCCGGCTACGAGATCATCGATAACCGCGGCTTTGATTCCGTGGAGGAGGGGATCGCCGCGGCACATAAAGCAAAAGCCGATATCGTGGTGCTCTGCAGCGCAGATGCAGCTTACCCTGATACTGCACCGGTGGTGCATGAGGCGATGAAGGGATCGGCAGAGGTTGTGATCGCCGGGTACCCGAAAGATTCGGTTGAGCAACTGCGGCAGCAAGGGGTGCACCACTTCATCCATGTGAAGAGCAACCTGCTCGAAGAGCTGCAAAAGTTTCAGTCACTCCTCAATATCAACAAGGCATAACAAACCCCGTGGAGTGCATCGCCGCTACGGTGGCGACAAGGCGTTCCCCCGGTAATAAAAAAATTAAAACGATGAGACCAGATTTTAAGAAGACAGATTTCAGGCAGTACAGGAGTGGATCCGCGGTGCGGGAGCAGGCGGGTGAGGTGTGGAAGACGCCTGAACATATCGATATCAAACCGGTGTATGGTGCGGCCGACCTGGAGGGGATGGAACACCTGGAGTATGCCGCCGGACTGCCGCCGTTTCTGCGGGGGCCCTACTCGGCGATGTTTGCGATGCGGCCGTGGACGATCAGGCAGTACGCGGGGTTTTCGACCGCGGAGGAGTCGAATGCATTTTACAGGCGCAACCTGGCGGCCGGACAAAAGGGGCTGTCGGTGGCGTTCGACCTGGCGACGCACCGGGGGTACGACTCGGACCATGAGCGGGTGATCGGCGATGTGGGGAAGGCCGGGGTGGCGGTCGACTCGATACTGGATATGGAGATCCTGTTTAACGAGATCCCGCTGAAGGAGATGTCGGTGTCGATGACGATGAACGGTGCGGTGCTGCCGGTGATGGCGTTTTATATTGTCGCCGGACTGGA
>JAWOCZ010000062.1:0-5835 GCA_046483565.1 Nitriliruptoraceae bacterium
GATGCGCTCCCAGGAGGTCGCTGCCTTCAACTGGGGACTGGTCGCGGGACGCTCCCAGACCTACCAGGCGTGGGGTTCGCTTCCAGGCGCGAACGAGCCGCCGCTGTGGTTCCACGACATCTTCCGCTCGGATGGCACCCCCTACGACCCGAGCGAGGTCGCGTTCATGCGCCGGACCATCCGGGGCCGCCGGGGCTGACGCGACGACGCCCTCGACGGCTCCTCGTGACCGAGCGCGTCTGCTCCCCGACGGGCTCGCAGCGCTGTTCGCGTGGACCACGCTCTGTGGGTGAGCCGGTACCGATCGGCCACCGTCCCGGTCCGGAGCCTCACGGGGTGGTGGTAGGTTCCCGCGCCATCGCCCGTCGTGAGCGTTCGAGGCCCTCTCGGCCCGCCCGCCGCCCACGGGCGCACCGCACACCGCTGCTGCATCGCCGTCACGCGCGGGGTACCGGATGTCCAGTTCCAGCACGATCGGCCACCGTCGCCTGGCGGCGCTCCTGGTCGTGCTGCTCGCGCTGACGCTGGTCGTCACCACCCCGCCGCCGGCAGCGGAGGCGGCCCGCGGCCGCACGGCTGATGAGGCCGCCGCGGAGTCCGCACTGTTCGCCCACCACAACGGGGTCCGCGGTGGGCTCGGTGCTCTGCAACGCTCCGGCGACCTCGATGCGGTCGCTCGGTCCTGGGCCGACACCATGGCGGCCAACGGCACCCTCAGCCACAACCCGAACTACAGCTCCCAGGTCCAGAACTGGTCCCGTGTGGCCGAGAACGTGGGTTTCTGGCGGGACTCGTCACAGACACCCGTCCAGCTCGCTGGACGGATCGCCGAGCGCTACATGGGGTCCCCCGGCCACCGTGCCAACATCCTCACGGCTGCCTTCACGCAGATCGGCATCGGCATGTCGGTCGGATCCGACGGCAGCCTGTGGAACGTCGTGGTGTTCCGCACACCGGCCTCCGGGGGGGCCGCCCCCGCCTCCTCGTCCGACGGCGACACGTCGTCGGCCCCAGCGGCATCGTCCGGCTCCTCGCCGAAGCGTTCATCGTCGACCAGCTCCTCCTCGACCGGTACGAACAACCCCTCCTCCTCGGCGTCCAGCCCTGCCGGCACGACTGCTGCCAGGGCAGCCGACCCCGAGGCGCAGGCCCGTGCGGCCGAAGCGCAGGCCCAACGCGACGCCGAGCAGGCCCGGGTCCGCAGCGCCCAGGAGGCGCTCGTGGCGCTCGGCTGGCACGACGGGGCCGTCGACGGGCTGCTCGGGCCGGCCACCGCAGCTGCGCTCAGCGCGTTCCAGGCCGCGATGGGCCTGGAGGACGACGGCACGCTCGATGAGGCCACGCGCACCGCGCTCGGCGAGGACGACGCCATCACCCGAGCCGCCCACGAGGAGGCGCAGGCCCTCCAGGCACGTGAGGCCGCCCTGCGCGCTGCCGAGTCCGCACGGGTGCGGGCCTGGCTGATCAGGCACACGGTGGCGGACGCTGCCTCCCAAAGAGAGGCGCAGCGCCTGGCTCTGGCGTTGACGCTCGGGACCATCGAGCCTGACCACCTCGCCGTCGGGGCGGCGGCTCGTGCGCCCTCGGCACCGCTTCCTCAGTCGTCGTCGACCTCGGGGAGCTCGACCTTCGCGAACAGCGGTGCGGGCGTGCCGAGCACCGTGCCGGCCGCCACCTCGGGCCGAGCCCACCCCGCACCGGCCATCGTGGCCTCCAGCCCGAGCCACCCGTGCAGCTTCGCAGCGGAGAAGGGCAGGAACGGGGCCAGGGCAACGTTCAGCCCCGCGATCGCCTGCAATGCCGTCCAGAGCGTGGTCGCCGTGCGGTCCGGGTCCGTCTTCGCGGTCTTCCAGGGCTCGCGGGCGTTGAGGTAGACGTTGGCGGCCTGCGCTCCCGCCATGGCCTCCTTCAGCGCCCGACGCAGCTCGACCCGCTCCAGCAGCTCGCCTTCGGCGACCAGCCGTGCATCCACGGCTGCCAGCAACGCCTCGTCCCGTTCATCGAGCTCAGATGGTTCGGGCACGGTGCCGTCGAAGTTCTTCGCGGTCATGGCCAGCACCCGGTTGACCAGGTTGCCCCAGGCCGCCACGAGTTCGTCGTTGACGCGCCGCACGAGTTCGGCGTCGGTGAGATCCACGTCGTTGTACTCGGGCAGGTTGGTGGTCAGGCCGTAGCGCAACTCGTCGGCACCGAAGACCTCCAGGTAGTCCAGCGCGGCGCGCCCGACGCCCAGCGACTTGGAGGCCTTGGCCCCCTTGAACGTGACGTACTGGTTGGCCGGGACGTCGGTGGGCAGGTTCAGGCTGGGAGACCCCATCAGCTGCGCAGGCCAGTACACGGCGTGGAAGGGGATGTTGTCCTTGCCGATGAAGTAGTAGCTCTCCGCGTCGCGGTCCTCCCACCAGGCCCGCCAGGCTTCGGGGTCACCGGAGCGCTGGGCCCACTCCTTGGTCGCGGACAGGTAGCCGATCACCGCCTCGAACCACACGTACACCCGCTTGGTGTCCGCGTCAGCCAGACCGAGATCGTCGGGGATCGGCACCCCCCAGCTGATGTCGCGCGTGACGGCGCGGTCGTGGAGACCGTCCTTGACGAAACCGAGCGCCCAGTTGATCACGTGGCTGCGCCAGCCCTCACGGCTCTCGAGGTAGGCGAGGACCTCGTCCTCGAGCTTCGAGAGCAGGATGAACAGATGCTCGGTCGGACGGGGCTCGGGCGTTGCGCCCGTCAGCTTCGAGTGCGGCTCGATGAGGTCGACCGGGTCCAGGGTCTTGCCACAGGTGTCGCACTGATCGCCGCGGGCATCCGTCGCACTGCAGAACGGGCAGGTGCCCTCGACGTAGCGGTCGGGCAGGAAGCGACCGGCCTGAGGGTCGTACATCTGCTCGGTCGTGCGTGCCTCGAGGTAGCCGTGCTCCTTCAGCCCCCGGAAGATCTCGCCCGTGACCTCGCGGTGGTTGTCCGTCATGGTGGTGGTGAACAGGTCGAAGGAGACCCCGAGCCGTTCCCACTGCTCCTGGAACCGGGGGTTGAACCGCTCGACGATCTCGGCGGGGCTCACCCCCTCCTGCTCCGCGAGCACGGTGATCGGGGTGCCGTGGGCATCGGTGCCGGAGACCATCAACGCGCGGTTGCCGACGATCCGGTGGTAGCGGGCGAAGATGTCTGCCGGCAGGTAGCACCCGGCGATGTGGCCGAGGTGGGACAGGCCGTTGGCGTACGGCCAGGCGACGGCCACGAGCACGTGGCGGTCGGTCGTGCCCGGTGCGCCCGCCCGGGGCGCGCCCGCGCTCACGGTCGGGGAGGTGGCGGCGGCGAAGGGTTCCATGTCGGCGAGCCTAATGGGTCGGCAACCTGGTCGATCTCCGAGCGTACGTTCGACGGATCCGGCGCGCGGATGTCGACCTCCCCGGCCGGGCCCGGGTCGGCGAGCCACCTCGGCGTCGGGTCCGAACGTTGCACATGCCCGCGCGCCCGCTCTTGCTGTCCACCACCGTCGTCGCACTTCTGCTCGGAGTCCCCCTCCTCGTGCCCCCACCCACCGACCAGACGAGCTCGCACCGTGAGCTCGCGTACCCGGACAGCCGGTTCGAACGGCTCTCCGGCATCGACGTGCACCACCTCGTCGCGGGGCCCGCCGGTGGGCCGACCCTGCTGCTGTCCCACCACTTCTACGGCAGCGCGCCGACGTGGCAGAGGCTCACCGCCGAGCTGCCCGACACCTGGCAGGCCGTGGCCTTCGACCGTCCCGGGTTCGGTCTGACCGAGCGGCTCGAGCGGGACCGCTGGGACGAGCTCAACCCCTACTCGCGGGCGATGGCGGCCCGGCTCGGCTGGCAGCTGCTCGACCACCTCGACGTCGACGACGCGGTGCTGGTCGGCTCCTCCGCCGGGGGTACCAACGTGCTCGAGATGTACCTGCTCCATCCCGAGCGTGTCCGCGCGATCGTGCTGCTCAGCCCGGCGATCACCGGGGATGTCGGCCCACCGACGTCGCTGCGGCCGCTGCTGCGCTCGGCCCAGATCCGGGCGATCGCACCGCACCTCATCCAGCGCTTCGTCGGCGAGGTCGACGTGGCGCGCACCGCCAGCTCCTGGGCCGACCCGAGCAGGGCGACACCGGCGGACGCCGAGCCGTACCAGCGCATGCTGCGGGTGGACGGCTGGGACCGCGGCTTCTGGGAGGTCATCAACGCGAGCCCCCGCCCGCAGCTCGGCGACTTCCTCGGCGAGATCGACGTGCCCGTCCTGGTCGTCAGTGGCGACAGCGACACCGTGATCCGGCCGCGTTGGAACCGGCGCACGGCCCAGGCGATCCCCGGGGCGCGCTACGAGGAGCTCGCCGGTTGTGGCCACACCCCCCAGGAGGAGTGCCCCGAGGCGCTCGCCGGGGTGATGGAGGGGTTCCTCGACCAGCTCCCGGCCGCCTACTGAGTGCTCGAGGCCAGCCGGCGGGTGCGTACTCCTCGTCGTCGCCCTCGTCGGGCGCGGGACTTGGCAGCGGCCGCTACGTGTCCGTCATCGGCTCGGACAGGGCACTCAGGCCCTCGTCCTCGGCCGCGATCGGAGAGACACGGCGCTCGTCCGGCATCATCGCCAGGATCTCCGCCACGTAGCGGTGGGCGGCGTTGAACAGCCCCATGTCGGTGCCCTCCTGCGTCGACCACTTGTGCCACAGGTCGAGCACCTCGTGGAAGACCTCCGCGGGTTCGCGTCGGCCGCGGAGCTCGTGGGGGACGACCTGCACGACCGGCTCGAATGAGCGCTCCAACCAGCGGTGGGCGATCGAGGCCTCCGGCAGGGAGCGCCCCTCTTCCTGCTGGAGCCACGCCCCGAAGTTGTGGATGTCGTTCAGCAGACGCCGGGCCTGGTTGTCCTGCACATCGAGCCCTGTGAGCTGGCGGAGGATCCGCCGGTAGCGGCCCGGCTCCACCACGGAGGTCTTGACCTTCATCCGCGTCATGCCCGGCTCGTCCTGGACGAGCTCGAGCTCGTCGACGTCGTAGCCGAGCTCGTTGATCCGGCGCAGCCGCTCGTGGATGCGGTACCGCTCGTCGTCGCCGAACACCTCGTCGCGCGTGAGCTCGGCCCACAGCTGCTCGTAGCGCTCCCGCAGCTCGAGCCCGAGGTCGAAGGGATCGACCTCCTCCGACAACACCCCCGCCGCCTGGAGGTCGAGCAACTCGCCCGCGGACTTCTCGATCGCGAGTTCGAGGTCCATGTTGCGTTGCCCGGCGGAGAGCTCCTGGTAGAGCTCGCCCGTCTCCGTGTCGACCAGGTAGGCGGCGAGGTGGCCGGCGTCCCGCCGGAACAGCGCGTTCGACAGCGAGCAGTCACCCCAGTAGAAGCCCTGCAGGTGGATGCGTACCAGCAGGTGGACCAGGGCATCCAGCATCGGCTCGCGGATCGTCTGGTGCTCCTGGCGCAGGAACAGCAGCCGATAGGGCACCGAGTACTCGAGATGCTCGGTGATCAGCACCGCCTCCAGCCGCTCACCGTCCGGCGTATCCCGCAGGCTGACGACCCCCACGACGTCGACCACCGGGACCTGCTCCTGCCGGAGGTAGCGGAGGAAGCGCCACTCCCGAGCGGCGTAGCGCCGTGGGAGCTCCTTGAGGTGGTAGAGCCGGTCGTCGTAGGCCACCGTGCGCACCACGTGTCGGTGGATGTCCATGGGCATCTCCACGAGGCGCTCGTGCTCCCAGGAGGCCAGCGGACGGTCCCACGGCAGATCGAGGAAGTCCGGGTGGCCGGTCTTGGCGGTCAGCTGGAAGCGCAGGGATGATCACCTCGGGGCGACGTGAGCGGGATGCCGGCGCGACCATGGATGCCGAG
>JAWOCZ010000229.1:0-6690 GCA_046483565.1 Nitriliruptoraceae bacterium
CGCGTCGAGGTGATCTCCGGGATCACGGTCGGCGAACTGGCCGACAAGCTCGGGGTCGCTGGCGCGGCGCTGGTCAAGAAGCTGTTCGAGGTGGGCGAGATGGCCACCGTCCAGCAGAGCCTGCCGGACGACACCGTGGAGATCATCTGCGCCGATCTCGGTGTCGACGTCCACTTCCTGTCCGAGGAGGAGCTCGAGTTCGGTATCGAGGCCCCCGAGGACCCGGAGACGCTGGTCGAACGGCCACCGGTGATCACCGTGATGGGCCACGTCGACCACGGGAAGACCAAGCTCCTCGACGCGATCCGGCAGACCGACGTGGTCTCCGGCGAGGCCGGCGGCATCACCCAGCACATCGGCGCCTACCAGGTGACCAAGGACGGCCCGAAGATCACCTTCATCGACACCCCGGGGCACGAGGCGTTCACCGCCATGCGTGCCCGCGGTGCCCAGGTGACCGACGTCGCCATCCTGGTCGTCGCGGCCGACGACGGGGTCATGCCCCAGACGCGGGAGGCGATCGCACACGCCAAGGCCGCCGAGATCCCCGTGGTGGTCGCGGTCAACAAGATCGACGTCGAGGGGGCCGACCCCAACCGCGTCAAGGCCCAGCTCACCGAGCACGAACTCGTCGCCGAGGAGTTCGGTGGTGACGTGCCCATGGTGGAGGTCTCCGCCCTGCAGAAGATGGGCCTGGAGGACCTCCTGGAGGTCGTGCTGCTGCAGGCCGATCTGCTCGAGCTCCAGGCCAACCCGGCCAAGTCCGCGCGCGGGCGCGTCGTCGAGGCCAACCTCGACCGCGGTCGGGGTCCGGTGGCGACGATCCTGGTCCAGGCGGGCACGCTGCGCCGCGGGGACATCCTCGTGGCCGGCACCGCGGACGGCAAGATCCGGGCGATGTTCGACGAGAACGGGCAGCCCGTCACCGAAGCTGAACCCGCCCGCCCGGTCCAGGTCCTCGGGCTGAACGAGGTCCCCGAGGCCGGGGACGAGTTCCGGGTGGTCGACGCCGAGCGCTTCGCCCGCGACGTCGCCGAACGCCGTGCCGCCCGTGAGCGGCGCAAGGAGCTGGCGGAACGGCGCCCGACCACGCTCGAGGAGTTCACCTCGGCCGTGCAGGCCGGTGGCAAGCCGACCCTGAACGTGATCATCAAGGCCGATGTCTCCGGGTCCGCCGAGGCCCTCGACGAGTCGTTGCAGAAGCTCGAGCTCGACGAGGTCCAGATCCGCACCATCTCCAAGGGTGTGGGGGCGATCACCCAGGGTGACGTGCGGCTGGCCGAGGCCTCCGACGCCATCATCGTGGCGTTCAACGTGCGGCCTGGTGCCAACGCCCGCGACGAGATCGATCGTTCCGGGGTGGACGTGCGGACCTACCGCATCATCTACGAGGCGATCGAGGACATCGAACGCGCCGTCAAGGGGCTCCTGGCCCCCGAGTTCCGTGAGGAGGTCGTCGGCGAGGCGGAGGTCCGCGAGATCTTCAAGACACCGAAGGGCTTCGTGTTCGGCTGCATGGTGGTCAAGGGCGAGGTCCGACGTGATGCCGGCGTGCGGGTGATCCGCGACGGGGTCGTCGTCGCCGAGGACACCATGACCTCCCTGCGTCGCTTCAAGGACGACGTCAAGGAGGTCCGCGACGGCTTCGAGTGCGGCATCGGTCTCGCCAGGTTCCAGGACGTCAAGGAAGGCGACCTGCTGGAGGCCTACGAGACGGTGGAGGTCGCCCGCGACTGATCCGGACCGGACGACATCCGTGAGCGACGACGGCATCCAGGGCAGGGTCCACTACGGCATCGCCCGTGTGGACCTGCACCTGCCGGGCAACGACAGTCTGAAGGCCAAGCGCATGTCCCTGCGCCGTGCGCAGGCCGCGCTGGCCGAGCAGCTGGGCGCGTCGGTGGCCGAGGTCGGTGCGCAGGACCGCTGGCAGCGCGCGGTCCTCGGGATCGCCTTCGCCGCGTCGACCGCGACGGGGGTGGACCGGGCGCTGGAACGCATCACCGTCGTCCTCGAACGCGACCCACGGGTCGAGGTACTGGCCATCACCGACCTGGTCGATCACCTCGACGACGACGCGGGAGAGCAGCTGCTGCCGGGCTACCCCGGGAGCTGAACGACCCCAACGCGACGCAGGAGCGATCGATGGCACGCAGACGCAACCATCGGGTGGACGAGCAGGTCCGGGCAGCGGTGGCCGATCTGCTGCAGACCGACGTGGCCGATCCGCGGCTGACCTTCGTCACGATCACCGAAGCCGACGTGACGCCCGACCACGACGTGGCCACGCTCTACTACTCGACGCTGGACCCGAGCGTGCTCAGCCGTGACCCACGCCGCACGGGCGGGGATCGCATCGCCGACGCGGGCGACGTCGCCGAGGCCCTGACCGCCGTCGCCGGTCGGCTGCGGGGCCCCGTGGCCCGCCGGGTCGGCCTGCGCATCACCCCTGAGCTGCGCTTCGTGCCGGATCCCGTCGTCGAGCAGTCCTCACGGGTCGAGGAGCTGCTCCGTGACCTGGACTCCCGCGGCGAGGTGCCGCCCGGCACGGGTGGGATCGAGCAGCAGGACGACGCCGACGGCGGGACCGTCCGGTGACCGACCAGCTGAGCTCCAGCGCGATCGACGTCGACGCGACCCCGGTCGCCGGCGCGGGTGCGTGGTCGGCAGCGCTCGCGCCGCTCGGCCTGGCCAGCGCCCGTCAGCGGCTGGCCAGCGCCTGCGAGCAGGGGCACACGGTCGTGATCGCGGGGCACATCGCTCCCGACGGCGACGCGCTCGGCTCGGCGTTGGCGCTGCACCTGGCCCTGTCCGCGGCCGGGGCGCGCACGCTGCCCACGATCGGGCAGGAGCCGCTCGAGCTCGAGCCGGCGCTGGCCGCGCTGCCGGGTAGCGCGGACCTGGTCCCGCCCTCGGCGTTGCCCCCCGCCGCGGCGATCGACCTGCTCGTGACCGTGGACGCGGCCAGCCCCGGCCGTCTGGGCACGATCACCGAGCTGCTCGACGCGGGGGTCGAGACGTTGGTGCTCGATCACCACGCCCGCAGCACCCCCTTCGGCGACACGGCGCTCGTCGCACCCGAGGCCGCCGCCACCGTCCAGCTGGTCGCGCTGCTGCTGGACGAGCTGGCGCTGCCGTGGACCGCGGAGGTGGCGACCTGCCTGTACGTGGGTCTCGTGACCGACACGGGACGGTTCTCCTACGCCGCGACCGACAGCTCAGCGCACCTGCTCGCGGCCCGCCTCCTGGCAGCCGGGGTCGACCAGGCCGGCTGGAGCCAGCGACTGTTCGAGACCCGCCGTCGGGACGATCTGACGCTGCTCGGCCGCGGTCTGGCCCGGGCGGCGATCGTGGACGACGTCGCCCTGGTGCACACCCACCTCACGCCCGAGGATCTCGCTGCGGCGCCCGACGGCAACACCGAGGGCCTGATCGATCTGCTGCGGAGCGCCGAGGGCACCGAGGTGGCGCTCACGCTGCGGCCCGGTGATGAGGGGACCTGGCGGGCGTCGCTGCGCTCGCGGGGCGCCGTGGACGTCGGGGCGGTGGCGGCCGGGCTCGGGGGTGGCGGTCACCGGCTGGCGGCCGGGTTCGACGGCGTGGGCAGCGTCGTCGAGGTCGTCGACCAGGTGGTCGACCTGCTCCGGGAGGCGTGAGGACATGGGACGTCGCCCGCGACCGCGGGGGCCGGTGCACGACACGGTGCTCGTGGTGGACAAGCCCGCCGGCCCGACCTCGCACGACGTCGTCGCGCGGATCCGGCGGGCGGTGGGCCACACCCGCGTGGGCCACACCGGCACGTTGGATCCGGCGGCGACCGGTGTGCTGGTGGTGTGCCTGGGCCGTGCCACCCGGCTGGTCCGCTTCCTGCAGGCCGGGACGAAGACCTACGCCGCGACGATCCAGCTGGGGATCGAGACCGACACCCAGGATGCCACGGGGATCGAGCTCGCTCGTCGGGATGCGGGTCACCTCGACGAAGACACCGTGTGCGCGGCCCTGACCGCCTTCCAGGGCCGGTTCGAGCAGGTGCCGCCGATGGTCTCAGCGCTCAAGGTGGACGGTGAGCGGTTGCACGCCAAGGCCCGCCGTGGCGAGACGGTGACCCGTGCCGCGCGCGAAGTCGAGGTGTCCTCGCTGGTGCTCGAGAGCTTCGTCGGTGGCGAGGTCGCCGAGGTGACGGTGCTCCTGACCTGCTCCGCGGGGACCTACGTCCGCACGATCGCCCACGACCTCGGGACGGCGCTCGGTGTCGGTGGCAGCCTGGCGTCACTGCGTCGCATCGCCAACGGCGGGTTCTCCGTCGGCGAGGCCGTGACCCTCGAGCAGATCGACCGGGCGGACCCCGACACGATCGTCACGTTGGGCATGGACGTCCTCACCGCGGTGCGACGCACGCTCGAGGTCGTCGAGGTCGACGAGGAGGTGGCCGGCCGGATCGTCCACGGCGGCCTGGCTCCCGCCACCGGTCACGACGGTCCCGTGGCGCTGGTCCATCGCGCCGGGCAGGAAAGCCCGGACCAGTTGCTCGCGATCGTGGTGGACGAGCGCTCGGGAGCGCATGCCCGATCGGAGCTGGTCTGGACCCGACCCGAGGAGCTGCGATGACCGTCGTCGCCCGCGGGCTGGCAGCCCTCGATCCGGCACCGTCGGTGGTCACGATCGGCAACTTCGATGGCGTGCACCGAGGACACCAGGTGCTGCTGCGGCGTGCGGCAGCGCTCGCCGAGGAGCACGACGTCAGGTCGGTCGCGGTCACCTTCGATCCCCACCCGGCGGTGCTGCTGCGCGCCGATGCCGCGCCACCGCGTCTCCAGACGCTGGACGACCGGATCGGGTCCCTGGCCTCCGCCGGTCTCGATGCCGTGCTGGTCCTGCCCTTCACCCGCGAACTCGCATCGTCCACACCGGCCGGGTTCGTGGCCGAGGTGCTGGCGGGGTCGCTGGCCGCCGTCCGCGTCGTGGTCGGGACCAACTTCAGGTTCGGCGCCAAGGCCGCGGGTGACGTCGTGACCCTGGTGGAGCTGGGGGAGGTGCACGGGTTCCGACCGGAGGCGGTGACCCTGCTCGAACTCGACGGACGACGGCTCTCCTCCTCCGCGATCCGTGAGCACCTGCAGGACGGCGACCTGGCGTGGGCAACCGCGGCCCTGGGGCGGCCCTACGAGCTCGCAGGGGTGGTCGTCGAAGGCGACGGGCGGGGCCGGGGCATCGGCTTCCCCACCGCCAACCTCGCGATCGATCCGGACCTGGTCGTTCCCGCCACCGGGGTGTACGCCGGGCACGCCTGGTGGGACGGCGCCTGGATCCCGGCCGTGACCAACGTCGGGCTCCGGCCGACCTTCGACGGGACGACACGGACCGTCGAGGTGCACCTGCTGGAGCGGGACGAGGACCTCTACGGCCAGGCCCTGCGGTTCCGCTTCCTCCACCATCTGCGCGCCGAGCGCCGGTTCGACGGTGTCACCGCGCTCGTCGCGCAGATCCGTGCCGATGTGGCCCGCGCCCGTGAGCTCCTGGCCGAGCGGTGACCTGCCGGGCGAACGGACGGTCCCGGGGGTTTGCCGGACCCGCGGACCTGTGCCACACTGCTGCCGACGACCCGGCTCGGGTCGTTCCCACCGTGCCCGTTCGGGTGTCGGGATCCCTCGAGCACCATCGCATCGTCGGCTGAGCGCCGATGGTCGTGGTGGCGGCAAGGTGTCGGTGCGCGCGTCGTGGCGAGCACCGGGGCGGGACCCCACGGTGGCGGTGTTGCACACCGCCCCACCCGGCGAGGCAGGGCCGACCACGATACGGAGTACCGCTGTGGCGATCACGCTGCCCGACGACAAGCAAGTCATCATCGAACGCTTCGCGCGTGAGCCGGGCGACACCGGTTCGCCGGAGGTCCAGGTCGCACTGCTCACGCAGCGCATCACCCACCTCACCGAGCACCTCAAGGTGCACAAGCAGGATCACCACTCGCGGCGCGGCCTGCTCAAGATGGTCGGTCAGCGCCGCCGCCTGCTCAACTACCTCAGGAACGACGACATCGAGCGCTACCGTGCGCTCATCGCGGAGCTGGGGCTCCGCCGCTGATCAACCCGGGCCGGGATCGCGCGACCGCGACCCCGGCCCGCTTCGTGCGACGGCCCTCGTCGCCACGACGCACCCCGTCACCCCATCGGTCGTCAGTGGAGACAGCTCGCACCCCGCGAGCCGCCCCCACTGATGAGCCGGAGGTCGGTGTCACCCCGCCCGCACACCCCGTGCGTGGCATGTAACCGATTGGAGGCCCAACGTGGGCAAGCTCGGGACCTACGAGCACACCGTCGAGATCGACGGTCGGAGCATCACCTTCGAAGCCGGCACCCTGGCCGCCCAGGCGGGCGGTGCAGCCGTGGTCAGCCTCGGCGACACCAAGGTGCTGACGACCACCACCGCATCGAAGCAGCCGAAGGACTTCCTGCCCTTCTTCCCCCTCACGATCGAGGTGGAGGAGCGGATGTACGCCAACGGGCGCATCCCGGGCTCGTTCTTCAAGCGCGAGGGTCGTCCCTCCGAGAACGCGATCCTCGTCTGCCGGCTGACCGACCGCCCACTGCGCCCCACATTCGCCGAGGGGCTGCGCAACGAGGTCCAGGTCGTCAACACCATCATCCGCGCTGTCTACCAACAAGTGCTGGGTCACCAGTACCTGATGAAGAG
>JAWOCZ010000218.1:0-3532 GCA_046483565.1 Nitriliruptoraceae bacterium
GCGCTCTCGATGAACACCGACCTGAGCCCCATCGTGCGCGCTATGGGCAGCACCGTTGCGGCGATGCCCGCGCCGGTGGACACGACGAGGTCCTGGGGGTCGCGCCGTAGCAGGCGCCGGACCTCCACCGCGTCGAGGGTGAGGTTCCGCAGATCACGGGGCGCGGCGTAGGGCACATAGACCAACGGCTCACCGTCGCGACCGGCGGTGGCCAGCAGGTCCTCCGCGAGGCCCGTGTCGTGGGTGACCCAGGTGACGCTCGCCACGTCCCGGAACCGGGGGATCAGGCGGACCAGTTGCTTGAAGTGACCGCCGCCGGAGGCGACCGCGAGGACCCGTCGCCCCCGAACGCCGGGCTGACCGAGGTCCCCGCCCGCCACCTGCGCTGTCACTCCATGCCGTTCTCCGCGTCCCGCCGCTTGCCGGGCAGGAGCGCGGTGATACTACGCAGACCGACGACCGCGGCCGTGCGGGCGATCAACGCGAGGTCCACCCCCACCGACCAGTTCTGCACGTACAGCAGGTCATAGCGACGGTACAGGTCGAAGCTCGGCAGGTCCCGGGCCTCCACCTGCCACAGACCGGTGACACCGGGCTTGACCCTGAGGCGCTCGATGAGCTGATCGTCGAACTGGGCCACCTCGTCGGGCAGCGCCGGGCGGGGACCGACCAGGCTCATCGTCCCCTCGAGCACGTTGAACAGCTGCGGGACCTCATCCAGGCTCGCGGCACGCAGGAAGCGCCCCAACGGCGTGATACGCGGGTCACGCGCCATCTTGAACAACGGGCCGGAGCGGGCGTTCGCCATCTCGAGCTCGGCGCGCTTGGCCTCTGCGTCGACCACCATCGTGCGCAGCTTGTACAGCCTGAAATGCTCACCGTTCAGGCCGACCCGGTCCTGGCTGAAGAAGACCGGACCACGGTCGTAGAGCCAGACCCCGAGCATCGACAGGAGCAACACCGGGGAGAACACGACCAGGGCCACCGTGCCGACCGTGACATCGATCAAGCGCTTGACGCGCAGCTGACGGCGGGTGAGGCCGAGAGGCGCGACGTGCAGGAAGGTCTCGTCGGCCAGCGGTGCCACGCTGATACGTCGCCGATCGATGCCGCGCAACCCACTGGAGACGTGGATGTGCAGGTTCTCATCGGCCAGGGCCTGCACGATGCTGTTGAGCTCATCGCCGGTCATGCTCGAGGAGTCCAGCACCACCCCCGATGGACGGGCCCGCTGCAGGTGCAACCGCAACTCCTCCACCGGACCGAGCCACGCGACCTCCCGGCTGTCGTGGTGCTCCGGTCGCGGAGAGACGATGCCGCGCACCGTGAACCCGAGGACGGGGTTCTCGTCGAGGAACGCAGCGGTCTCCCGGGTGGAACTCGCGGCACCCCCGACGACCACGACCGGTGCGCCGAAGTCGCCCGTGGCGCGCCGACCTTGGATCCACTCACGGAAGATGCCGCGCTCCAGCGACAGGGCTGCGAACCAGATGACGCCGCCGACGGCACCGGCCAGGATCGCAGGGTCACGGCCAACAGCGGCTAGCACCACGACCGTCGACGCGGCCAGTGCGAGGCTCACGCGCCCGATGCGCGCCACCTCCTGGGCACGGATCGCGCTGACACTGCGGCGGTACAGGCCGGCCGCCGACATGACGACCAGTCCGCCCACGACCATCAGCGCGACCTGTGCGGCAGCGGTCAACGGACCGAAGGTGACGTCTCCGAAGAACCACGCCACCGAGAAAGCAGCACCCCAGCCGACCATGATGGCCAGAGCATCGACGAGCATGAGGATGCGCCGCAGCGGCGGGGACGACCTCATCGGAGTGGCTTTCGGGACGGCCGGCCGGACCGGATCACGCTCCGCCCTGGAACCGAGATCGTCTCCGAGGAGGAGCGGCAATCCCGGGGCGGACCCATGGTCCGTCCCGTTGCGGCTGAGCCGCTCGCTCACCTCGACGTTCTTCGACATCCCCAGACCTTCGGCCAACGCGGTCAGAGGAATCTCCGACCGACCCCGTAGCCGTTCTGAGCTCCTGTTCGCGGGCACCAAGTGTCCCGTTCGCTCAGACCGGCGGTAGCTACCCCTGTCGTCACACGTTCTTCAAACCTGTCGTCCTCGACGGTAGCGAGATGACCCCGTCCAGCGAGAGCCGGCGTTCACCACGCGCACACACAGAGTGTACGGAGCACCACTCCCTGTGGCTTGGCGGCGGATCCCCCGATACGCGAGCACGCTTGAGTTCGGAGCAGTGGCGCATGAGGGATGGCGACGGCCACCGCCGGTTGGCCCTGAGCTCACGATCCCATCCCCCTGCGGTGCGCGGGGTCACACGTCAACGCGACCCTGGGTACGTGGATGTGTCACGCTCCTGGCCTACGTTTGCGTCCGACCGCTGGGCCACGATCGCCCATGCCGCTCCTCCTCGGCGCCTCTGGCGCCCGCCATCCCTGCCAAGGCGGACCGTGTCCGACTACAGCGCGAAGTCCATCAGCGTCCTCAAGGGTCTCGAGGGCGTGCGCAAGCGTCCCGCGATGTACATCGGCTCCACCGACGCCCGCGGCCTGCACCACCTGGTCTGGGAGGTCGTCGACAACGCCGTCGACGAACACCTCGCCGGCCACGCCCAGCGGATCGGGGTGCGTCTGCTGGCCGACGGCGGCTGCGAGGTGGTCGACGACGGCCGCGGCATCCCCGTCGACCCCCACCCGACGGAGAAGCTGCCGGCCGTCGAGCTCGCCCTGACCACCCTGCACGCCGGGGGCAAGTTCGACCAGCAGACCTACGCGGTCTCCGGCGGGCTGCACGGCGTGGGGGTGAGCGTCGTCAACGCCCTGTCCAGCCGCACCGAGGTGGAGGTCATCCGCGGCGGGCACCGGCACACGATCGGCTTCGCCCGCGGCCCCCGTACCGAGCCGCTCGCCAAGGCCGGCAAGGCCAAGGGCTCCGGCACGCTCGTGCGCTTCTGGCCGGACGAGGACATCTTCGAGACGGTCGAGCTGTCCTACGAGACGGTGGCCCAGCGGCTGCGTGAGACGGCACTGCTCAACCCCGGCCTGGAGATCTCGCTCACCGACGACCGCTCGGGGCAGTCGGAGACCTTCCGGTTCACCCACGGCCTCGCCGACTTCGTCCGGGAACTGCTGCACGGCCGCGAGGCGCTGGTCACCCCCATCGCGATCAGCGACGAGCGCGAGTGGGAGGGCCGCAAGGTCGCCCTCGACGTGGCGATGACCTGGAGCGACGGGTTCCACGACGACCGGCTGCGCTCCTACGTCAACATCGTCCGCACCGCCGACGGGGGCACGCACGAGGAGGGGTTCCGCCGGGCCCTGACCACCACGCTGAACCGGTTCGGGCGCGACTCGGGGGCGCTGCTGAAGAAGGACCCCAACCTCACCGGCGACGACGTGCGGGAGGGCCTGGTCTCCGTCGTCTCGAAATTACATCATTATCAGTCAAAATTTTTGTTACAAACGTATTTCTTTTTATGTTTTTATTCCTGTCTTCTTTTGTGAAGCCTATATT
>JAWOCZ010000246.1:0-3580 GCA_046483565.1 Nitriliruptoraceae bacterium
AGCGCTCAGGGCGCTGGCTGCTCGGTGACGACCGAGACGCCATGCAGCTCAGGGGTCACCTCGAAGGAGGACCGCAGCGCGTCGGCGAGGCGCTCGGCCGCTTCGGCGCCCTGGTCGGGACCGAGCGCGATCGTGACCGATCCGTCGCGCAGGCCCTCCCCGCAGGCCACCTCAGGGCTGATGCCCGCGGCGAGCAGCACCCGCGAGCCAGCGAGCACCGCGAGCATCCCTGGCCCCCCGGCATCACGCTCGCACGCCAGGTCAGCCGTCAGGTCACCAAAGCGCACCGCGTCGGCGTCGGCGAGGTCGACGCTGACCGTGGACTCGGCCACCTCGACCCCCGAAGGACGGCCCATCGACCACCCCACCTCGACGAGATGCGCTACGTCCGCACCGTCCTCACAGCGCCACGCCGGCTCCTCGGCGTCATCCTCGATCCCCGCGTCCGGCGGGTCGCACCCGGGCCAGTCAGGGTCATCCGGCATGCGCGTCTCCAGCACCGCGCCTACCGACAGCAGCGACTCGTCGACGAGCGCGTGGCCCGCTGAGGCGTCGGCCACCCCCGCAAGCGTGACGGTGACGTTGTCGCCGTCGACGTCGACCGACACCCCGGAGGCCACCGCCTGAGCCCGCACCTCCAACGTGCGGGCCACAGCCTCACGCTGCTCCGCGGTGGCCTCGGCCGGCAGCGACAGCACCACCTCGGTGCGCGTCCCGGTGGCATCGCCGGACGTCGACGGCGCCGCGTCGGCCCCGGCTTCGGACGTCCCGGCCGAACCGTCCGCGTCGTCCGAACCACCGGCCTCCCCCTCCGGCGTGCAGGACGCGAGCAGCCCGAGCAACACGGCCGCTGCCAGCCCCCGGCGCCACCCCATCGCAGGCCTCCCCCAGTCCACCGCGACGAGCGTAGCAACGACCCGGCGGGACCACGCCTGGCTTGCCCCGCCGCCACGGCCATCCGCGACGTCTGGGGCGGCTGCGCGCCGCCTGGGCGGATCCCTGACCCCGCTGCCGCCCGCGCCAAGCGCGACGCGCTCGCCCGCGCGCCAGCCGAGAAGCGGGTGGGTGCCGCCGCCAGCATGACCCCCGCGGAGTCGCAGTTCCGCCGCGTCAAGGGCTTCGGGCAGCTGCCCGTCGAGCAACGCGGGGAGCACTACACCATCGTCCGTCGTGGCAAGGCGGTCGCGCACCTCGAGCCCGTCGATCGAGGCCGGGGTGATCAGGTCAAGGCCGCGTTGGCCCACCACGCGCCCGACCCAGCCTGGGGCGACGACCTCGACGACGGCATCGGCGATGACGACGACGTCGCCATCGCTGCGGTCACGGTCGCCGAGCTGCTCGTGGGGGTGGAGCTGGCAACCGCCGAGCGTCGCGCTGTCCGCCAGGCGTTCGTGGACGACGTCCTCGACGTCCTGCCCGTGCTGCCATACGACCTGGGTGTCGCGCAGGCACACGCCGCCCTGCTCGCGGCCACGCGCCGCGCGGGGCGCCCCCGCGGGGCGCACGACCTCATCATCGCGGCGACGGCGAGGGCGTCCTCCCGGAGGATCGTCACCGCCAACCCCAGCGGCTTCGAGGGCCTGCCGGACCTTCGGGTCACGGCCCATCGCTGACCCGAGCCCTGTGAGCTTGCGCCGCCACCTGCACCGGGCTCGGTGTCGTCGCACCGCGTGCCACTGACCGCTCGGCACACCCGTGGTCCGCCTCGAGACGAAGAGCCCGGCGCAGCACGCCGCACAGCCTGCGGCATCTGCTGATCCACGCACAGCACGACGACACCGCCGTGACGCTTGCCTTTCCCGGCGCCTACCCCTCGGGCAGCAGCAGCACGACCTCGAGATCGGTGAGTCCGCTCGCCAGGGTTGCCTGACGCCGGTCGAGCGTGGCGAGGGGCAGCCCGTGGTCCCGGCAGGTCATGGCGATGAGGAGGTCGTGGACGTTCCCGCCGAGGTTCAGCGAACGACCTGCCCGCAACGCTTCGGCGTAGGCCGACGCTGCTGTGGCTGCGACACGCCCTTGTGAGCTCCAGGGGCCAAGGATCTCCGAGACCGTGGCCGCGTCCAAGTGCCAAGGAGCACGACGCAGGGCCGCCCAGGTCTCGGCGAGCACGATCCCGGGCACCTGGCCGCGAGCAGACTCGGCCGCATGGGGACGGGCCACGGAGTGGAACTCGTGGTTGCGGACCAAGCCCGCGACCATGACCGAGGTGTCGATCACGCGCGATCTCGCTGGGCGTGAATGGCCTCGACCGTGGTGGCGTTGGTCACGGTGTCGAGTTCGTCGACCGTGACCAGCGGGAGTCCGCTCTCATCCACGGTGACCGTGGCGCGGCGGCGACGTTCCAGCAGGACGCCCTCGGGTGTGGAGACGAGCTCGAGCGCGCCGCCGCCGGAGAGTCCGAGCCGCTCACGTTCAGCCTGGGGAATGACGACGCGACCTTGTCGATCCACCTTGATGGTGATGGTCATGGCACTCCCAACATGGACACCACTGGTATGGTGCCATGGTGCCATCTCGATGGCAATGACCCTCGCCCGGGGGCGCGACGGAGGTCCCTGCCCGTGCTCGACCGGGGATCGGCAGCCCACGGGTACCGCACCGCCGGCACTGCGGCCCAACCACCATCGCGCGTGACACGGCATGCGGGCCTCGCCGGATCGGACCGAGCCAGGCGTCGGGGTCTGATCCTCCTCGGCGGCGGGACGCGCGTGCCCACGCAAAGGAGTCGATCGTCATGCCGACAACCCTGAGCGCGTCACCGTCGACGACGATCGCGGACTGGACCGCCGCGACCTTCGTGGTCGGGTTCCGCTCGGCCACCAGGCGCAGCGACGACACCGCCGACCTCCGCGACTGGTTCCCTTGGACCGAGGCCACGGGGACCCAGCCCGGTCAGGTCCAACTCGGACGGTGCTTCGTTGACGGACGGGCGCCGAACTCGCAGCGCACCATCGCGCCATGCGCCCACGCAGCTCGGGAGCACCGCGACCGCGAGCGTCCGAGACCAGGTGTGTTACTGAGTACCGTCTTGCGAGCACACCCGACGTGGAGTCCTGGGATGGCTGACAGCACCGTCACGTTTCGCGTCGACGAGGAGCTCAAGGCAGCGTTCGCCGAGATCGCCGCAGCGCAGGAGCGCACGGCCGCGCAACTCCTGCGCGCGCTCATGCGCGATGCGGTTCAGGGCTGGCGTGAATCGCAGGAGCACGACACCTGGTTCCGCCAGGAGGTCGAGCAGGGGGTCGGTGAGGCCGACGATCCAGCGATTGATCGCCTTCCGCATGACAGGGTGCTGTCGACCTGGCGGCAACAGCGAGCTGAGTTGGAGCGGCGCGCGGCCGGCCGAACTGCGTGAGGGTCGAGTGGCTGCCTGAGGCGGAACGCAGCCTCACGGCGCAGCTGGAATGGATCGCCGAACACCATCCTTGGGCAGCCCTTGCTATGGGTGACGCCATTCACGCGGCCGTGGGGCGCCTCGCTGACGGCCCCGCGATGGCGCAGTCCGGGCGCGTCCCCGGGACCCGAGAGCTGGTCGTCGTGGGCACCCCGTCCATCGTCGTCCACCGCATCGAAACGTCCG
>JAWOCZ010000049.1:0-34733 GCA_046483565.1 Nitriliruptoraceae bacterium
CGCGGATGTTGGGCATGGTCGCTCCCGATGGTTGTGCCGGCCGACAAGGGGAACGCCGCGCACCCGCGATCCCTTCCCCCGCCGCGGACGCCCTCCCGCAAGGGTCCCGGCCGGCGGTGGCCTCCGCAGCGAGAGCTGATGGAAGCGCGCGTCGGGGACGGGGATCCCAGCGCGGCCGTGGTCACCAGGCCCATCGGCGCTCTCAGGGGTCACGACCCGTGGGGCCCCTCGGAGGGCGGGACAGCGAGGTGGTCGTCCGCCGTGCGGGTCACCAGCAGCCGCACACCCGCCACGGCACCGCTCACCAGCAGCACCCCGGCCAGCAACGCTGCCTGCCAGCCGAGCCGGCCGGCCAGCCCCACCAGCGGCGTGGCGAAGGGCACCACCCCGAGCACGAGGATCGTGGTCAGCAGCGCCGATCCGTACCCGCGCAGGTGCAGCGCGAGGAAGCAACCGACGGCCAGCCCGACCCCGCCGCCCACCAGGACCACGCTGGTCACGAACCCCTGCAGCTGCTCGAGCGGGCCACCTCGACCCTCCAGCAGGGGGTTCAGCCAGCTGTAGACGGCCCAACCTAGGCCGCCGCCAAGCGCGCAGCCCGTGACCGCGCCGACGCTACCGGCCACGATCCCACGTCCGGTCGCCACCACCTGAGCCCACCCGTCCGACACGACTCCAGCATCACACGCGATGCCGGCGCCGGCCAGAGCCGAGCGTCCCTGGAGGCGGTGAGGTGGGGGGTGGGGAGTGCGGGGTGGGGGTGGGGAGTGCGGGGTGGGGGGTGGGGAGTGCGGGGTGGAGCCCGTTCCTGCTGCCGGACCGCGCCGTCCGGCGCAGCCCATCGGACACGGGGCCGAGCGTGCGCTACCGTTGGCGGCACGCGGCGGCGAGGACCTCCGACCCGCCCGGAACACGACGACGTCGACCGACCGCTCCCGCATCCAGCGGGTCGCGCGGCCCGACGCTCTCCCGGCCCCCACTCGGAACGGGCCGCGGCACCCGCCGCTTCCGCTCCTGGCTGCGTGTTCACCACGCGCCAGCGGTCGTGCGGCTCAGTGAGCAGCGACCGATGCGCACGCGCCCATGGGCCATCCATCGGCGCGCCAGCAGCGCCACCGCGCTCGCGGTCGGCGACACGACGCGCCCGCCACGACGGCTGGGCGACCGGAGCCCTGCGTGACCACCTCCTTCTCTGATCTCGGCGTCTCCGCCGAGCTGTGCGACCGATTGACCGAGCTCGGCTTCACCGAGCCCTTCCCGATCCAGCGGCTCACGCTGATCGACACCCTGGCCGGCCGCGATGTCTGTGGCGAGGCCCCAACGGGGTCCGGCAAGACCCTCGCCTTCGCGCTGCCCGTCGCGATGACCGTGGGCCGCGGGACCCCGGGACGCCCCCGCGCCCTCCTGCTCGTGCCGACCCGTGAGCTGGCGAGCCAGGTACGTCAGACCCTCGACCCGCTCCTGCAGGTGACCGGCGGCAGGGCCGTGTCGTTCTACGGCGGGACCAGCGTCACCAAGGACCTCCAGCGTCTGAAGAGCCGCATCGACATCGTCGTCGCGACGCCGGGTCGGCTCGAGGATCTCATCCAGCGTCGCGCCATCCACCTCGGGGACGTGGACCTGGTCGTGGTCGACGAGGCGGACCGGATGGCCGACATGGGCTTCCTGCCCGCGGTCAAGCGCCTGCTCGACGCCACCTCCCGGGACCGTCGCACCCTGCTGTTCAGCGCCACGCTCGACGGCGACATCGACGTGCTCGTCCGGCGCTACCAGCACGACCCGGTCAAGCACCGCTTCGCGGTCCCCGAGGAGGACCGCGGCGACGTGCGGCACGTCTTCTGGCCCGCCGAGCGTCCGGAACGCCGTGTGCTGACCAACCGCATCCTGGCCCGGAGCGGGCCGGCGATCGTCTTCACCCGCACCAAGCACGGGGCCGATCGATTGGCCAAGCAGCTCCGACAGGACGGTGTCTCGACCGCCGCGATCCACGGCAACCGCAGCCAACGGCAGCGTGAGGACGCCCTCGCCCGCTTCTCCGCCGGCAAGGTGCAGGCCCTCATCGCCACCGACGTGGCCGCCCGCGGCATCCACGTCGACGACGTCGATCTGGTCCTGCACTACGACCAGCCGGCGACGGAGAAGGACTACGTCCACCGCTCCGGACGCACCGGCCGGGCCGGTGCGCTCGGACTGGTCGTCTCGCTGGTCGGCGACGAGGAGGCTCGCGACGTCCACAAGCTGCAACGCACCCTCGATCTGCCGGCCGGCCTCCACGAACTGGACCTGGACCTGCTGGACGCCGAGGTGCTCCCTGCTCCCCACCCGGTCGCGGCCAACGACCGTCCAGCGACCAGCGGGAAGCGGCGCGGCAACGGTCAGGCCAACGGCGGTCACCGGCGCGGGGGCAACAGCAGCGGCAACGGCGGTCAGCGGCGCGGCGGGAACAGCAGCGGCAACGCCCGCCGTCGCGCCAGCGCCGGACAGACGTCCGGTGAGGCCAAGGCGGCCGGTGGTGGCGCGCCGTCACGCCAGCGAGCAAGAAGAGCACGGCGCCGCTGACCGGAACCTGCGATGCTGTGGCGTAGGCCATGGGCATCCAGGAGGTCACCGGGTGGAAGACATCATCGTCGGTGGGCTGGCCATCGTGGTCGGCCTGCTGCTCTGCTTCGCCGGCTACGCCGCGCTACGCGCGGTGATAGCCGTCTGGGGGGCCTTCGCCGGCTTCCTCCTCGGCGCCGGGCTCGTCTCCTCCTTCACGGGCGAGGGCTTCCTCGGCACCGTGCTCGGTTGGTCCGTGGGGCTGGTCGTGGCGATCGTCTTCGGGTTGATCGCCTACCTGTACTACGCGGTCTCCGTGGTCATCGGGATGGCGGCCATCGGGTTCTCGCTCGGTTCCACCCTCATGGTCGCGCTCGGCGTGTCCTGGACCTGGGCCATCGTGCTCGTCGGTGTCCTGGTCGGCATGCTGCTGGCCGTGCTGGCCATCGTCGGCGACATGCCGATGCTGCTCCTCGCCGTCCTCGGGGCGTTCGCCGGCTCCAGCGTGACCATCGGTGGGCTACTCCTGCTGTCGGGTGTCCTCGAACGTGACGATCTCACGGCGCCCGAGACGACACAGAGCCTGGAGCTCGGGTGGTGGTGGACGGCCGCCTACCTGATCCTGGCCGTCGTCGGACTGGCGGCGCAGCTGCGCTCCGTCGAGGCCCGGCGGGGCACGCTGCGTGAGGGCTGGAGCGCTGCTGCGTGAGGGCTGCAGCGCTGCTGCATGAAGGCTGGAGCGCTGCTGCATGAGCCGCAGCACCACCCGTAGCCGGTGAGACCCGGCCATCGGCCCTGCCCTAAGCTCAGCGGCCGGCTGTGCCGGGCGCGGTGGCACCGCCGGCCGTGACACGCGAGCATCAGAGCAGGAGGCAGGTCGGTGGCGCAGGTGGGTGCCCGCTACCTGGTCTCCGCACCCGACCAACCGCGGGTGCGCCGGGCCGGTGACGTCACGAGCATCCTGCTCGGGCTGCTGCTCCTGCTCTGGGCCATCAGCAACCGGGAGCGGCTCGGATCGCTGAACCGGGCGCTCGCAGAGGTCGTCGACGTCCTGCCGGCCTGGAGCCTGGAGCTGCTCTCGGTCATCTACTCCTTCGGCTTCGTGTACGGACTCACCATCCTGGTGCTCCTACTCGCGAGGGGCCGCAGCCACCGTGATGCGCTCAGGGACGTCGTCCTCGCGCTGACCATCGCCACCGTGATCGGCGTCGTGCTCGTCCGCCTGTTCGACGGCACCTGGCCCTACATCGTGCCGGAGATCGGGATCGTCGTCCCGGAGCGCCAGACCCCGGTCTTCCGCATCGCGGTCACGACAGCGGTCCTGGTCGCGGCGTCACCACACCTGGTCAGGCCGTGGCGACGGGTCGGGTGGCTGATCGTCGCCCTGTCGGTGGTCGCCGGTTCCGGGCTCGGGTTCGGGCTGCCGAGCGACGCCATCGGCGCTGTCGGCGTGGGCCTCATCGCCGCGGGGGCGATGTTCCTGCTCGTCGGCGCACCAAGCGGCCTGCCGGATCTCACCACCATCGCCGCCGCCATGAGCCGCATGGGTGTGCCGGTCCACGGGCTGCAGGTTCCCTACTCACGCTCCTGGGGTGTGCGCCGCATCCTGGCCACCTCGGCGGACGGCGACCCGGTCCTGATCAAGGTCTACGGCCGTGACGCGACCGACCAGCAGCTGCTCGCCAAGCTGTGGCGCAGCCTGTGGTACCGGGAAGAGCGCGGCAGCTTCACGTTCTCACGCCTCCAGAGCGTCCAGCACGAGGCCCTGCTGCTGCTGTGGGCCGCCCGGGCGGGGGTCACGGTTCCGGACGTGTTCACCGCGGGCGCCGCCAACGACGAGATCGCCCTGCTGGCGGTCGCCGCCGGGGGGAAGCGGCTCGATCGGCTGCCGAGCGAGGAGCTCACCGATCAGCTGCTGACCAGGGTGTGGGAGCAGGTCGCTCGGCTCCACGCGGCCGAGATCGCCCACGGCGCCCTCGACGCCCGAGCGGTCCGGGTGTTCGCCGACCAGGTGCACCTCGAGGATCTCCATGCCGGCACGATCAGCGCCACCGAGAGCGAACGGTCGCGTGACGTGGTCGAGCTGCTGTTCTCCACCGCCGTCCTGGTCGGTCCTGAGCGGGCGGTCGCCGCTGCCCGTGCCGGTCTGGGCGACGACGGCCTCGTGCCCGCGCTCCCCTACCTGCAGCTCCCAGCGATCAGCAGTACGACCCGCAGACAAGCCACCGAACCGAAGGAGCTGGTCCGGTCGCTGGCGGACACCCTCGCCGCTGCCCTGGAACAGCCGCTGCCAGCACCGGTGGAGCTACGCCGTGTGTCACCCCGAACGCTCCTGCTGGCGGCGCTCGGGCTCGTCGCGGCCCTGGCCATCATCCCGGCGGTGGGCGGCATCGACCTGGCCGCCGTCGCCGAGGAGCTCTCCGGCGCCAGCTGGACCTTCATCCTGCTCGCCTGGGTCGTCGGACAGGCCGTGTTCGTCACCGAGGCCAGCTCGATGCTGTTCGCGACCACGGCCGCCGTGCCTTTCCGCCCCCTGATCGTGCTGCAGATCGCCGCCAAGTTCATCGGGGTGGCCACGCCGGGGGTGACCGGCGGGGTGGCCTCCAACGCGGCCTTTCTGTCCCGTTTCGGGGTCAGCCCGGCGGCGTCGCTCACCCAGGGGACGATGGACTCGGTCGCCGGGATGCTCGTCGAGATCTTCGTCCTGCTCCTGGCCTTCTCCTTCACCGACCTCGACCTCGGGGTCGACCTCAGCGGCACCGACCTGGCGCTGGGGCGCCTGGCGCTGCTCCTCCTCCTCGTGGTCGCCGTCGCCGTGGTCGTCATCCAGCGCCTGCCGAAGCTGCGCGCGCCCGTCGTCGCCTTCCTCTCGACGATGTGGGAGGCGGTCCGCGCCGTGGTCGCCGACCCGACGCGGGCGATCGGGCTGCTGGCGGGCAACCTCGCGACCCGCCTGGTGCGCGGTGCGGTGCTGTGGTTCGCGCTGGTCGCGTTGGATCAGCGCATCGGGCTCGGCGTGGCACTGGTGGTCGTGATCGCAACCGGCCTGCTCCAGGCCCTCGTCCCCGTCCCAGGCGGCATCGGGGTGACCGAGGCGGTGATGACGGGCTTCCTGGTCGCCCTCGGGGTCCCCGAGGCCGCGGCGTTCGCCGCGACCGTCACCTACCGGTTCGTGGTCTTCTACCTGCCTGTCGGCCAGGGCGCGGTCGCCATGGTGTGGCTCACCCGCAACGACTACCTCTGAGTGCCGTCAGGCCCCGGTCAGCACCCCGGTGAGCAGCCGGGCCACCTCGGGATCGCGGGGCAGCCGGGTGTGGCTGGCACCGACCGCTGTCAACGTCGGTGGCTCGATGCCGTCGATCCGTCGCCACCTACCGGTCGCAGCGGCGGAGTTGGCACGCACCAACGCATCACCGAGGACGCTGTTGAGTGGGTGGCGTGGGTCGGGGTGCAGGCGCCCGACGACCAGGTGGTGGCGGGCCCGCTCCAGCCATGGGGCATCCTGGGGCCGCCCGGTGAGCAACCCGTCGATCCTGCCCGAGGCCCAGGCCGTCTCGTCGGTGGTGCCGAAGCGCAGGTCCTTGATGCCCTGGGACCGTGCGTCGAGGAACCGACCGATCGGCGCGCTGCGTGACGAGCTGTGACGCAGCGTCCAGCTGGTGACGTTGGCGACCTTCTCCAACCACGAGCCGAGGTGGGGGGTGCCCAGGTAGACGATGTCGTCCAGGCGGTCCAGCCACTGCTCACCACGATCGGCGGCGGCGACGCAGGCGGCCCGGATCAACAGCCCACCCATCGAGTGACCGACCAGGGTGAGGGAGGTCACGGGCACGGGCCAGGAGGCCAGCAGCTCGCCGAGCCGGCGGTCGAGATCCTGGCCGTTGCGCATGATCGTTCGCCCCGTGCCGTAGCGGACCAGCACGGCAGTGGCCCCGCTGCTGGCCACACCAGCCGGCAACGAGACACCGCGACCGTCGACGGGGAGCCAGACCTGCTCGGTGTCGACCAGCCCGTGCACGAAGACCACCAGACGTGAGGTCGTCTCCGGCAGGAGTTCCGGCAACCGGGCGGGTTCGACCGGGCCGACTCCCTCGGCCAGACGGAAGCTCACCTCCTGGTCGAGCTCCGGCGCGACCTCGAGCAGCTGCTGCGCCACGACCCCGTGGGCGATGGCACGTGCCTTGGTGGCCGCCCGGGAGGGCGGCGTCGGCACGGTCGTGCCACCGGGCTCCGCGTCGGCCGCACGCGCACCGGCGATGAACGCGCCGAGGTCACCGGCGCGACGCAGCCCGGCCCGCACCGTCCGGAAGACGACGTCGCTGGCGGCGTCGGTGTACCGCTGCACGGGTCGTGCCGGCGGACCGAGCCAGCGGTACGTCCCGTCGCTGACGGCCCGTTGCAGATCCTGTGCGGTGGTCACGACCAGCTGATCGGCGACAGCGGCCGCCAGCCGGGACCATCCGGCAGCCTCGTGTCCCGCCTCCACGTTGGCTCCTCGATCGGGCTCACGACCCCCGTGCCGGCCTGCAGCGTACGTGACCTCGTTCCCGGAGGTAGGGGCCGGTGTCGGGACACCGGCCTCGCGCTGCTCGACCGCCATCGCGCTGTGCCGCCCGCGTCAGCGCAACGTCGAGGCTTGTTGCAGAGGTCCCCACGACCACCGCTCGGTCACCTCGCGCGCCCGCCACGGGGACGCCCCCGCCCGCAGGATCGTGACGGTGGCGACGAGTGCCGTCACCCGCCAGCCGAAGGCGGCGACGAGCATGGCACCCGACAGGAAGCTTGCGGCCGCCGACACCGCACCGAAGCTCACGATGGCATCGAACGGCACGTCCCGCCAACCGCGCGTGGCGAGCGCCGCGGCGATCGCGCGTCCCATGGCCAGCGCGCAGGCGAGGCTGGTCCCGAACAGGGCGGTGAGCCCCGCGACGGCCAGTAGCTCCGACCAGCTGCCACCGAGCAGGAGCAGCCGGACCGACAGCATGCCGCTCAGCGTCACCGACAGCGCCTCCACCGTCGCCGCGACAGGGGTCCGACGGGCCGGATCCAGCAGACGCAGCAGCAGGATCCCCATCGCCACCGTGGTCACCACCGGTGCCACCAAGGTCGGATCCATCACCGCGTGCTCCTCGCGTCCGCTTGCCCGATCGTGCACAGGATGCCACCTGCTGCACGTGACGAACGGACAGGTACGGCCCGGTAGCGTCCCGATCCATGTCCACCGCCCTCGCCCCCACCCGTGACCCGGTCCTCAGGCTGGGTCCACTCGAGGTGTGGCCGCCCGTGGTGCTCGCCCCCATGGCCGGGGTGACCAACGTGGCCTTCCGCACGCTGTGCCGGCGGCACGGTGGCGGGCTGTACGTCTCGGAGATGGTGGGGGCCCGGGGCCTGCTCGAGGGGGACGCCCGCTCCCGGCTCAAGGCGGCCTTCGGCCCTGACGAGACACCGCGCTCGATCCAGCTCTACGGGACCGATCCGGCGGACACGGCGGCGGCGGTCCGGCTCCTGGTGGCGCCGGAGCCCGACAGCGCCCGCACGCCGGTCGACCACATCGACCTGAACTTCGGCTGCCCGGCCCCGAAGGTGACCCGTCACGGTGGCGGAGCGGCCCTGCCCTGGCACACCGACCTCTACGCCGACATCGTCGCCAGGGCGGTGGCGGCCGCCGGGGACGTCCCCGTCACTGTGAAGTTGCGGCTCGGGATCGACGCCGCGCACCTCACCTACCTGGAGGCGGGCCGGATCGCCGAGGACCTCGGTGTCGGCGCCGTCGCGCTCCACGCCCGGACCGCCGAGGACCGCTACGGCCCGCCGGCCGCCTGGGAGCACATCGCCCGTCTGGCCGACGCGCTCACGATCCCGGTGCTCGGCAACGGCGACATCTGGCAAGCCGACGATGCCCTGCGCATGCGCGCCGAGACCGGTTGCGCCGGGGTGGTCGTCGGCCGCGGCTGCCTCGGCCGCCCCTGGTTGTTCCGGGACCTGGCCGCCGCCTTCGACGGGCGGGCCATCCCCCCCGCGCCGAGCCTCGGGGAGGTCGCCGATCTGCTCGCGGAGCACGCCCGGTTGCTGGCCGACCACCTCGGTGCCGACACGGGACTGCGGGAGCTGCGCAAGCACACCGGCTGGTACCTGCAGGGGTTCCCCGTCGGTCGCGCGGTACGCCGTGCCCTCAACCAGGTGAGCAGCCTCGGGGAGCTCGACGGTCTGCTCGGCGGTCTGGACCGCGACCTGCCCTTCGACGAGTCGGTCCGACGGCAACCCCGCGGGCACACCACCCGTCCCAAGCGCGTGCTCCTGCCCGAGGGATGGCTCGCGACCCGTTCCCACGGCGACCGGCACACCCCCGAGGGTCACGTGGTCTCCGGTGGCTGAGCCGACGTTGGTGCTGGCCTCGGGGAGCCCACGTCGGGCGGCGCTGCTGGCACGGCTCGGGCTCAGCCCGCAGATCCGGCCCCCGGAGGTCGACGAGTGGCGGCGCGAGGGCGAGCACCCGGCCGCCCTGGTCGCACGCCTGGCCGGGAGCAAGGCGCGTGCGGTGCACCGCGTCGGCGATCGGGAGGTGGTCCTGGCCGCCGACACCGTCGTGGTCCTCGACGGGGAGCCACTCGGCAAACCCGGCGACGACGGCGCGGCAGCCGAGATGCTCCAGCGACTCTCCGGGCGCACCCACGAGGTGCTCACGGCGGTGGCCGTCCACACCGACGGCGCCTGTCACCGCGCCACCGAGACGACCCGCGTGCGGTTCCGCCCGCTGACCGCGGAGGAGGTGACCTGGTACCTCGAGACGGGTGAACCACGGGACAAGGCGGGTGCGTACGGCCTCCAGGGTGCCGGCGCCGCACTGGTCGAGCGCGTCGAGGGCAGCGACACCAACGTGATCGGTCTCCCGCTGAGCACGACCGTCGGCCTCCTTCGGGCAGCCGGACTGGACGTGCTGCGACCCGATCGACGACCCGGCACCGCTCACCCGGCCGGCTCGTAGCCCTCCTCGAGGTCCTCGGGGGCCGGGGCCGGCTCGGACCGCGCGACACGCGGCGGGGAACCGGACAGGTCGGGACGACGCGACCACCGCGAGCGCAACCAGGCGACGAACCGTTCCGCCTGGCGGCTCGCCCAGACGTGGAGGTCCCGCGCCCACTCGTACTCCCGGGCGAGGATCGCGATGCCTGCCACGGCCGTCAGCGCCCCGGGCCCGGGGACGAAGGGCGACGCGAACGCCAGGCTGACCAGCAGCACCAGGATCCCGACCACGGTGACCCACACCCGTCGGGCATGATCCCTGACACCGCGTGGCACCGGTGGCAGGGGCGAGGTCTGGCTCGGGTCGAAGCTCTCGGGTGCACCGACGTTCTGCTGGACCAGTGCGGACAGCACGCGCCCGGCGGCACGGGAACGCGCCCGGGTGGTCAGCGAGAGCTCGGCGACCACCTCCTCGCCGGTCCCGTTCAGCCGGACACCGACGGTCTCCGGCGTGGCCCGGTCGAGGTCGAAGCGCACCAGCGCACCGAGCCGGGTGTGGATGTCCGCGACGCTCGGGCTGGCGATGTGCACCAGACATCGTTGGTCGGTGACGACCAGGAGCGCCGGTGGCCGCACGCCGGGCACCCTGGCGTGCGCCCACGCGAGCAGCGCCTCCTCGGGCTCGAAGCTCCCCTGGAGGGAACCCAAGACCAGTCGTTCGCGAAGGCGCGCCACAGGACCCATGGGCGTAGCTTACGGGCCGGGTCCGACAGGACGGTGACGGGCGGACGGTGGCCGTACCACCAGCGTGCCGGCAGAGGCCGGCGCCGGGCCCGCGGCGCACCGGCACGCCCCGATCCACCGGGGTGTGGGCGGCGTACCGGCACGGTTCGCGCCCACCGGTGTGCTGGTGTCGCGCGACCCGGACGACCTTCTGGGCCGATGGCCAGCCGGCCGACTACGGTCCCGGCCGAGCATCCCCGGTCCCGACGCGGGATGAACGACGAGGTGACGTGAGCCCTTCGCGACGCAGTCTCCCGCTCCTGTTGGTGATCGCGCTGTCCGCGACCCTGCTGGCACCGGCGGCCAACGCCGAGCCGGACACGACCCGGCTCCAGGAGCTGCAGCGCGAACTGCAGCAGCTCGAGGACCAAGCCGCCGAGCGACGCTCGGAGCTCGGGGCCCTCGACGCGCGCGAGGACGAACTCAGCGACGAACAGGTCGCGGCCCAGGCTCGCCTGGAGGAGATCGAGGCCGAGCTCAGCCTGGCCGTCGAGCGGTACAACGAAGCGGTGGTCGCGCTCGAGGAGGTCCAGGCCGACCTGCAGGTGACGCTCGACGAGTTGGCCGCGCTCGACGCGGAGATCGTGCTGCTCAACGATGCCGTCGCCGACCATGCTCGCCGGCTGCACAAGATGGGTCCGTCGCTGGAGTTCGCCATGGTGGTCGGCGCGAACGGTCCCGCCGACATCGGCTTCCGCACGAGCTCGCTGCGCCAGATCATCAACGCCGACCAGGTGAGCCTGGAGCGGCTGGCCGCCGCCACCGATCGGGCGGCCGCCCTCGAAGCCCGCCTGGTGGAGCAGGAGACCGCCGCCGCGGACCTGGCCGACGAGGTCGAGGCGCAGGTGATCGCCGTGGAGCAGCTCTACGAGGATCGGGCCGAGGAGCTCGAGGCACTGGAGGCCACCCTCGCCGGCGTCCGCCGCGAGGTCAGCGAACAGCAGGCGCTGGTCGATGGCGACGCTGCAGCGGTGGCCGCGGCCCGTCAGGCCGTCGCCGCCGAGCAGGAACGCGTCGAGGAGGAACGTCGCCGGCTCGAGGCCGAGCGGAGAGCAGCCCGCGAGGCGGAGGAGCGGCGCCGCGCGGAGGAGCAACGCCAGCAGGAGGAAGCCGCAGCTGCAGCCCGGGCCGCGTCCAGCTCCTCCTCATCCAGCAGCTCCTCCTCGAGCAGCTCCTCGTCCAGCAGCAGCTCCTCGTCCAGCAGTTCCTCGTCCAGCTCCTCCTCGTCGAGCAGTTCCTCCTCGAACCCGAGCAGCACGCCGGCGCCCGCCCCGTCCACACGCCGTTCCGCCGACGTGGCGGTGGCCACCGCACTGGCACAGGTGGGCAAGCCCTACCTCTGGGGAGCCACCGGCCCGAACGCCTACGACTGCTCGGGGCTGACCTCCTACGCCTGGCGGGCCGCCGGTGTCACGATCCCGCGGACCTCGGGCGCGCAGTTCGGGGGGCTGCGCAGGGTGAGCCGGGCGCAGCTGCAACCGGGCGACCTGGTGTTCTACAACTCGCCGATCAGCCACGTCGCCATGTACGTCGGCGGCGACACCATCGTGGAGGCCTCACGCAGCGGCATCCCGGTCCGGACCGCGTCGCTGTCGCGGCGCAGCCCCGTCGGCTACGCGCGTCCCTGAGCCGATCGGGCCGCGCAGCAGGCCCACCACGGTCCGGGCGCAGCGAGCGTGTCCGCTGGCCCTGCCCATTAGGCTGCGCTCCCGCCGCTGCACCCAGGAACCTCGATGTCCGATGAGCCCCACCCCGTGGACCCGCCCGTCGAGTGGCGCCCGGACACGATCGCGGTGCGCGGCGGGACGATGCGTAGCGGGTTCGAGGAGACCTCCGAGGCGATCTACCTGACCTCGGGTTTCGTCTACGGGTCCGCGGCGGAGGCGGCAGCGGCGTTCGCCGGTGAGCAGGATCGGTACATGTACAGCCGCCTGCGCAACCCGACCGTCGCCATGCTCGAGGAGCGGCTGCGTCGCCTCGAGGGTGCGGACGCCGCCTGGGCGACCGCCAGTGGCATGTCCGCGGTCTTCAACGCGCTGGCTGCCACCCTGCGCTCCGGCGACCGGGTGGTGGCGGCGCGGGCACTGTTCGGGTCGTGCTTCCAGGTCCTCGACCAGTTGCTGCCGCGTTGGGGCATCCACACCGAACTCGTCGACGGCACCGACCTCGACGCCTGGGAGCAGGCCCTGTCGACGCCGGCCAGGGCCGTGTTCTTCGAGACCCCCTCCAACCCGATGCAGGAACTGGTGGACATCGCCGCTGTCAGCCGGCTCGCTCGGGCCGCCGGGGCGCGGGTCATCGTCGACAACATCTTCGCCACGCCCGTGCTCCAGCACCCCTTCGAGCTCGGCGCCGACGTGGTGGTCTACTCCACCACCAAGCACCTGGACGGCCACGGCCGCACGCTCGGCGGCGCGATCCTCGGCTCCACCGCCTTCATGGAGGAGGAGCTCAAACCGCTGATGCAGCACACGGGGCCGACCATGAGCCCCTTCAACGCCTGGGTGGTGCTCAAGAGCCTGGAGACGCTGCGGCTGCGGGTCGAGCGCCAGACCGCCACCGCCCTCGAGCTGGCGCGGTGGCTCGAGACCCATCCCGCGGTCGACGGGGTCCGGTACCCGATGCTGGCCTCCCACCCCCAGCACGAGCTCGCCCTGGCGCAGATGTCCGGCGGTGGCTCGATCGTGACCTTCTCGGTCCCCGGTGGCACCGAGCGGGCCTTCGCGGTGCTCGACGCCCTCGCGCTCATCGACATCTCCAACAACCTCGGCGATGCCAAGTCCCTGGCGACCCATCCCGCGACGACGACCCACCACCGCATCGGTCCCGAGGTCCGTGCGCAGATGGGCATCTCGGACGGCGTGCTCCGCGTCTCGGTCGGGCTCGAGGACGTCGCCGACCTGCAGAACGACCTCGATCGAGCACTGCGTCGATGAGGCTCCCGGACGTCGTGCATGATCGCGTCTGCGAGGTGTGACGACGAGTTCGTGTCGGATCATTGACGCCGGTCCCCCGATGCCGCATGATGCCGCGGACCGAGCGAGCGAGGGTGCGATGCGCCTGCTGACCCACCGCCACACCGATCCTCCCGAGCCGCGCACCTTCGGCCCGGACGGCTACGACCGCTTCGGGTTCAACCGGGCCGGTCTGCACCGGGACACCCAGGATCGCTACAGCCCCGAGGGCTTCGACCGTAACGGCGATCCGAAGCCGTCGGTGACCCCGATGCTGCGGCTGCGCTAGCCACTGCCGTTCGTACGACGGCGGGTGGCGCGGCCCCGACCACGGGCGGACGTCCCATGCCGGCGTGCACGGGCGCATATCCTGACGCGTCCGTGACCCGCACTGTTCCCTCGCCGTCCACAGGTGCTCCCGATGCGACCAGACCTGCGCTCCATGGCGCTTCCGGGCGTGCTGTCCGTGCTCGCCATCGCCGTCGTCGCCGGCGCCGTCCTGCTCTTCGGCGGCGCTCGGGATCCGGCGCTGGTCGCAGCCACGGCCCCCGATACCGGGACGGCGGCTGAGGATCCGGCTCCGGCCGGCGCGGCCGGGGACGCCGACGACCCGGCGGACGATGCCGACGACCCGGCCGCCGGGGACCCGCAGAGCGAGCCGGGTGCCGAGGACGCCGAGGATCCGGCCAGCGAGGACGCCGAGGACGCCGAGGACGCAGACGACGCGCCGGATCCGCAGGACGCCAGCGGGACGGAGCCGGGACCCGACGGCGACGAACCGCCGGCGGAGGACACCACCACCTCGCCGACACCGGCGCCATCGGCTCCCGCGCTGCCCCCCGGCCCACCCACCGACGAGCGCGTCCTCGAGGTCCGCACCGAGATCGGTGGGAACATCTCGCCCAAGTCGGTGGTGGCCTCGCCCGGTGGGCTGTTCCTGGCCCAGAACATGATGTACCGCCACACGATCACCGTCTACGACCGCACCCACGAGCTCGTCGCCACGATCCCCGACACGGTCAACCCGACCGAGTTCGGGCTCGACGGCCCCGACGCCGAGGTGCGAGGCGCACCGGTCGAGGCCGCGTTCACGCCCGACGGTCGGTACGCCTACGTCTCCAACTACGCGATGTACGGGGCCGGCTACGACCGCGAGGGCACCGACACCTGCAGCCCCGCGGACGGCTACGACGACAGCACCGTCTACCGCCTGGACCTGGAGACGCTCGCGATCGACCAGGTGATCCCCGTCGGCTCGGTACCGAAGTACGTCGCCGTGACCCCGGACGGGTCCCGGGTGCTGGTGACGAACTGGTGCAGCTACGACCTCAGCATCATCGACGTCGCCACCGGGACCGAGGTGGACCGGGTCGAACTCGGGCGCTACCCCCGCGGTATCGCGGTCACCTCGGACTCCTCGACGGCCTACATCGCGCTGATGGGGACCTACGACATCCTGGTCCTCGACCTCGACGACGGCAGCAGCGACCTTCTGGCCGGCATCGGACGTGGGCCCCGGCACCTGGTCCTCTCCCCCGATGACCGCACCCTGTACGCCACCATCAACAGCGATGGCGTCGTCGCGAAGATCGACCTCGCCACACAGGAGGTCGTGACGACGGCGACGGGGCAGGCGCCGCGGAGCATGGACATCGCCGCCGACGGGCGGTCGCTGTACGTGGTCAACTACCTCGGCGACACGGTCAGCAAGGTCCGCACCTCCGACATGAGCGTGCTGCAGACGCTCGACGTCGCGGACAAACCCATCGGGATCACCTACGACCGGGGGACGGGACAGGTGTGGGTGGCGAGCTACTCCGGGGTCATCACCGTCATGGACGACCGCTGACCAGTCGCTCCAGTGCCCCTCGCAGCCGGTCGGTCGCCTCGACCTCGGCGTCGTAGGGCTCGACGAGCAGCTCCTGCACGAGCGTCCGCAACCGTGCCCGCAGCCGCCGCTCGGCCCTGGCCCGGGCCCGCCGCGCGGAGCTGCGCAGGAGCCGGCGGTTGACCAGCCCGAGCAGCAGGCGCAGCAGGAGTCCGCCGAGCAGCAACCCCGCCGGCCAGCTCACCTCATCGGTCAGAGGCGGCGGTGACGGTGCGGGCAGGCCGAGCCACGCCGCGGTTGCGAGCAGGACCAGCCACGCCAGGCCGACCAGCGCGACCGACTCGGTCACCAACCGTGCTGCGGCCATCCCGGCCCACCAGCGCCGCCGCTCGGGCGTCGCCGTGGTGGTCATCCCGCGGACCTCGGCGACCATCGCCGGCGCGGCCGAGCGCGCAGCGGCGGTGACCGCACGGTCCAGGGCGGTGTGGCTCGCGCCCACGGTGCTGGACAGCTGCACCTGTTCGGCCAGACGCCGGGCAAGGAGGTCCTGGCGGTGTGGGGGCTGCTGCGAGATCGCGTCGGCCGGGGCGCCGGTCCCGAAGCCCAGTTCGCGCCCCACCCGGGCGGTCGCGCGCACCGGGACCCAGAGCAGCCGAGCCAGCGGTGAGCGCGTGGCGCGCCGGCCGGCTGCGCGGTGCTCCACCTCGGCGGTCGCCAGCGCCCGGTAGCCGTCGCTCGCCTCCAGCGCGGCGTCCACCAGCGGGGCGGCCTCGATGCTGGCGGCGGGCAGCACGGGCGTGCGCTCCAGGACCTCCTCGGCGGTCTGGGCCGCATCCGCCTCCAGACGACGCACGGCGGCCCGACGGTCCCCCGCCACCACGGTGAGGTGGTCACAGAGCGCTGCCACACCACCTCCGGTGGCCGCCGAGGTGGTCACCACCTGCGCCCGCTCCAGGCCGTCGGCAGCCAGTCGGCCCCGCAGGTCGTCGCGGACGCGGGCCACGTCGTCGGGATCGAGCTCGTCCTCACGGTTGAGCACGATCGTGAGCACCTCGGCGTGCGCGCGCAGGCGTGCCAGCGGCCCCTCGTGGAGGTCCGCCCTGGCGTACTTGACCGGATCGACCACCACCAGGAGCACGTCGACGCGCGCGGCGAGCCGCTCGCTGATCGCCCGGTGCGCGTCGGCCACCGAGTCGTGGTCCGGTAGGTCGAGCAGGACGAGCCCGTCGGGCAGCGCTGCCGGCACGACCCGACGGTCGTCGATGTCGAGCCAGTCCAGGAGCCGACCCGCCGTGGCGTCGAGCTCGGAAGCGACCGCGACCGCATGATCGGTGGTCGGCCGGCGCACCCCCTCCACGACCACCTCGGTGCCGACGAGCCGGTTCACCAGCGCCGACTTGCCCACCCCGGTCCCGCCGGCCACGGCCACGACGGTCACGCCGTCACCGAGGTCGAGACGCTCGAGCACGTGTCCCTGCAGGGCCAGCAACCGGTGGACGTCCTCGTCGGGACACCGGCCGGGGGCCAACTCCGTGGCCGTCGCCAGATCCTCCACCAGCCCCGACGGCGAGGTGGCCTCGGTGCGGACCGTGCCGGCCACCGGCGACCGGCCATCGCGAGCGTTCATGGCCGTCCCGCTCTGGCGGCACGCAGCGCCTCGACCGCCTCGCCGGGCGGCCGTGCGGAACCGATCGCATCGTCGAAGGGACGGCGTTCCGCCTCGGCGAGCAACGCGACCCGTCGCTGCAGATCGGCACGCATCTCCTCGAGCAGCCTGCGGACGTTGTGCTCGCCGAGCAGCCTGGTCAACAACCACTGGCTCGCCGCGGCGGCACCGGCGGCGATGCCGACCTCACCGGCGGCCAGACCGCCGGACACCGTGAACAGCACCAGCATCGCCGAGGTGCCGACGGAGTTGAGCGCGATCGTGGCCCGGCGTGCCTGCACCTTGCGGGGCGTGCCCACCTCGTCGATCAGCGCGGTGGTGGCTGCCTGCCAGGCGTCGACGGTGGCATGGAGCGCCGAGCGGCGGTCGCTGGGGCTCGCGCGGAGCCTCGGGTGCTGCTCCAGCAGGTCGAGCCCGATCCGATCGGCCTCCAGATCGCGGCGGGTGGTGACCGTGGCGCGTTCCAGCAGACGGTCGAGGATCCGGACGAGCTCGTCGCCGACCTCGGCCTGCACCTGACCGGCGCGACCGGCCGCACCGAGACCGAGCCGGTCACGCACGAGACCACCGAGCTGCGTGGCGGTCGTCTGGACCTTGAGCAGCAGTTCGTTCCCGCCCACCAGCCGCTGCCAGCCCTCCAGGACCTCTGCCCGTAACGACAGGCCCGCCTCGAGCTCCGCCTCGAGACCCGGGGCGATCTCGTCGAAGCGGTGCTCCACCATCGCCGCGAGCCGATCCGCATGCTCCTGCTCACGGGTGACGGCCGCATCGAGGGTCGCCAGATCGGTCGGGATCGCGGTCACCAGCCCGTCCAGGGCCTGCTCCCGGACCGCACGACGACGGTCCAGCGGCGCCAGGGTGGCCAGCCAGTCCTCGAGCTCCCGGACGGCACCCACCGGCAGACGGTCGTCGACCACGCTGGCATGCGGGATGGCGAACAGTCGCTCGACGTCGACCCCCTCGGCCGCCAGCAGCCGGGCGGCGTCGGCGACGAGCTCCTCGCCCTGGTCGGACGGGATCTGGGTGATCGCGACCGAGACGAGCGCCTGGCGTCGGGCGGCACGCCGCAGGTAGGTCATGCCCACCTCGTCGGCGTAGGTGCGGGCGGTCGCGAGCCAGACCCACGCGTCCGCGGCATCGAGGGCCCGCTCCGCCAACCAGCGGTTGGCGTGCGCCACCGAGTCGATGTCGGGGGTGTCGAGGACCGCGATGCCCACCGGCAGGGCCTCGCTGGTGGCGAGCAGGAGCGTCCGCTCCCCCGCCACCTGCGCCGCCTTGGTCGCATCGACGCGGACCAACCCCGGCAGGACACGATCGGAGGCGAACACCGCCTCGTCCTCAGGGTGGCAGATCAGGGTGGCCGTCCGCGTGGTGGGACGGACCACCCCGGCAGCTGTGACACGGCGTCCGACCAGCGAGTTGACGGTGGTGGACTTGCCTGCGCCGGAGCCGCCGCCGACCACGACCAGCAACGGTGCGTCGGGAGCGGCTGCGCGCGTGCCGACGCCGCGCAGCAGGCGCGCGACCCGGTCCCGCTCGCGACGCAGCTCCTCCGTCGCCCCGGCGGAGAGGTCGAACCGCAGTCGCTCGAGCAGGTCGGCGAGCGCGGCCAGCAACCGCGCCCGGTCGCCGGCCGGCTCGTGCTCGGTCATGGGACAGCTCCTGGCTGCGCGTAGGACAGGTGGTGCGTGGCCTGGGACACTACGAAGGGCTCCCCCCACCAAGGCCAGCCCGCGGTGAGACTGCAGGGACCGCGCCAACCGCTGTCTCGTCGACCGGCCCATGGTGGAAGCGGGGCACGACCGGACCGCATGCGTCCAGCCGCCGCGCCGCCCGCGTCACAGCGCCTGCGCTGCACGTCGGGTTCGGCGGCCGTGACTCCATGAGAGTCCATCTGAGGCAATAGCTTGCCATAGAGCCGAACCAAGCGCACCACCGTTCGGACGCAGCTGAGGGCTTGCCGCCACGTCAGTGGACGTGGACGCTGAGAACCGATCGTCGTTGAGCCCCTTCAGCGTGCATCTCGAACCCGACCACACCCGATCGGACCGACGTGTCGCGACGCCCTCAGGTTCTCGCCTCCACCCTCCTTGTCGGGCTGGCTGCTGCCACCGCGATGGCCATGTCCGCAACGCCTGCATCTGCCCAGACCTCCGGCTACGAGGATGTCACGGACGGTATCCACGCCGAAGCCATCGCCGCCATCACCGATGCCGGTGTCGCCGAGGGCTGTGAGGAGGATCGCTACTGCCCGTTGGAGGTGGTGCGCCGTGACCAGATGGCCTCCTTCCTCGCTCGGGCGCTGGGGCTCGAAGCGGTGGACGACCGACGCTTCGATGACGTCCCCGTCGACAACGTGCACCGCGGCGCCATCAACGCACTGGCCGAAGCGGGGATCACGCAAGGCTGCGCACCGGAGCGCTTCTGCCCGGACGCGCCCGTCTCCCGCGCCGAGATGGCCTCCTTCCTCGCCCGCGGCTTCGACCTGGGACCGGCACAGGAGCAGTACTTCCACGACGTCGGTGACACCCACGACCAGAACGCGCAGCGCCTCGCGGAGGCGGGCATCAGTGATGGGTGTGACGACCTCGGCCTGTCGTTCTGCCCCGCCCAGTCAGTGCGCCGAGAACAGATGGCAGCGTTCCTCGCCCGCGCACAGGAGCTCGTCGCCCCGGTGTCGATCCCCATGCTGCTCCAGCCCGGCGACGAGGGACCAGCCGTCCAGGCACTGCAACAGCGGCTCGAGAACCACGACTACTGGGTCGGGCCCATCGACGGCGGGTACGGCACGCTCACCGAGCAAGCCGTACTCGCCATCCAGAAGGTGCACGGTCTGCTACGCGACGGCATCTACGGCCCGTCCACGCGAGCCGCGGTCGCTGATCCGCAACCCCCCAGCACAGCATCGTCCGAGGGGTACGTCGTCGAGTTCGACGAGGACCGCCAGCTCGTGCTGCTGGTCCAGGATGGTGTTGCCGGGCAGATCTTCCATGCGTCGGGTGGGAACGAGGACTCCTACGAGTACGCAGGCACCACCTACGTCGCCGAGACGCCCAACGGGAGCTGGGACGTCTACCGTGAGATCGATGGTTGGCGAACGTCGCATCTCGGTGAGCTCTACCGTCCGAAGTACTTCCACACCGCCGGCATCGCGATACACGGCTCCAACAGCGTGCCGGCACAGGCCGCTTCCCACGGGTGCGTCCGCGTCTCGATCGACGCGATGGACTGGCTGTGGGCCAACGAGGCCCTGCCCATCGGCGCCGATGTCCTGGTGTACGGCTCGCCCACCTGACCCGTCTCGCGCACCCGAGCTACCCCTCGCTCCCCCGAGACGACGGATCCGGCCCAACGACGCGGCGTGGTTCCCGCTGCAGCGTCGGCACCGGGCGTTCCGGGTCGATCCCGCTCATCGCTGCGGGTGGTAGCCCCACCGGGTATCGGCTAGCCGCTGCCAGACGTCGCGCGACCCGTCGAGCGTGGGCTGTTGGTAGGAGTAGACCGCCGCCCCGTCGTTGCGCATCGACGTGCGGACCTGTGCGAGGACGTTGTCCGGGTGGTTGAGGTAGCCACCGGGCCCGGGCACCACCTGCGTCTGCGCATCCGCCGCCAGGGCCCGCTGGTAGACCTGCCAGCCCGCGAGGTTGGTGGCCTGCTCGGGGTCGTGCTGGGGGTAGTAGTTCATCGGCAGCACGGCATCCAGCTCGCCGTCGCGGACCCACCGGTCCCAGTCCTGCAAGGTGCGGGTGTAGGGCAACGAGGCCTCGAACCCGTCGCGGTCGGGGGTCGCGGGCCCCGCACCCCAGGTGATCACCGCAGCGGAGAGCGTCACGTCACGGCCACTGGCATCGATCGCCCCGCGGGCCGCACGGACGAGCTCCCGGGACTGGTCGCGGCGCCAGGCCCTCCACCGTGCATCGTCGGGGTCGGGGATGCCGGTCGTGCCGGTCTGTGTCCGGTAACGCTCGAGCGCAACGGGGTGGTAGCCGTGATCGGCCGACGGGTAGCGCACGTAGTCGAGGTGGATCCCGTCGACCGGATAGCGCTGGACGAGTTCGGTGACCACTGCGGCGACGTGGGCCTGCACGGCCGGTACGCCCGGGTCGAGGTAGTCCGACCAGATCTCAGAGGAGGTCCGGGTCACCCAGCGGTCGGCCACGGGTGCGTCGCTGCCGTGCTCGGTCGCGATCCAGCCGTCGGGCGCGGGCAGGTCCTGGTACACACCGTGCCAGGTGGGTGCCACGCCGTACCAGGCGTGGACCTCCAGGCCTCGTGCATGCGCCGCGGTGAGCAGCTCGTCGAGGACGTCCAGCCCCGGTGTGAGGCGGGGATCGACGGTCCGCGGCAGGACCTCGGAGACGTAGTACGCGTCGTGTCGACGGGCCACCTGGGCGATGATGGCCGTGGCATCTGCAGCCGCCAGCTCGTCCACCACGCGTTGGATCCCGGCCCGGGTCTTGAGGGTGTCGTCGAACAGGTGCACCCAGGCAGCGCGCATCCGGGAGGCGTAGGCATCGTCCGCGGCCGGGCGGGTCGTCGGCAGGGCAACCAGCTCCTCGGCGAGCAGGATCGTCGCGGCACGGGTGAGGAAGGAGGCCGTCTGCTCCCGGGTGAGCGAACGACCGGGAGCGAAGGTGGTCGGGCTCGTCCCGGCGGCGATGTCGGCTCTCACGAGGGCACCGACGGCATCGCGGTGCACACTGATCACCGACACGTCTGCGAACGGCACGACGCCGGCTGGCAGTGGGGCGTCATACCCCCGATCAAAGGTACGCACGAGGATCGAGGCGAACTGCGCACGCGTCACGGCAGCGTCCGGCGCATAGGTCGACGCACTCGTGCCCTCGACGATGTCGAGGGCCGCGAGGAGATCGATGTCGTCCTCGAAGAGGTGCCCCACCGTGTCGTCGAACCCGGCCGCCGGTACCTGGGCGATCGTCCGATCGCTGGCGCGGAGCTGCCGGGCGATCATCGCAGCGACCTGCCCGCGGGTGACCTCGTCAGCCGGGGCGTAGCTGGTCGCAGAGACTCCCTCCACCAGGTCCCACCAGGCCGCACAGTCGATGGCCGCGCGATGTGTGGAGCTGAGGGTGTCCTCGAAGGCCGTCGCGGGTACCGCACCAAGCGGACAGGCGGTGCTGACGGGATCCGCGGCCGCCGGACTCCCAGCCTGGATGGCCCCGGACAGGAGCGCGAGCAGGACTGAGGCCGCCAGCCACATGACCGGGCGGGACCGACGAGCAGCCATCGTGCTCCCTTGATCGAGTGGGAAGACCCAGCTGCTGGCGGTCGAGAGGTGCTACCAGCGCCGCGGTCGCGACACGATCGTATCGCTCGACCCTCGGCGTCCACCGATCCGCAGAGCGCCACAGCCATCTTGGACAGCTGACTGGCAGAACCAGACCGAACCCCGATGGGGCTGGTGTTCATCGATCCGGTTCACGAGGACCAGTTGCAGCGACAGCCTGCCGAAGCGGCCGAAGCACCCGAGCAGGACCTCGGAAACTCGCGGCCGCGGTCCAGCAGGTGCGCAGCCAACGGGTCACGATCGCGTGAGCCCGCCGATCGTCGAGAGTTCCGGGTTGCCCGTGCAGATCCCGGTCCGCCGCAGGTAGCCCATCGGCACCATGGCGACGGCATCGGCTCAAGCGTCGTAGCGGAGCACGACCTTCAGTGGCGGTGTCACCTGGCCGTCCAGCAGAGCGTAGGCCGCGGCGGCCTCCTCGAACCGGTAGGACGGCCCGACGAGGTCCTCAACCCGGAGCGCGCCGGAGGCGAGAAGCGACAAAGCGGTCCGCGCGACCCGCAGGCGGTCCCAGCGTGGGTGATCGCGGTGCGGGCAGTCCCACACGCCCATGCTCGACACCAGCTGCGGACGGTTGTGGTGCCACTCCTCGCCGAGCCGCAGCTGCGGCGCCCCACCCTGCGCGAACCCGACGGAGACGATCGTGCCACCGACCCGCACCGAGGCGATGGCCTCGTGGAGCGCCGCTGCCGCACCGGAGGTCTCCACCACGACGTCGGCACCGCAGTCACGCCCCTGGCCACCGAGTCGTCGCTTCACGCCGGCACCAACCGCCTCAGCGCCCGGGTCGAGCGCATCATCGGCGCCCAGCCGCACCGCTGCTGAACGACGCTCCGCGATGGGATCGACGGCCAGGACGGTGGTCGCGCCATCCAGCCGGGCCAACTGCACAGCGAGTTGTCCGATCACCCCCAGGCCGGACACCACGACCCGGTCCCCGAGCTTGATCGCGGCGTCATGCGTGGCGAACAGCGCCACACAGGCCAGAGCGGTGAACAGTCCCGCCTCGACCGGCATGTCGTCCGGGAGCCGCTGAGCGGGATACCCGAGCGGCTCCGGGCGAGCGAGGTCGACCACCACCTCGTCCGCGTGCGGCACTGCGGCGTGCACCAGGTCACCGACCGCAACCTGGTCGACCTGCGAGCCGAGCTCCACGACCTCGCCGACGAGCTCGTAGCCGAGGGGGGTCGCTTCGTCCACACCGGGAGCAGGTGCAGAGAAGACACGCAGCCGGGGGTCGAACGAGCGCGAAGCGAAGGGCGAGGTTCCTCGGTACAGGTGCAGCTCGGTCCCGTGGCTGATCGCGCTCGCGACCGTCTTCAATCGGATCTCGGTCGCAGCGAGCGGCCGCCGCTCGATCGAACGGTACGCCAGGCTCCGCGGGGCGGTCACGACCAACTGTCGGGGGCTCATCGGATCTCGGTCACCTTCTCAACGCCGCAACGTCGAGCCACGTCCGGCCGCCCGCGCACGGTCCGCAGGCTGAGCACGTGGCAGGGCACGGTCGCCGTCACGTCGGCTCCAGACGGACCGCGTCGCCGCACTCGGCCGAGCGTGCAGCGGCCAGCACGATGCCTGTTGCCGCCAGACCGTCCTCCCCCGTCGCCAGCGGCGATCGGCCGTCCGCCACGCTGGCGAGGAAGTCATCGATCATGAGCTGGTTGGCATCCGTGCCCCAGCCCGGCCAGCCCAGCGGGCCCTCCGGACCGCCGTGCACCACGAGGTGCTGGCTGAAGGCATCGACGCCGACGACACCCCGCTCTCCGACCAGCTCCAGGGTCAGCCCGCCCCATGTCGGATAGTCGTCCGGTTTACTCCACGAACAATCGATCGACGCGAACGTCCCGTCTCCGTAAGTCAGCATCACGAGCCCCCCTGTCTCGACCGGGACGGTCTCGCCGTGGAGGATCCGGTTGGTCGTGGCGTACACCTCGACGGGATCACGCCCCAGATACCAACGGAGCAGGTCGGCGAGGTGCACGACGTGGTCCATCAAGGCACCGCCGCCGGACTCCTCCGGGTCGACGAACCACGACCGGTGCCGCATCGGGAGCTCGCCCTGGTTCGTCCCCTGGGCAGCCCAGACGGTACCCAGCCGGCCGCTCGTCACTACCTCCCGGAGCTGCCGCATGGGCGGGCTGGCCCGCATGGGGAACGCGGTTGCCAGGGGGACCTCTGCCTCGCGGCAGGCCGACACGATCGCGTCAGCGGCTGCTTCCGTGGTGGCCAGCGGCTTCTCGCACAGAACCGCCACGCCCGCTCCCGCAGCCGCCTCGACGTCCTCGAGATGGCGGGCCGTCTCCGAGCAGACTATGACGGCATCGAGGTCGGAGCGCAGCAGTTCCGCGCGATCCTCCACCCACCGCACGCCGTGCTTGGTGGCCCAGCCCCGGCCGCGGACCGGGTCGCGGTCGGTGACCCCGACCACCGCGACACCCGAGCGGCGCACGTTGTCGACGTAAGCGTCAACGTGGAGGTGGGCGACGCCGAGCAGACCGATCCTCATGCCGAGACCTCCTCGGGTGCCACGACCTCCCCCAGCTCGACCGATCGCGCAACCGCCGCAGCGAGCCGCAGCGCCGCGAGGCCGTCCTCCCCGGTGACGAGCGGTTCCTCCTCACCCCGCAGGACCGCCAGGAAGTGCCGGATCTGCGTCGTGTACGGGTCCTCAGCCAACGTGCTGGCTGCCAGCGGGATATCCCCGCCCTCCTCGTCCTGCTGCAGGTGGGCTCGCACCGGATCGGTTCGCTGCGAGTCCCAGCTGACCACCGCGGCGTCACCAGCGATCTCGCCACGGGTCCGGAAGTGGGGGGGCGGATAGGCCCACGAGCCCTCAACATGGGAGAGGACGCCGTTCGCGTGCCGCAGGATCGCCAGTGCATGGTCGGCCCCTGCGGCCGGTCGGGCGGCCTTGACGCTCCGAGCGACGACCGACACCACTTCGCCGGCCACCCAAAGGGCGTAGTCGAGGTCGTGGACCATGAGGTCGAACACCAGCCCCCCGGACTTGGCCGGATCGACGAACCAGTTGTCCGCGGGTTTCTTCGGCTGGAACGTCGTACGCGACAGACGCAGCACCGCTGGCTGCCCGACCACACCCCGGTCGACCGCCGCCTTCGCGGCGACGTACTCGGGGAAGAAACGCACCACGTGTGCCACCAGCAGTTGTACCCCCGCGTCGCGGCACGCCGCCACCATCGCCGCGCCGTCCTCCGGAGTGCGCGCCAGCGGCTTCTCGCAGATCACGTGCTTGCCGGCACGGGCCGCTGCGATGCCCAGCTCGGCATGCAGGTGGGTCGGTGCACACACGTCCACCACGTCGACCGCGTCGAGGAACGCATCGAACTCTTCGTGGGCCTCGGCCCCGAATCGATCCGCCAACCTGCTCGGTGGCGTGTCCGGCCCCGCCAAGACGGCGGCGAGTGTGGCATCGGTGGCCGCCCACGCTTGAGCGTGGGTGGTGCCCATGAACCCGGCTCCGATCACCCCGATACGCGTCACTTGATGGCTCCTGATGTCAGACCGCGGATGAACTGCCTCGAGAAGATGATGAACAGCGCCATCATCGGGAGCATCGCCAGCGTGAGGACCGCGAGGACCGCGTTCCAGTCACTGACGAACTGACCGAGGAACAGCTGGGCACCGAGGGTGACGGTGCGAACCGACTCCCCAGGTGTGAGGATGAGCGGAAACCACAGGTCGTTCCAGATCGGCAGCATCGTGAACACCGCGATGGCGGCAAGCCCGGGACGGATCAGTGGCACCACCAGCCGGTAGACCCAGAACTCGCTCGCTCCGTCGACCCGGGCCGCCTCCTTGAGCTCCTTCGGGACCTGCTGGAAGAAGGTCGTCAGGATGAAGACGGCGAGGGGCAGCCCCATCGCCGTGTAGACGAGTACCAGACCAGCAAGCGAGTTGACGAGGTTCAGGTCCACGAGCAGGCGCAGGATGCTGACGGTCCCGAGCCGGATCGGGATCATGATGCCGAGCGCCATGTAGAGCGCCAGCACCGCGTTGCCCCTGAAGTCGTACTCCGCCAGCGCGAAGGCCGCCATTGAGCCAAGGAGCAGCACAAGGAACACCGCGCCGAGGGTCACCACGAAGCTGTTGAAGAAGTACAGCTCGAACCGGGCACGAGCGAACACGGTCTCATAACCGACCAGATCGAACGTGTCCGGTGTAGGTGGGATGAACGGCGAGGAGAAGATCGTGGACCGCGACTTGAAAGAGTTCATCACGATCATCAGGATCGGACCGCAGGCGACTATCGCGTAGGCGATGAGCACGCCATGGGGCACCAAGCCCCCCAGGCGTGTACCCCAGGAGGGGCGCGGGATATGCCCACGCTCGGTCGCGGACGTTCGATCGGTGGTGAGGGTGCTCACGCGACGTCCCCTAGAGCTCGTAGGTCTGGACACGTCGGTGCCAGCCGAAGAAGTACAGGAGGATCCCAGCCAGGATGAGCAGGAACATCAGGGTCGCAACCGTGGCCCCCATCGTGGACGAGCCCCGTTGGAGCTGGAAGCCGAAGAAGGTGCGGAAGAACAGCGTGCCCATGATGTCGGTCGAGAAGTCCGGACCGGCCAGCGCCCCCTTGACGGTGTAGATCAGATCGAAGGCGTTCATGTTCGCGACGTAGGTCACAACCGAGACCATGCCGACCGTCGGCAGCAGCAGCGGGAACTTGATCCGCCAGAACACGCTCCACCCGCTCGCACCGTCGACGCGGGCGGCCTCGACGAGATCCTCCGGTATGGAGATCAACACCGCGTAGAACAGGATCATCGGGATCCCGATGTACTGCCACACGCTCATGAAAGACAGGGTGAGGAGCGCAGTGCTGGACCGACCCAGCAGCGGGGTCTCCACGATGCCCCAGACCGGGCTCAGGATGAGCTGCCAGATGAACCCGACGATCACGACAGACAGGGTGGTGGGAATGAACAGCAGGGTGCGGTAGACGCTTCGCCCCCGGAGCGTCGACGAGGCGAGCAACGCGGCCAGCAGGAGACCGATGGGGTTCTGGACGAAGAAGTGGACCGCGAAGAACAGGAGGTTGTTCCAGACCGCGTTCCAGAAGCTGGCCGATAGCAGCTCGTCGGTCAGCAGACGCTCGAAATTGCCGAGGCCGACGAAGACCTCGACGCCGTCCACCGGTGAGAACAGGCTGAGTCGTACCGAGTCGAGTAGCGGGTACACCATGAAGACCGTGTAGATCCCCACGGCAGGCAGCAGGAACACGAGCAGGTGTCCATGACGGCGACGGCGTCGTCCCGTGGGGGCAGTCAGGTCGCGCGTTGGTACGGCTAGTCGGGGCGCGGCCGCACCGTCCGCGTCAGCGCCGCCCTCGGGCTCACGTGCCATAGACCTGCCTCCCTCCGGTCGGCGGGCGGACCAGCCGCCCGCCGACCTGATGCTGGATGGTGCCTACTGCTGCTGTGGCTCGTACCAGCGCTCGAGCCCCTCTTGGGCGGTCGCGGCCGCGTCCTCTGGTTCGATCGTGCCGTTGAGGACCTGAGCACTCAGGCCCCACAGCTCGTTCTCGAGGTTGGGCTCACCCCGGGAGAGGATCTGGTAGGAGTTACGGATCGTGGATTCGCACTCCCCGCGCCAGTCGAGGAACTCCTGCGCGAGCGGGTCCTCGAGTTGCACATCGTGGTCTGACAGCGGGAAGAATCCCGCCAACGCGTTCGCGTACAGCTCGGCGAACTCCGCCGTCGCAGTCCACTCAAGGAACGTCCGCGCCTCTTCCGCGTGGTCGCTCGCCGCGTTCATACCGATGCCGATGTCGGTGTGATCGCTGATGTAGCAGGTGTCCTGTCCCGCCGGCACAGGTGGCGGGAAGGCACCCATCTCGAAGTCTGCCTGCTCGCGGAAGAAGCCGATCTCCCATGACCCGGCCGGGAAGACAGCGCCGTTGCCCAGGGTGAAGAGGTTCTGTGAGTCGGGGTAGGTCACGGCCTCATAGCCGCTCGGCAGGTACGGCGTCCAGCGGCCGAGAGCTTCGAACGCAGCAACGTACGGCTCGTCGTCGAATGCCTCGGTGCCGTCGATCAGCGCGAGGCGTCCTTCCTCACCGTCCCAGTAGTTCGGCCCGATGTTCTGGAAGCCCATCGTGGCCGACTCCCACTGGTCCGCGGTCCCCATCACGAGCGGGGCGTAGGTGCCATCGTCGGCGACCTGGTCGAGGATCTCGTAGAACTCCTCCTCGGTCTCGGGTTCCTCGAGGCCGAGTTCGTCGAAGATGTCGATGTTGTAGAGGAAGCCGTGGATGACCGAGGCCATGGGCACGCAGTAGACGTCGGATCCGTCGTCGGTGATCCAGGCGCTGCGGGCAACGTCGCCGAAGGCCTCGAGACCGGACAGGTCGGTGACGGGCGCCAGGTGGCCATCCTCGTACAGATCCAGCGAGATGTCGAAGGGCCGACACGTGATGAGGTCACCGGCCGAGCCACCCTCGAGCTTGGCCTCGAGCGCCGCGTTGTACTCATCCGGCGCGGTTGGCTGGAAGGTCACCCGGATGTTGGGGTGCTGCTCGTGGAAGGCCGGCAGGATGACGTCCTCCCAGACCACGAGGTCGTCGTTGCGCCAGCTCTCCATGATGAGCGTCACCTGCTCGCCATCCGCACCGGCCTCGGGGTCCTCCGTCGGCTCAGCATCGGGGTCGGTGACGTCCTCGTCGGTCTCGCCGCGAGGGTCCTCGGCCTCACCGCACGCAGCCAGGACGAGTAGTCCCGCTGCGAGCATCGCAACCCACCGTAGTCGTCGTCTCATTGTTCCTTCTCCTTCTCCGGTTCTGGATGGAGCACTCGGCGGCGTTCGCGTCACATGACGTCGAGCGGTGCCCGGTTGGTCAGGTGTACTCGGGCGTTCCTTCCCGCCCGTCGTCGAGGTCATCCCTCGCCCGGTGGACGACGCGGCCCCCGACCACCGTGAGGTGGACGCGCACCTGGTCATCGACCAGCACGAGGTCGGCATCACGTCCCAGAGCGATCTCGCCCTTCCGGTCCGCCACGCCCGCGACCCGCGCCGCGTTGCGGCTGGCGGCCTTCCAGAGCTCGAAGAGCTGGGAGCCCGTTGCCCGCTGCAGATTGCGCAGTCCGAGGTCGAGGGTCAGGACGCTGCCCGCGAGAGCCCCGTCGGGTAGACGCACCGCGCCTTCTTCGACGGTGACGGTGCGGTCCCCGATCGGGTAGGTGCCGGGGGGCATACCCGCGGCGCGGATCGCATCGGTGACGAGCACGACGGCGTCGACCCCGCGGGCCGCGAACAGCGCCTCCATCGCCGCCGGATGCACGTGGATGTTGTCGGCGATCAACTCCACCGTGAGCTCACGCATCGACATGGCGGCGCCGACGACGCCCGGCTCGCGGTGATGCAACGGACGCATCGCGTTGAACGTGTGGGTCACGTGGCGGACGCCCGCGACCACGGCATCTCGCATCTCATCGTAGGTGGCATCGGTGTGCCCGGCGCTCATCGTGATGCCCTGCTCGATGCAGCGCTCGATCACCACGAGGTTGCCGGGCATCTCCGGGGCGATGGTCATCAGATGTACCACGCCGGTGTCGAGGAACCGTGCCAGTTCGTCGAGGTTGCCGTGACGGATGAGTGAGGCCTCCTGGGCACCGCAGCGACGTGGGTTGAGGTAGGGCCCTTCCATGTGCGCCCCGAGCAGCTCCGCCCCATCCCAGGACGGCTGGCGCATCGCGGTCGCGACCGCGTGCAGAGCGCCGAGCGTCTCGTCCGTGGTACCCGTCCACGTCGTCGCGAGGAACGAGGTGACACCATGCGAAGCGTAGAAAGCCGCCATCGCGGCGATCCCGTCGGGGTCGCCGTCCATCGTCTCATAGCCGAGCGCACCGTGGACGTGCACGTCGACGAACCCCGGCAGTAACCAGCGACCCTCCGCCTCCACGACGTCGGGGGCAGCGCCGTCTCCTCCGGCGCGGACCTCATCGCTGGGGGCGCCCGCACTGAAGGCGACGATGGCGCCGGCGTCGGCGAGCAGCCAGCCTCCGTCGAGGACCTCATCGCTGGTCACGATGCGGGCGTCGGTCAGCAGCAGCGCACTCATGGTCGTCCTCGCTTGCGGTCCGCATACCTCGCGACGACCGCCTCGTTCGGGTCAGCCGGACCATCGAGGTTCTGGCTGACCAGCACGGGCACCTCGTCCCCGGTCGCCGCGAGTTGGGCAGCCGCCGCTGCCACCAGGGCGTGCATCGCTGCGGAGGCGAGCACCGTGGACAGCGGACCGACTACCGTGCCATCGTCTAGGTGCAGGGCCGCATCGCCAGTCGGTACACCCGTATCGAGCGTGACGTGCGCGACCTCGTGGAGCCGTAGGCCGGAGGGATGCCGGGAGATGACCGCGTCGCTGTGCTCACGGCTGGTCACGGCGACCACGAACAACCCGAGCTCAGCCGCGCCGCGTGCGACGTCGATCGGCACCGGGTTGATCCCGGAGTTGGACACGACGATCAGCAACTCACCCGACCGCAGATCCTCGGTCTCGAGCACCACCTGCCCGTAGCCGGGCAGTCGCTCCGTCCGCGCAGAGCGAACCCCACCCGTGGGAGCGAGCGCGGGATCGACGATCGCATGTATCGCCGCCAGTCCACCCGCGCGGTCGCTGGCCTCGAGCGCGACCAGTTGTGAGTGCCCGCAGCCGAACACATGAACGACGCCGCCGTCGCGGATGCTGGCCGCTGCTCGGGTAGCGACCTCCTCGATCGTGCTGGACGAGCGTCGGTGGAGCAGCTCCAGATGGCCGACCAGTGCCTCGAGGTAGCTGGCCGCGGCCGGGGGCCGGTCCGATGGCGTCATAGCGCCACCTGGTCCGCGACCAGCAGCATGTCGTCGACCACCGTTGGCTGTGTGGTTGCTGCGAGCAGAACGGCACCGTCGAGGGCATCACCTGCCGGCGGCTCGGGTCGAGCATCCTGGAGCTCGTCGGCGAGGGCTCGGAGGAAGGCGTCCGTGACCAGAGGGCCGGCCCGGAACACCCCGCCGCAATACGACACCGGGATGGGACGCCGCGTCCCGAACGCCCGACGCGCAGCGGCCGCCACGCTTGAAGCAAGGGCGACCCCGGCGTCCTGCAGCAGCGTCAGGGCGGTGGGGTCCTCGGCCTCAGCCACCTCGGAGACGACACGGGCGAAGCCCGCCACCACGCTCGGCGGGTTGTCCGCCCCGTAGATGGCATCCGTGATCGACTCAGTGTCGCCGTAGCGGGCAAGGGCCGCAAGCAGGAGCGCCGCCGATCCACCGCGGCCATCGCTGGCACGCAGCGCCGAACGGAGACCGGCCCGTCCGATCTCGAAGGCGCTCCCGCCGTCGTCCAGCAGGTAGCCCCAGCCATCCACGCGACTCAGCGTGCCATCAGGGCCGACCGCTAACGTGATCGAGCCGGTTCCGGCCGCGACCACCGCACCCGGGCGCAACCCCAGCGCACCGCAGTACGAGGTTACGACGTCACTGGTGACGACGGCGCGCCGAGTCGGCACAAGATCCAAGAGGAGGTCGAGTATGCGGGCGCTGTACGCCCCGGGCGTCAGCACCCCGGTCAACCCGAGACAGGTTCCGTCATAGCCGTCGCGCACCCCGGGGAGCTCGGACAAGGTGTGTTGCAACGCCTCGTGGATGCGGTCCCGGGCACCCACCGCAGCGATGTTCTCGAAGCCGGGGCCAGTCGTCGTGCCAAGACATCGCCCGTCGTCGACCACGACAGCCCGGGTACCTGTTTTGCCAGCATCGATGCCGAGGTAGGTGCCGGTCATGCGCCAGCCCTCCCTGGTCGCAGGTCCGGAGCGCGCAGCTCCGACACCAGGCGGTAGCGATCACCTCGGTACAGCGAGCGCACATACTCGATGGGGCATCCGTCGGTGTCGCGGGTGATCCGCTCGAACAGGAACGCCGGGGAGTGGACCGGTGCCTCGAGGAGCTCGGCCTCGTCCTCGCTCAGCACCGTCGGCTCGACGGTCTGTACCCCCTCGGCGATGCGAATCCCGAACGTGTCCCGAAGCAGGTCGTAGAAGCTGTGCTCCTCGAGTTCCTTCGCCGACAACCCGGGCACCTTGGCCGCCGGTGCGTGCAGCGTCTCCACCGCCATGGGCTCGCCGTCGGCAAGGCGTAGCCGCCGCGTTCGCACGACGCTCTCGCGAGGGGAGATCTCCAACCAACGTCCCACCCGTGCACCCGCATCGTTGGTCTCGAGGGAGAGGGTCCGGGAGCCCGGCGTGAAGCCGCGAAGTCGCATGTCCTCGGAGAACGAGGTCATCGTGAGCGGTTGCGAGATCTTCGGCTGTGCAACGAAAGTCCCGCTTCCCTGCCGCGTGGCGAGGTAGCCCTCTGCAACCAGCTTCGCGATGACCTGCCGCAGGGTCATACGCGAGACACCGAACTGCGCCGCAAGCTGACGTTCCGGCGGGATGACCGTGCCGATCTCCTGCCCATCTATCAGTTCGAGCAGAGCAGCGTGAACGGCTTCGTGCTTCAACGCCATGGACCGCAGCCATCTGATTGGTCTAGACCGAACATGAAACCTGCCGAGACCGCAGACTCGATCAGGGCCCCAAACCCGATGAAACGGAAGAGATCCACCAATCCTCCCTGAACAGCTGGGACACTACCACGGTAATTGGCCTATACCAAAGGTTGTCAGCGACCTCTCCAGGAACGTCCCGTACGGCGTCGGGGACGCGGGAAGGCGTGGAACGGGTATCGGCCACGCCGATCGACCGACTGACCGCCGTCTTGCGTCGCGACTCGCTGCCCCTACTCGTCCTGGTCGCCAACCTCGTCGGGGTCTCGCTGCTGGGCGGTCCAGTGCTACCTGGGGCTGTACGAACGGCTCGTCGAGACGGACGTATCCCCCGCCTTCCTCGGCTACACAGCTCGCGTCATCCTCCAGGTCTTCCTCGACCTTGGTGAGCGGCACTCGGCACGAAGGATCGCGGAGGTCGCGACCCGCCGCGCACCGGATCCGGGCGAGCCAACACTGGTGCGAGCCATGCTGCAGGTCGACGCCGGCCAGGCGGCGCGACGGGAGCTCGAGCCGGTGGAGTTGCTCCAGCCTTCATGGAATCCCGTCGGTTCGCCGAACTGCTGATCGGTGGCAAGGGCCGGTTCGGTCGGAGCGAGTTTCGTCGATCGCATCCTCGAACGGCTACCCCCGACGACCGCTGACGGCCGACGCTTGCGGTTCGCCCACAGATGCCGCTCCTCGAAGCTCGAGGTGGATCCAACTGCAGCAGGGCAGCAACTCCGGTGGCCCCGAGCTCTCGGAGCCGGATGCATAGCGGCGACACCATGCGGTGCCTCGACCACGACGTAGCCACCCGGTGGACGCGGCCACCGACCGGCCTCCGGTAGCTGAACGTCGTGCCGCCCAGGTGATCAGCGCGAGCCTCCGCCCCGTCATCACCCCGAAGGGTTGAGGTCAGGAGTAGAGTCCGGTGACCATTCGATATCCGACCGCATGTCGCTCATGCCGGGACCTACCGCGGCGTCTGTGAGCGCGGCCTCGAGCGGTCGACAGAGCCCAGGAAGCCGCATGACGACCTCGCTCGCCGGACCACGCACCACCGTGCTCGGTTCGTTCCTCCTCGTGCTCGTGCTCGCACTGAGCGCTCTCACTGGCGCGTCCACGGCATCTGCCGACGAGCACATCGAGGCCCCGGCGCCCTACCTTGCGCTGGGGGACTCGTTGCCCTACGGGTGGGACCCGGTGACGCCACCGTTCCCGCTGGTCACTCCGGACTTCCACGTCGGCTACCCGGAGATCTATGCCGAGCTGGCAGACCTGACGCTGACCAACGCGAGCTGCCCCGGTGAGACCTCGGGCTCGTTCCTGGATCGGGACACGCCCGACAACGGCTGCGGTGTCGTGATCGCCAGCCAAGGTCTCAAGGTGGACTACGGGACGGGCGCGCAGCTCGGGTTCGCGGTCGACTTCCTCACCGCCAACCCCGACACGGAACTCGTGAGTATCCAGTTGGGCGCCAACGACCTGTTCCGGTGCCAGGACGCGGAGGGTGGCTGCACGCCCGATGCCTTCGAGGAGGTCCTGGGCACGCTCGGCGGCAACCTGGCCACGGCGCTCGGGACGCTGCGCACCGTCTACGACGGCGAGATCATCGTGGTGAGCTACTACGCGCTCGACTACAGCTCGGAGGAGGACCTCGCCATAGCCGGGGCTACCGACCAGGTGGTTTCCGGGGTCGTGGCGAGCTTCGAGGACGTGGTCGTGGCAGACGGTTCCGCAGCGCTGGCGCCGGCCGCTGCGCGCGCCGCCGGTAGCACCTGCGACGCCGGGCTGCTGCTCGACAACGGTGACGGCACCTGTGACGTCCACCCCACCGACCGCGGACACCGCCTGATGGCCCAGGCACTCGCCGAGGCGCGGACCGGTTCGTACCTCGTCTGCCCCGCCGCACCCAGCGCATCGATCGACGCCAACGTCGACGCGGACGTCGTCGGCGTGCATGCGGACGCCATCACCTGCGCGCTCGAGTACGGCATGGTCCAAGGTTTCACCGACGGCACGTTCGGTCCGCGGACCACGATCACGCGCGGCCAAGCCGCCACCTTCGTGCGCAACTACCTCGAGATCGGGCTCGCTGCCGACCTCGAGGAACCCGGCGAGCTGCCCTTCGACGACATCGCGGACAGCACCCATGCCCAGAACATCGCGGC
>JAWOCZ010000079.1:0-12104 GCA_046483565.1 Nitriliruptoraceae bacterium
CTTGGTCAGTGGTCGGTCAGTGTCACACCTCCGATCCCCTCATTGGACACAGATTGGACACACAGGGTCTGGAAACAGGTGGCAGCAGGCGTACGTGCGCGTGAAGGATTAACGCAGGTCAGGCCGGGTTTCACCACGTTTCCGCAGGTCAGGCTAGGTGGGCTGAGCGCCTTCACACGGCAGAGGTCAGAGGTTCGATACCTCTCGTGCCCACCCGACGGAACAGCAGAAGAGCCGGTTCCCGCGTCACAGCGGAAGCCGGCTCTCGTGCTGTTCGGGGCCATGGGCAAGAGCTGGGCGGTATGCCCCCCCGTTCGGTGCCGAACCGGCCTACTGCCGGGCGCGACGCAACACGAAGGAGGCGACGACCGTCACGACCATCGCGCCGATGACCGCGCCGATGATGCCACCCCAGTCGAACACGTCGGTGTCACCGATGCCGAGCAGGGACGTGAAGAACCAGTAGCCCGCCAGCGCCCCGGCAACGCCGAGGACCAGCGAGATCGCCCACGACTTCGGTCCGGACATCTGGTTGAACGCGTCATTGGGTGTCAACACCCGAGCCAGGACTCCTGCGACGAACCCGAGCGGGATGATGGCGAAGATGGAGCCGATGTCCATGGCCTGAGCTCTCCTGGGTGACGGGCGTCGAGGCTTCCCGCGACCGACGCGCGATGGCGATGAGCGGAGGCTATTGACGGCGAGGTGGGCATCCTCACCCAGTGTGGGTGAACCGATACGGATGAACAGCTGCGCCCCGCCGCATCCCGCAGCTGGACACCCCGGGGCCGACGGCCGTCGCGGTGCGGTGCGGTCACGGGCTCCCGACCTCGAAGGCGGCGTCTCGGCGTTCGTCCCGTACCCCGCGTACCTCACCCGCCTCGTGGTCGATCTCCAGGGCCTGGACCGAGCCGAAGTAGTAGGGCAGCTCGGGCACCGATCGGGTCTCGTACCCGAGCCGGCGCAACTCGGCGACGACGTCCTCCGCGGGCAGTGACTCGAACTGCAGCTCACGGCCCTCGAGGTGGAACCGGGGCGCCGCGACGGCCTCCTGCAACGTCTGGTCGTGCAGCGCCCACCGCACCAGGACCTGGCCGAGGATCATCGGGATACGCCGACCGCCGGGCGAACCGAGGCCCAGTATCGGCCGGCCGTCATCGTCCAGCACCATCGCCGGCAGGCTCCAGCTCACCGAGCGTCGGCCGGCCTCCGGCACGTTGGCACCGCCGGAGCCGATGGAGAACCGACCGAGCTGGTTGTTCAGGAAGTAGCCGTCGACCTCCTGGCCGGTGCCCCAGAAGTTGGTCAGCGTGTTCGTCATCGACACCATCGTCCCGTCGGCGTCGACGACCGTCAGATGGGTGGTGTTGCCGCTTCGACCGCCGCCCGCGGTCGCCAGCGCCAGCGCCTGGTCGCCGTCGATCTCCTCGGCCAGCGCCTGGTTGCGTTCCGCGTCGGTCAGCGCAGCGACGGGGACATCCACGAAATCGGGGTCGCCGAGCTCCGTTGCGACGGCGCGTTCGGCGGTGCGCCAGGCGAGCCCGAGGCCGTGGAGGTGATCGGCCGTGCCCGGAGGACTCGTCGCCACGGCGAGTGCCTCGGCCACCTGCAGCAGCTGGATCAGCGCGACGCCCGGCAGCGGCGGGGCGGCCCCAACGACCTCGAGACCGCCGAAGCGGCCGGAGGGGGGTGTCGAGCGCTGGACGTCGTAGCCAGCCAGAGAGGCAAGATCGATGCCGGTGACCGCGGCGGCCAGCCGCTCGGCCGGAGCACCGTCGTAGAAGCCGTCCAGCCCCGTGGCCGCGAGCTCCTCCAGGGTGTCGGCCAACTCCTCCTGGACCATCCGGTCCCCGGCATCCAGTGGCTGCCCGTCGGGGTAGAGGTGCGGGAGCTGGTTCACCGGCAGCCGGTAGGCGGCGCTGCGTAGCTGGGCAGCAACGGTGGCCGAGGTCTCGGTGCCGTCGCGCGCCAGCACGATGGCCGGCTCCAGCAGATCGGCGAGGTCGAGCGTCCCGTGGTCTTCGTGGAGCTCGGCCATGCCGGCGACGAAGCCGGGAACGCCGGTGTCGTTGGCCGGGATGCGGCCGTCAGCCGGGACCACCTCGCGGTAGTCGTAGGCCAGGGGCTCTCCTCCGGCCCGGATCACCAGCGCCGCCCCGCCTCCCCCGATCCCGGACGCGAAGGGTTCGGCGACACTGACCGCGAAGGCCGTCGCGATGGCGGCGTCGACGGCGTTGCCCCCGGCCGCGAGGACCTGCATGCCGGCCGCCACGGCTGCGGGATCGCCCGCGCTCACGCCGTGGGCACCGAGAGCGGGCTCGGGGTCAGGGGCCGGTGCCTCCTCCGCTATGCCGTCCTCGGCGCCGTCCTCGACGCGCCCCTCGTCGTCCGCCGGATCCGGGGCCTCGTCCTCCCCGGTCGACCCGTCCGTTGCGGTGTCGGGAACGGGCTCCGGCATCGGATCCGGTGGTGCCTCTGGTGCCGGAGGGGTGCAGGCCACGGCCAGGACCAGCAGCACCGCCAGGGCCCGGACGCTCCGATGGCGGAAGCTGCCGTGCGGTCTCGGACGGGCGGTCGGCTCCACAGGACGCTCCGGACGCGCTTCGTGCGGTCGGCCAGCAACGTACCCATGGTCGTTCGGTCAGGAGGGTGATCTGCGGTCGACGACCACCGCACGGTTAGGCTGACATCCGACGGTCAGCCGGCGCGCATCTGTGCGGTAGCGCCGGCTCCCATCGATCCCTCCGCTCGATCCGATCGAGGACCATGAGCTCCCAGGTGCTGGCCGTCAGGTCACCGACATCGGTCGCGGCCCGGGTCCGCGGGGTCGACCTCGCGCGTGGCCTGGCGATCGTCGGCATGATCGCGGTCCACGTGGGTCCCACCGATGTCACCGGTCCGGCCGGCCGCCTGTACGCCGCGCCGCATGGCCGGGCGTCGCTGCTGTTCGTGCTCGTCGCGGGGCTCGGGGTGTCACTGCTCGCGGGCTCCCGCTCGAGACCTGGCCCGACGGCCGGCTGGCGGCTGGCCTGGCGCGCGCTGCTGCTGCTTCCGGCCGGTCTCGCGTTGCAGTCGTTGGACCACGGCGTCAACGTGATCCTCCAGGAGTACGCGGCCCTGTTCCTGGTGGCGATCCTGGCCCTGCGGTTCTCGGACCGGTGGTTGCTGGGGCTGGCCGGGACGGCGGCGCTGGCCGGGCCGGTGGTGTTCCTGTCGGGACAGATCAGGGCACCGGAGGTGTTCGACCGGTCCAGCGCGACCGTCGGTGACGGGGCGGCAGAGATCGTGCATGGGTTGCTGCTGTCCGGTCCGTATCCCTTGATCACCTGGGTGGCCCCGTTCCTGCTCGGCATCTGGCTCGGCCGTCAGGACCTGCGGTCGCGAGAGGTGGCACGGCGCCTGTTGGGCGTCGGCGCGATCGTGGCAGCGACCGCCCTGGTGACGGCCCGGGGCCTGATCGCCCTCCTCGGTCCACCGATCATCGGCGGCGACGTCCGCAGTCTGGCGACGAGCGCCGCCCACAGCCAGATGCCCCTGTGGCTGATCGGAGGCACCGGCGCGGCGGTGATGGTGCTCGGCGCCTCCCTGTTGTTGGCCGATGCGCTGCCCCGGATCACCTGGCCCGTGCGGGCGCTCGGCCAGCTGGCCCTGACGGCCTACGTGGCGCATCTGCTCGCCCTGCACCTCGGCGGCGAGCAGCTGACGTCGGGTGAGCTGTGGGAAGCGGTGCGTCTGCTGCTCGGGTTCGTGGTCGTGCTCGCCGCCGTGGCGACCACGTGGCTGGCACGGTTCTCCCGTGGACCGCTCGAGCAGGTCCTGCACGTCGCATGGGTGGCGCCGGGCGGCCGTGCGCGGGCGCCGGCCGGGACACGGACGCCGTCGGGATCGGTGGCTGTGCCTCCGAACCCCTGACCGGAAGGTCGCCGACATGCCGGAACTGCCTGACGTGGAGAAGCACCGGCACACGGTCGCCGAGCACGCCTACGGACGCAGGGTGGAGCGCATCGAGGTCAACGACCCCGGGTTGCTCCACGGCACCACCCCGCAGGGTCTGGGTCGTTCCCTCGTCGGCCGGACCGTCGCCGAGCCACGACGACACGGCAAGTGGCTGCTGGTGCCCTTCGATCCAGATGGCCCGACCCTGCTGTACCACTTCCGGATGACGGGCGAGCTGGTGTGGGCCACCGACGACGCCGTCGGCGACGGCGCGGTCACCCTCCACCTCGGTGGCGGCCGGCTCACCTACCGCAGCCGTCGGCGGCTGGGTGGGGTGTCCTACCTCCGGGCCGGTCAGGGACCGGAGGAGGTGACCGGCGAGCTCGGTCCGGATGCCACGGCCGTGGACCGGGAGCAGCTCGGCGCGTTGCTGGGCGGTCGCAGAGGTGGGCTGAAGTCCGCGCTGCTCGACCAGTCGTTGATCGCCGGGCTGGGCAACGAGCTCGTCGACGAGATCCTGTGGCGGACACGGCTCCACCCGCGACAGGCTGCGGCGGGGCTCGGGGAGGAGGAGGTCGAGGCCCTCCACCGCCACCTGCACGACGTCCTGCGCCGTTCGATCCGCGCCGGCCACGTGCCGGCCGGTGAGAAGTGGCTCACCGGGCAGCGAGGCGCGAACGATCCTCGGTGCCCACGGTGTGGAGCGCAGCTGGAGACCGCCCAGGTCAGTGGCCGCACGGCCCTGTGGTGCCCCCGGGAGCAGCCCGCGCCGGAGGCGTAGGCAGCCCCTGTCCAAGTGGCGGGAGTGCGCTCGATCGACGCCCGTACCGTCGTCAGGTCCCCGATACCCGACGTGAGGATGCCCGCGATGTCCCCTCAGACCGCTGAAGGTGCCGGACCGCAGGGATCGTCGGTCGAACATGATGAAGGTGCCGCACCGGCCGATGACCAGGACGGCCACGAGCAGGGTGGCCACGGCGGGCATGCGGATCACGCCGCCCAGTTCCGCGACCGGTTCTGGTGGACGCTGGCGCTCTCGGTGCCGGTGGTGTACTGGGCGCCGATGGTGCAGGAGTGGTTCGGCTACTCGGCCCCGGACTTCGCAGGGGCGAGCCTGATCGCTCCCGTGCTCGGGACCGTGATCTTCTTCTACGGCGGCTGGCCCTTCCTGACCGGTGCTCTGAGTGAGATCCGCGCCCGCCAGCCGGGGATGATGCTGCTCATCGGCATGGCGATCACCGTCGCCTACCTCGCCTCGATGGCGACGTCGCTGGGTGTCTTCGACGCCGACGTGTGGTGGGAACTGGCGCTGCTGATCGCCGTGATGCTGCTCGGCCACTGGATCGAGATGCGCGCCGTCGGGCAGGCCCAGGGGGCGTTGGCCGCGCTGGCCGAGATGATGCCGGACGAGGCCGAGCGTGTCCGCGAGGACGGTGGGACCGAGACGGTTCGGGTGTCCGATCTCTCGATCGGCGACGTGGTCCTGGTGCGTCCCGGTGGGCGTGTCCCGGCCGATGGTGAGGTGGCGAGCGGAGCGGCGGACGTCGACGAGTCGATGATCACCGGTGAGTCGACCCCGGTGACCCGCGGCGAGGGCGACCGGGTGGTCGCCGGCACCGTGGTCGCCGACTCCAGCCTGCGTGTCGAGGTGGACGCGGTTGGCGACGACACCACCCTGGCCGGGATCCAGCAGATGGTGGAGGACGCGCAGGCCTCCACGTCGCGGACCCAGAAGCTGGCGGATCGGGCGGCGGCGCTGCTGTTCTACATCGCCGTCTCGGCCGCGGCGATCACCGCGGTCGTGTGGTCGGCGACGGGGGAGCCCGCCTTCGCACTGAACCGCTCCGTGACCGTGCTGGTGATCGCCTGCCCGCACGCGCTCGGACTGGCGATCCCCCTGGTCACCGCCATCTCCACCGCCAAGTCGTCACGCGAAGGGATCCTGGTCAAGGACCGGCTCGCCCTGGAGGCGATGCGCAGCATCGATACGGTGCTGTTCGACAAGACCGGGACGCTGACCTCGGGGACACACATGGTCAGCGACACCGCCGCCGCCGAGGGTGTCGAGTTGGAGGAGCTGCTCGGGCTCGCCGGTGCGGTCGAGGCCGACTCCGAGCATCCTCTGGCCCGAGCGATCCACCGGCGCGCGGTGGAGGAGGTCGGCGACCTGCCGACCGCGAGTGGGTTCGAGTCGATGACGGGGCGGGGCGTACGGGCCGAGGTCGACGGCACGTCGGTCGCCGTGGGTGGTCCGGCCCTGCTCGAGGAGCAGGAGCTCAGCGAACCCGAGGAGCTCGCCGAGCGCACCGAACCGTGGCGGCAGCGGGGTGCTGCGGTGCTCCACGTCATCCGGGGCGAGAAGGTCATCGGTGCCATCGCGCTCGAGGACCAGGTGCGCGAGGCCTCTCGTGAGGCCGTTGCGCTGCTCCACGAGGACGGCGTGACGGTCGCGATGATCACCGGCGATGCGCAGCAGGTCGCCGATGCGGTCGCTGCCGAGCTGGACATCGACGAGGTGTACGCCGAGGTCCTCCCCGAGGACAAGGACGCCAAGGTCCAGGAACTGACCGACCAGGGTCGCAAGGTCGCCATGGTCGGGGACGGGATCAACGACGCACCGGCTCTGGCACGTGCGACCGTCGGGATCGCCATCGGAGCCGGCACCGACGTGGCCATCGAATCGGCGGGCATCATCCTGGCATCCGACGATCCACGCGACGTGGTGGCCATCCGACGGCTGTCGGAGGCCACCTACCGCAAGATGGTGCAGAACCTGTGGTGGGCGGCGGGCTACAACATCGTGGCGTTGCCGCTGGCGGCCGGTGTGCTCGCGCCGATCGGTTTCGTCCTGCCGGTGGCCGTCGGGGCCATCCTGATGTCGACCTCCACCGTCGTGGTGGCACTCAACGCACAGCTCCTGCGACGGGTCCAGATCCGGGCCGAGCCGAGCAGCTCCTGATGATCGCGACGTCGCTCCCCGTAGCCACAGCGGCCCCACCGGGCCCGGGACCGGTCCCGTCGGCCACCGGCGGGTCCACCATCCGAAGGTCCAACGGCGGGCCATCGATGCCGCCCGTGGTGGCCTAGCTTGAAGCGGATGCACAACCTCCGAGACGACGAGCACCGAGACGCCAGCCCCGAACACCGTGGGAGTGAACGCTCGACCACCGCCCGCGGGCTCCCTACCTCGTCGCGCAAGCGTGCGGTCGTGCTCACCGGTCTGGCGATCGCCGGGGTGTACGGCGTGGGGCTGGCCCTCGTGGGGATCGAGGAGTCGTTCGAGGTGCTCGGCGGGGTGTCGCCGTGGTACCTGCTCGGGGCGTTGGGCATGCAGGCGTTGGTCGTCCTGCTCTGGTCCAAGGTCTATCGGGCCAGCGCCGAGGCGACCGGCTCCCGCCTTGCCCTCTGGCCCGGGCTCCAGGTCTCGATGCCGGCGTTCACGCTCAGTCACACCCTGCCCGGCGGCGGCTGGGCGGGGAACGCTCTGGCCGCGCAGCGTCTCACGGCCTTCGGCATGCACGGACCGCCCGCACTGGCGGCCGTGGCCCTGGCCAGCACGATCTCGCTGACGGCCATCGCGGCTCTGGGAGCGATCGGGATCGTCATGGCCTTCGTCGCGGGAGACCTGCCGACCATCGCCGTGCTGATCGCCATCCCGATGCTCGTCGTGTTGACGATGGTCGTTTCTGCGGTCGTGGCCCTGCTGCGATCCCCGAGGGCCGGGGACCGGGTGGTGGGTGCGGTCGGTCGGTTGGTCCCCCGGCTGCGCCGACGCGTCGACGACTGGCGGGCCTCCCTGCGCTACGTCACCGAGGACCCACCCTCGCGGGGTCAGCTCGGGACCATCATCGGGTGGGCCCTGCTCAAGTGGGGCGCCGACATCGCGTCGTTGGCGATGGTGTTCCTCGCGGCCGGGACGACGCCCCGTGCCGCGGCGCTCCTGGTCGGGTTCGGGGTCACACAGCTGGCCACGGCGGTTCCGGTGACGCCGGGCGGCGCCGGGTTCGTGGAGGGTGGGATGATCGGCGCCTTCGTCTCACTCGGGTACCCCGCCACCACGGCGACCACCGTCGTGATCATCTACCGGATCCTGGGCACCTGGCTCCCGGCGATCGCGGGCGCGCCGCTGCTGCTGCGCACTCCGTCCTCGCAGGGGAGCGGCGGGGGCTGAGACCGCTCGGCGGGTGCACCAACGACCATGGTGCCGCGGGCACGTCCTCGTAGGCTCATCTTCGACGTCACTGCTGTCGCCGGACCGAGCACAGAAGGGCCTCGTCGTGGCCGATGAACGTGTGCCGAGCAACGGATCGTCCGACGGTCGACCGCGCCGGGGTCGGGCGGCGCGTACGCCCACCGACATCCCGGCGGCCGGCTGGAAGGAGTTGCTGCAGCGTGTCGTCACCAAGCTGAAGGAGGATCACGTGTCGCTGCTGGCGGCAGGGGTCGCCTTCAAGGCACTGCTCGCTCTGTTCCCCGCCCTGATCGCCGCCGTGAGCCTGTGGGGTCTCCTGGCGGATCCGGAGACGATCACGGAGCAGATCGCCGGGCTCGTCGATGCCTTGCCGGAGGAGGTGGCCGGGATCATCGAGCAGCAGCTCACGCAGATCGCTGGTGGGGGTGCCGGTGCCCTCTCCTTCACGCTGGTGGTGTCGATCCTCCTGGCGCTCTGGAGTGCATCGGCGGGCATGGCCGGGCTCATGGAGGGATGCAACGCCGCCTACGACGAGGTCGACCGGCGGTCCTTCGTCCACAAGCGCGGCCTGGCGCTCGTCTTCACGGTGGTGGGCGTGGTCTTCCTGCTGCTCACGCTCGGTCTGATCGCGGTCCTCCCGGCGCTCCTCGGCACCCTCGGACTGGGCTCGGCGGGCCAGCTGGCGGTGCGCATCGGGCAGTGGCCGCTGCTGGCGCTGCTCGCCATGGGCGCGATCTCACTGATCTACCGCTATGCCCCTGACCGTGCCGAGCCGCAGCTCAAGTGGGTGACCGGCGGCGCGGGCCTGGCGACCATCCTGTGGCTGCTCGCCTCGGCCGCGTTCACCGTCTACGTCGAGGTCGCAGGCAGCTTCGCCGAGACCTACGGCGCTCTGGCCGGCGTGATCATGCTGATGCTGTGGCTCTACCTGACCGCGTTCTCGATCCTCCTCGGCGCGGAGTTCAACGCCGAGGTCGAACGCCAGACGGTGGTCGACACCACGGCCGGTGACCCCCAGCCGATGGGTCAACGCAACGCGCACGTGGCGGATACGCACCCACAGCCACCCTCCAGCCGGGGCGAGGGGCGTGCGTGATGCCGCTGCACCCGACGGTGGCGCGTCCGATGCCCGCACCTGGTGTGCTCGGAGCTCCATGGGCGGCAGCACGCGGTGGCTTGGAGCGGTAGGTGGCAAGGACACGGTCGGTGCAACCGGGACGGGCCTGTCGACGTCGGACCCTGCAGGGACGAACCGGAGGCCGAGATGGCGTTGCACCGCTCCACACCGAGCATGACCGCCGCGGTCGTCGCCGTGGTGCTGACCGGCTGCGGTGGCACGGTGGCCCCCGGGGCGGACCAGCTCGATGTGGGGATGATGGAGGAGTACGGCTGTGGCTACGGGTTCTGGCTCGGCAGCCCCGACGAGCGGGTCGCCGTCCGGTTGGCAGCGGCGCCGGAGATCGCGGCGGCAGGCGCCCTGTCACGCGTGACGGACCTGCCAGACGACGCGTGGGATGCCACGGTCCTGATCGGTGAGGACCTCTACGCGAACTGGTGCGACGACGTCGTCGAACCCGGCGAGCCGGAACCAGACGTGGCTGAGCAGTGGCCGATGACGGCCGGCACCATCACCCTGCAGTCGGTCCCCTCGGCCGACTGTCCCACCGAGGTCCGCGGCAGCGTGAGCGGGCTGGAGGCCACCCGCCCCGACGGCACGGTCGTGGACCTGGGGGAGCGCGACGTGGGCAACGACACCTGGGGATGCTTCGCGGGTTGAATGGCGACAGCGACCGTCCGACCGGCGTCGTCACCGGTGTGCGGCACGGCGGCTCGCGTCAGGGCCCGCCCAGGGTCGCCGCGACCGTCGCGCCGAGCTCCCACGCGGCGTCGAGGTCCGCGCGGTCCGGCTCCCCGATGCTCTCCAGCGGGGCGGCGACCGCGCGCCACTGCAGCCCGGTCACCACCCGCTCGACGGAGCGGACCGCCCCCGTGGTGTCGTTGTTGCCATGGACGTACATCGCGTACGGGCGTCGCTGCGTGGCCTCGAGACAGGGGTAGTAGATCCGGTCGAAGAAGTGCTTGAGCGCTCCGGACATGGAGCCGAGGTTGGCCGGTGTCCCGAGCACGTACCCGTCCGCGGCGAGCACGTCCGTCTCCGGACAGGTCAGCGCCGGGCGCAGGACCACCTCGACGCCGTCGATGGCGTCGGTGCTGGCACCGTCGGTGACGGCCTCGAGCAGCGCCTGCAGGGCCGGTGACGGCGTGTGATGGACGAGCAACAGGGTGGCCATCGGCACAGGATGTCGGACGCGAGCCCGGCCGTCCAACGGCGCCCACGCCGCCCGCGTGCCGGTCACGGCTACCGTGCCGGGTCCATGACCTCCATCTCCGTACCGAACCGACGGCTGCGCGGCATCGACCGGGTGCTGCGGCACCTGTCCACCGGGCGGTCACCGGTGGAGCCGGAAGCCGCCGCCCTGGCGGGCTTCCTCTCCGACGAGGCGGTGTGCTTCGACGTCGGTGCCAACTACGGCCTCTACACGCTCACCTTCGCGGCCGGGATCGGACCGGCCGGACGGGTCTTCAGCTTCGAGCCCCTGCCGGGTCCCCACGCGTTCCTGGCGCGTGCCGTGCGCTGGCTCGGCGTGGACAACGTGACCATCTCCGACCAGGCGCTCGGGGACCGCCGTGGGGTGGCGGAGATGAGCCTGCCCAGGCGCCGGGGCATCCCCGTCCACGGCCGTTCGTTCATCGCCGACGAGGCGGACGGTCTCGGCCCCAACGCCGAGTTCCGGGCTGAGAAGCGCCTGAGCGTCGGGCTGTCGACGGTCGACACCGTGGTCCGCGCCGCGGGGCTGGAACGGGTCGACCTGATCAAGATCGATGTCGAGGGCTACGAGCCGGCGGTCGTGCGCGGCGCCGAGTGGACGCTGGCCCATCATCGCCCCACGCTGTTGCTCGAGATCGAACGACGACACCTCCTGAAGTTCGGGGTCGAGCCGGCCGCGCTCGTCGCGTCGTTGGCGCGCCAGGGGTACGAGATGGCCGCGCTGTGGGACGGCCGGTGGTGCGCCGCCGACGTCGTCACCGCAGAGCGACGCAACTACCTGTTCACCGCCCGCTGAGTGACCCGCCCGACCCGGGCGGGACTACCCTCGGCGTCCCTGCGACGCGCCGCCGCGCGCGGCCCCGAGGAGTGCCACGTGAGCCAGACCATCACCGTCCACCACGGCGACCGCAGCGTCGAGCTCGACGCCGGGTCCACCGCCCTGCAGGCGCTCAAGGCCCTGGATGCGGTCCGTGGGGCGATCGTCGCGGCCGAGGTGACCACGACCGACGGTGCGACCCAGGAGTGGGATCTCGATCGTCCCGTGCCCGACCGCGCGACGGTGACCGGGATCAACGCCGACACCGAGCAGGGCCGCGCGATCCTGCGTCACTCCACCGCCCACCTCATGGCCCAGGCGGTGACCGACCTCTTCCCCGGTGCCAAGTGGGCTATCGGCCCCCCGATCGAGGACGGGTTCTACTACGACTTCGACGTCGCCAGCCCCTTCACCCCCGAGGACCTCGAGCGCATCGAGACCCGCATGGTCGAGCTCGCCCGGGAGCGGCAGCGCTACGTCCGCGAGGAGGTCCCGGTCCAGGCAGCTCGCGAGGAGTTCGCCGACCAGCCGTTCAAGCTCGAGATCATCGATCTGGTCGGCGACGGCACGATCGTGAGCGCTGTGGACACCGGTGGGCACGACGAGGCTGCCACCGAGGGCGCCGAGCCGACCTTCACCGTCTACCGCAACGTCCGTGACCTCGAGGACGGCAGCACCGAGGTGGCGTGGTCGGACCTGTGCCGGGGCCCGCACGTCCCCTCGACCGAGCGGATCCCGGCCTTCACCCTCCTGCGCAGCGCCGGCGCCTACTGGCGCGGTCGCGAGGACCACCCGATGCTCCAGCGCATCTACGGCACCGCGTGGGAGTC
>JAWOCZ010000254.1:0-14853 GCA_046483565.1 Nitriliruptoraceae bacterium
GACCGCGTCCGTTCCGACCCCGATCGGTGCCGGCGCGTGCTCCTCGGCGTGCTGCCGACCGGCCGGGTCGAGCCGGCACCGATCGGGGTCGGAACGGACGCGGTCCGTCGATCCATCGCCGATGCCCGCGCCTGGATGCCGCGGTGGCGCATCGACGAGGTGGCGGCCGAGTGGCAGGAGTGCCTCGACGCGCTCGACGAGGCGGAACGCGGTTGCGACGAGATCGATCAGGTGGCGGCGTCCACGGACGAGCTCGAGGAACTGCTCACGGCGGTGCAGGACGTCATCGAGCCGTTGGACGTCTACGCCGATGCCGAGCGCGCGTGGCGACGCCACTGGAAGCTGCCACGCGAGGTCGGTTGAGCGATCGGGAGGCCGTTGACCGTAGGGTCCGCTGCAGCTGCCACGCGAGGTCGGTTGAGCGAGGCAGCGGCCGACCGCCGGGTCGGCCGCACCCAGCCACAGGAGATCGGGACGACGTGGACATCGAGCGGGCAGCGCCGGATCCGGCCGGAGAGCGCAGCGACCGTCACCCCGTGACCTACGCCGACGCCGGGGTGGATCTGGACGCCGCCGACCGCAGCGTCGCCATGCTCGGGGACATCGTGGCGCGCGCCACCCGTCCCGAGGTGCTCGGCGGCATCGGCGGGTTCGGGGGGCTGTTCGCACTGGACACTGCTCGCTACCGCCAGCCCGTGCTGGTCAGCTCCACCGACGGGGTGGGCACGAAGGTCGACCTGGCCCGCCAGCTCGGTGTGCTGGACACCGTCGGCCGTGACCTGGTCGCCATGGTCGTCGACGACCTGGTCGTCACCGGCGCGGAGCCGCTGTTCTTCAACGACTACCTCTCGGTCGGCTCTCTCGACCCGGACCGGGTCGCCGACCTGGTCCGCGGCATCGCGGACGGTTGCGCCGAGGCCGGCTGTGCGCTCGTCGGCGGTGAGACCGCGGAGCACCCCGGGCTGCTCGGCGCCGACGAGTTCGACCTGGCCGGCTTCGGGGTCGGCGTCGTCGAACGGGATGCGATCCTGGGGCCGGATCGCGTCGTCGCCGGCGACGCGCTCATCGCGCTGCCCTCGTCCGGTCTGCACAGCAACGGCTACAGCCTGGTGCGCCGCCTGGTCGCCGGTCTGGACCTCCGGGCCGACCACGGCCTGGGTGCCCCGCTCGGCGAGGTGCTGCTCACGCCGACGCGCATCCACACCCCGGACTGCCTCGCGCTGGTCAACAGCACCGAGGTGGAGGTCCACGCCTTCAGCCACATCACCGGAGGGGGGCTGCCAGGCAACCTGCCTCGGGTGCTTCCCGACCACCTCGGCGCCCGGGTGGACACCTCGAGCTGGCAGTGGCCGGCGGTCGTGAGCTGGCTGGCCGCACAGGGTCCGGTCGACGACGACGAGGTGTGGCGCACGTTCAACTGCGGCGTCGGCATGGTCGCGGTCGTCCCCGACGGCGAGGTGGCAGCGGCGTTGGCAGTCCTGGCCGACCGCGGGGTCGACGCCTGGGTGCTCGGTGAGGTCGTCACCCGCGCGGCCGACGACGAGCACGTGGTCCTCGTCGAGGACTGAGCGCGCTGTCGGCGGCGCACCCTGTCGGCCGCCGGGGTGCTGCCGGGCGCGCTCGCAGGTGACGCGGGGCCCTGCCGAGGTTGCGCGCCGCTGAGGTTGCACGCCGCTGCTCAGACACCTGCGATCGGCCGTGGCCGGCCGTGGCGGCGGGCAGCGATCGCGTCGGGTCAGAGGTCCTCGTCGTCGGCGTGGCCGCCATCGGCGTAGAGGTGCTCGAGTTCGCCGGGAGCGATGCGGGCACCCTCGACGAAGGACTCGACCTCGTGCTCCTTCAGCCGGATCACACGGCCGAACTTGTAGGCCGGGAGCTGTCCGCTGTCGATCAACCGGTACAGGGTTCGTGTCGTGATCCCGAGCTGGCCCGCGGCTTCCCGCGTGCTCAGCCAGGTGATCTCGTCCCGCGCCATCTCGTTCCCTCCAGTTGGTCTCGAACCTACCTGGTTGTTCCCCGCAGGTCCACGACCTCTTCCACAGTGAGACACCAGGGGCTCAGACCGCACGTCCCGCCCACCGAAGCGGAGCGCGTGACTACTGTCCGCGGTCGTTCCGGTGTGACCTCACCGGCACGTCGCGATGACGACGGGGGAACGACGACGGGGGAACACGGTGGCCGACGTCGCCTCCATGACCGAGCAGGGGACCGGTCCTGCGCCCGGGGTTCCCGACCCCGGACCCGGCGCTCGCCGGATCCGCCCACCGCGGAGCCTGCCCGGTGGCCGCGCCGTGGTCGGTGCGCTGCTGGTGGCCGCCGCTGCCGTCGCCACCTTCGCCGCCTACCTCGATGCGACCGCGGCGCCGACGGGTCGCTACGTCGTCGCGACCGCCACGATCGAACCGGGGACGCGCCTGCACTCGCTCGGCGAGGTCGGCGAGCGCTTCGGCACCGTCGCCCTGGAACTCTCCAGCGAGGTCGCCGCGCGCGCTGTCCCGGCATCCGACGTGGACGCCCTGGTGGGCCAGGTGCTCGTCACGCCGCTCCAGCCCGGCGATCTGCTCACGAGGACACAACTGGTCGAGGACGGTGGCGTCGACGGGGCCCAGACCCTGTCCTTCGCGCTGCCGCGCACCGCGGCCGTCGCCGGTGAGCTGCAGCCCGGGGAGCGCATCGACGTGCTGGCGACCTTCGGCTCCGGGGACAGCGCCTACACCGCCTACATCGTGCGCGGGGTCCCCCTGCTGCGGGTGGCCGCCGCCGACGGCGGACCGCTCGGTGACAGTCCCGATCTGACGCTGACCGTGGCGGTCTCGGCGTTGCGGGAGGTGCAGGCGCTCGGGCACGCCGTCAACACCGCCGAGGTGTTCGTGACCCGGTCCACGGCGAGCCCCGAGGCCGACGACCCCGCACCGGGTGCCTTCCGGGCGACGCCCGGGGAGATCGGCCCACGACCCGATCCGAGCCTGCCGCTGCCGGGTACCGCGCCGGACGGAGGTGGCTGATGAGGGAACGCTACGTCCTGCTCGGACTCGCGCAGCCCCGGGTCGAGTGGTACCGCATGGTCGGACAGTGGGCGGCGGCGGCCATGCTGCCGCTCGAGTTCGTCCGCTGCGTCTCCGTCGGGGAGCTCCGGGCCCGCCTGCGCTCGGGTCGGGCGTTCTCGGCGGTCCTGATCGACGGGAGGTTCCCCGGTCTCGACCGGGACCTGATCGCCGAGGCGGGTGAAGCCGGCGTTGCCGTGCTCGTGGTGGACGCGCACGGCACCCGGGCGTGGCGTGAGCTCGGCGCAGCGGCGATCCTCGCGGAGGCCTTCTCACGCGACGAACTGGTCGAGGTGCTCCAGGCCACGGCCACCCCGATCGGCGCGGTCGACCTCGACCCTCTCGCGCCGTCCGGGGCGCAGCCGGTGGCCCGCGGTGGGCTGATCGCCGTGGGAGGACCCGGCGGGACCGGTGCATCCACGCTGGCCATCGCGCTCGCGCAGGGGCTGGCCGGTGGTCACGGGCATCTGCCGAGGGCGCGCCGACGCAGGGCCGGTCGGCCGGACCAGACCCGGCCGGACCAGCCCCGGCCGGACCAGGCCCGGCAGGACCAGCCCCGGCCGGACCAGCCCCGGCAGGACCAGACCCGCCCGGACCCGACGATCCTCCTGGCCGACCTGTGCCGTGTGGCGGATCAGGCGATGCTCCACGACTCGCGCGTGCTGGTGCCGAGCATCCAGGAGGTGATCGAGGCGCACCGGACGTCCCGTCCCCCGCTGGAGGTCCTCGTCGACCAGACCTTCGAGGTGCCCGCTCGGGGCTACCGGCTCCTGCTCGGCCTCAGGCGCCCACGCCACTGGGTGGCGCTGCGGCCGCGAGCACTGGAGAGCACCCTGGACGCCCTCCAGGCCCTCGCCGACGTGGTCGTCGCCGATGTCGAGCTCGACGTGGAGGGCGAGGCCGAGTCCGGGTCGACCGACGTCGAGGATCGCAACCTGCTCGCCCGGGCGTCGCTGGCGCGAGCCGACCTGGTCCTGGTCGTGGCCGAGCCCTCGATGAAGGGGCTGTACGCCCTGGTGCGCTCGATCGGGGAGCTCCAGGGGTTCGGGGTCCCGCTCGAGCGTCTCCTGCCCGTGATCAACCGGGGACCGCGGTCGGCGCGGGGACGAGCGGCACTGACCAGCGCCCTCGCGCGGATGGCACAGGGCAGCCTCGGATCCGGGGCCACCTCCCTGGCCAACCCGCTCCACGTGCCCGAACGCGCGGTGGACGAGGCCCTGCGTGACGGCGTGGCGCTGCCCTCGGCCATGGCCCGGTCACTGGCCCGTGCGGCCTCGGCCCTGCTGGAACGCACGGGTGACCGCGCCGACGACGACGCGACGGCCCTGGAGCCGGTTGCCGTCGTGCCGGGCAGCCTCGGTGGGTTCACCTCACAGGAGGAGCCGGGGTCGTGAACGCCTTCCTCTCCCCCCTGGTCGAGATCGAGGAGCGGGTGCTCCAGCGGGCCAAGGACGAGTCGCTCGACCTCGACGGCCAGGGCACCCGGGCACGTCTGTCCGAATTGTTGGCCGACGAGGTGGCCCGCTGGAGCCTGGACTTCAAGCACGGCCTGCGCGACTACGACCTGCCCGACCCCGAGATGGTCGTCGAGAAGGCCCAGCGCAACCTCACCGGCTACGGGCCTCTGGAGCCCCTGCTCGCCGACGAGGACGTGTGGGAGATCATGATCAACGCTCCCGATCAGATCTTCGTCAAGCGGCACGCCGGCGTCTCCGGTTACCACGACGAGGCGTTCCACGACGACGACCACGTGCTCAGGACGCTGACGAAGATCCTGGACGACTCGTCGACCTCCCACCGCAAGCTCGACCCGTCCGAGGGCCTGCAGGACGCCCAGCTCGACAGCGGTGCCCGGCTGCACATCGTGCACCGCGACATCGGCCGCGGGTCCCACCTCATCGTGAACATCCGCAGGTTCACCGGTGTCGCGTTCCGTTCGCTGGACCAGTTGATCGACCGGGGGATGATGACCGCCCAGGTCGGCGACCTCCTCAGAGCCTTCGCCCGCGCCGGCCTGTCGACGGTGTTCGCCGGTCCGCCCGGCTCGGGGAAGACCACGCTGCTGTCGTGCTGCGCGGCGGAGCTCGATCCGGGGCTGCGCGTGGTCACCGCGGAGGAGGTGTTCGAGGTCGACGTCCCGCTGCCCAACGTGGCATCGATGCAGACCCGCGCTGCTCGGCCGGACCGCTCCGAGGTCGACCTGCGGCGGCTCGTCTCCGGGTTCCTCCGTATGGCGCCGGATGTCGCCATCGTCGGTGAGGTTCGCGACCGCGAAGCGCTCGCCCTGCTCCTGACGCTGTCCTCCGGGGTGCAGGGGTTCACGACGATCCACGCCGGCTCGGCCCGCCAGGCGCTCTCCCGCCTGCGGTTCATCTGTCAGTTGGCGGACACCCGATCCGAGCTGCCCATGACCGCGTTGAACACCCTGGTCACCGAGGCGGTCGACATCGTCGTCCAGACCTCCCGGGTGGACGGGGTCCCACGGGTCGACGAGGTGCTCGCGGTGGAGGACCAACAGGCCGGCCATGGCGCCACGGCCTTCACGGTCACCGACCTGTTCGCCCGTGAGACGCCCGACGCGCCGCTGGCATGGACCGGCAACGTGCCCGTGCGGTGCGCCCGTGCCCTGTCGGCGGCCGGGGTCGACCTCCACCGGCTCCTGGATGCACACGCGGTCACCCGGACGACGGTGGGGCAGCCATGACCACCGGACTGCTGGGGTTCCTGCTCGCGTTGCTGGCGGCCTACGGGGTGTTCCTGCTCTACACCTCGGTGGTCTTCGGCTGGCGAGGTGTCGGTGTCTCCCCCGGGGTGGGCCGACGACGCCGACGGGCCCCTCTGGCTGACCTGCTGGTCCAGGCCGGGCTGGAGCACGTGCGCGTCGTGGAGTTCGTCGCCGTCGAGATCGTGCTGTTCACCGTCGCCGCAGCCTTCGGCTACGCCGTCTACGGCGGCGTGCTCGCTGCCCTGGGAGCCGGCGCGGCCGCCGCCGCGATCCCGGTCGCCAGCACCCGCAGCCGTCGCCGTGCCCGCCGGGAGCTGGCCCGGGAGGCCTGGCCACGCATGATCGAGGAGATCCGGCTGCAGGCGGTCACCCTCGGACGGTCGATCCCGCAGGCGTTGTTCTCGGTCGGGTCGAAGGGTCCCGAGGAGATGCGCCCGGCGTTCGCGGCCGCGCACCGTGAGTGGCTGATCTCCACCGACTTCGACCGCACCCTGCAGGTGCTCAAGGCCCACCTCGCCGATCCGACGGCCGACGCTGTGTGCGAGACGCTGTTGATCGCACAGGAGGTCGGCGGGACCGACGTGGACCAGCGGCTCAGAGCCCTGGTCGACGACCGCACCGACGATCTCCAGGGGCGCAAGGATGCGAGAGCGAAGCAGGCCGGGGTGCGGTTCGCACGCTCCTTCGTGATCGTGGTGCCCGTCGGGATGGCCCTGGTCGGGCTCGGCATCGGGGACGGGCGGGCTGCCTTCCAGACCACCGCCGGGCAGCTGTGGGTGCTGGTGGCCTTCGCCATGATGGCGGGCTGTTGGGTGTGGGCCAGCCAGCTGCTCAAGCTCCCCGAGGAGGAGCGGGTCTTCTTCCACGACGCGGAGACGGCGCCATGACCGTGTGGCTTCTCCTCAGCGCCCTGCTGCTGTGGGGAGGTCTCACGCTGCTGCTGTCGGAGCTCCGATGGTTCTCACGGCGACCGCTCGCCGAGCGGATCGGTCCGTACCTGCCGGGTGGGATGGGGCAGCGCTCGCGCAGCGGGCTGTTGTCCGTCGAGTCCTTCCGTGAGGCCGTCGGCCCCCTGGCCCGGTCCCTCGGCTCGCAGTTCTCCCGGTTGTTCGGCGTCAGCGAGGATCTCGACCGTCGTCTCCGTCGTGTGCACGCCGACCTCGATGTCACCGAGTTCCGGGTCCGTCAGATCGGTTGGGCGCTCGCGGGCCTCGGCACCGGCGCCTTGGCGGTGCTCGCCACCCGTCCGCCGCCGGCCGTGGCCCTGCTGCTGACCCTCGGCGGGATGCTGCTGGCCTTCCTGGTGCTCGAACAGCAGGTGACCGCCGCCTCCGACCGGTGGAAGCGCTCCGTGCACCTCGAACTGCCGGTCGTGGCGGAGCAGATCGGGATGCTGCTCGCCGCTGGCTACTCCCTGGTCGGCGCGATCGACCGTGTGGCACGTCGCGGTCGGGGCGCGGTCGCCACCGACCTGCGGCAGGTGCTCGCGCGGATCCGCCAGGGGCGGGACGAGACGGCGGCGCTGCGCGAGTGGGCGGAGCTGGCCGACGTCGATGCGGTCGAACGGTTCGTCGCCGTCCTGGCGCTCAACCGTGAAGCCAGTGACCTCGGGCGGCTGATCGCCGGCGAAGCCCGTGGGATGCGCCGCGATGTGCAGCGTGAGCTGGTGGAGACCATCGAGAAGCGGGGGCAGCAGGTCTGGATCCCGGTCACGGTGGCCACGCTCGCGCCGGGTGTGGTCTTCATCGGTATCCCGTTCACCTCGGCGCTGTCGGGGTTCCTGACGTGATCGCCGACAGCGTCCCGAAGCTGTGCGGCCCGCGGGCCGCCTCTCCGTTCCCCGCGCACCCGCCGGGGAGCGTCACCCATCCCACCACGGACCCACCGGGTCCGGGTGGGTCAGACACCAGATGGGGTCATCATGGAACTCCTCCACAGCAGCAGCCGGCTCGACCGTCTCCAGGACGACGAGGCCGGCGAAGGCGTCATCTCCACGGCGATCGCCGTCCTGATCATGGCGATCATCGGTGGGCTGATGTGGGTCGCCTTCCAGGGCGTGTTCACCTCCGCCGACGAGCGGATCACCTCCGAGGTCGAGTCCATCGGCAGCTGAGGTGTGGACGCAGCCGGCTCGGCCAAGAGGACGGCTCCGGCCCGATCACGATGTCGTTCGGCGTCGCCATCTTCCTCGGCTTCCTGCTCCTCTCGACCCAGGTGATGGTCCACCTCTACGCCACCTCCATGGTCACCGCCGTCGCCTTCGACGAGGCACGCCGGGCCTCCACGGAGGGCGGGCGCTGCGAGGGGGTCCAGGCTCGGGTGGTCGAGCGGTTGGGGGAGTGGGGTCGGCGGCCCGGTGTCACCATCGCCTGCGCCGCCGGCGCACCGCCACAGCCGGGCTCGGGGGGTGTGCCGACCACGGTGCGCATCACCGGGCCGTCACCGGCACGCTCGCTGAGCATCTTCGGCAACCGTGCGATCGCCCGGATCGACCGGTCGGCGAGCTTCCTGACCGAACGCGAGGTGGCGCGCTGATGCGGTGGCAGAGCGAGGACGAGGCCGGGTTCACGGCCGGTCTGGAGGCGCTGGCGTTCGGGGTCCTCGTCTTCGTCTTCGGCACGCTGGTCGTCGTCAACGCCTGGGCGGTGGTCGACGCCAAGTTCGCCACCTCCGCGGCGGCCCGTGAGGCCGTCCGGGCGGTGGTCCAGGTCGAGCGCCCGGACCTGACGGCCACGCAGCTCCAGGCGCGTGCCGCCGGCGCGGCGCGCCAGGCCTTCATCGCCCACGGCTACACCGCGGCCCCGCTCCTGACCGATGCCACGCTCGGGCTGACGCGGTGCGCCACCGTGGGCGTCACCGTCGAGCTCGAGGTCGCAGCGACGGTGGTGCCCGGTCTCGTCTCGCCGGCCACCTACCCGGTGCGTTCGAGCTACGCCGAGGTGGTCGACCCCTTCCGCAGCGGTCTGGAGGGTGACGGGGTGGACGACTGTGGCTTCTGAGCCCGCGGGGCGGCTGCGTCGCAGCAGGTTCTGCCGCGAGCGGGCGGGCAACACCCTGGTGCTGTTCCCCGCTGCGGTGCTGATCCTGTTCGGGCTCGGTGCGGTCGCGCTCGACACCGCCACGGTGTTCCTGGGCCAGCGTCGGCTCGTCGACGTCGCGGCTGCGGTCGCCAACGATGCCGTGGCGGCGGTGGACGTCGACGCCTTCTTCGCCCAGGACGGCGAGGTGGCTGCGGTGCCACTGGACCGCTCAAGGGCCGAGCGACGGCGCGACCAGATCGTCGCACGACAGTCGCTCGACCGGTCGCTCTCGCAGTTGGCGTGCACGATCGAGGTACTGGCCACGGGGCCGCCCGCACGGGCGGAGGTGGTCTGTACCGCCACCGTGCGACCGATCCTGGCGCCGGTGTGGCCGGGAGCGCCGAACGAGCGGGAGATCCGGGCCCGCGAGGTGGCGGTCGGTGAGCAGCGCCAGGGCTGAGCGCGGGCAGGCCACCGGCAGGGGCGCAGGTGCCGGCGGCCGCCACCGAACGCGCCGTCGGATCGACTGCGCAGACGGGGTCCACCCCGGGCGGGTGCTGCCGGGAGCGCGACTACCGTGGCCCCCGCCCGTCCTCCGTCGCGCGAGGCCCGCCCGTGTCGACCCGCTCACGCCGTCTCGTCGCGCTCGCGCTGCCGGCGACGGTCACCCTGATCGCCGACCCCGTCATGGGGCTGGTCGACACCGCCGTCGTCGGACGCCTCGGCGCGGCGGAGCTGGGCGCCCTCGGGCTGGCCGTGTCGGTGCTGGCAGCGGGATCGTGGGTGTTCAACTTCCTGGTCTTCGGCACGACCTCCGCGGTGGCCCGCGCCGTGGGGGCCGGTGACCGTCCTACCGCCGGACGGCGGGTGAGCCACGCCGCGCAGGTCGCCCTCCTCCTCGGTGTCGTGGTGGCGGTCGTGCTCCTCGTGCTGGCACCGACGCTCCTGCGTGGGCTCGGCGCCGTGCCCTCGTTGCTGGACCCGGCCACCACCTACCTGCGGATCCGGGCCGTCGGGATCCCGTTCCTGCTGCTGGGGTTCGTCGGCCACGGGGCCTTCCGAGGGGTGTCCGACACGCGGACCCCGCTCGGGGTGGCGGTCGGGGCCAACATCGTCAACGCCGCCCTGACCTTCTGGCTGGTGCTCGGTGTGGGCATGGGCATCGCCGGGGCCGCCTGGGCGACGGTGGCCGCCGAGGTGCTGACCGTGGTCGCCTTCGCGGCCCTGCTGCGCCGCACCGGACTGCCTCTGGGCGGCCACGGGGTGCCGCGTCGCGCGGAGCTCCGGGTGCTGTTCGCCGTCAGTCGGGATCTGGTGCTGCGGACCGGTGGGTTGGTGCTCGGCCTGTTGGCGATCGCCGCAGCGGCCGCCCGCATCGACGCGGAGACCGCCGCGGCCTACCAGGTCCTCTACCAGACGATGCTGCTGCTGTCGTTCCTGATGGACGGCGTCGCCATCGCCGGGCAGGCCATGGTGGGCACGGCGCTCGGCAGTGGCGACGAGGAGGAGGCACGGGCCACCGGCCGCACGGTGTGGTGGTGGGGCGTCGGGGGTGGGATCGCGCTCGCCATCGTGCTCGGGCTCGGGGCCGATCTGCTCCCGCGCGTGTTGACCGATGATCCCGCCGTGCTGGCAGGCGTCGCCACCGCCTGGTGGCTGCTGGCGCTGGGACAGGTACTCAACGGGCCGGTCTACGCCCTCGACGGCGTGCTCATGGGCGCCGAGGACTTCGCCTACCTGCGCACCTGGACCCTGCTCGCCGGCATCGTCGGCGGGGTCGGTGGGCAGGTCGTGGCCAGCCTGGGCGGCGATGTGCTCGGGCTGTGGGCGGCGGTCCAGCTCCTCATGCTGGTGCGCTTCGTGTCCCTGGTGTGGCGGGTGCGTGGCAGCGGCTGGCTGCGCGCCGGTGCCACGCTCGGCGTCGATCGCGCGTGAGGCTGCCCGGTGGATCAGGCATGAGGCCGCCCGGCGGATCGCCCGGCGCAGCCCGACCTAGCCGGTAGGGGGCGACCACAGCCGCTCGTCCTCGGGGATCGCCTCCACGAGCCGACGGAGCTGATCCGCGACCTCGTGGACGAACCGGTGCACGGTCGCCTCCGCCAGTCCGCCCAGCGCCAGGCGGTCGGCGCCGGCCCCGATCGCGCCCATCGGTGGTTCGTAGGTCCCGTGCAGCGTGACCTGGGTCAGGGGCGGGTCGAACACCAGCGCCGCGACCTCGAGCTCCGCCTCCATGGTCGGGAAGAGCAGCCGTCCCGTCTCGGCGTGCCAGTTGAGCGGGACGACCGACGAGGTCATGTGGCGGGGTTCGAACTCGCCGATCTGGATCACCACCTCGTGGGAGACGGAGAAGCCGCCCACCTCCACCTCCAGCGGGCGCGACAGCACCCGGGCCTGCTCGACGGATTCGTCGGTGGCCTGCTGCAGGACGCGGGTGGCGTTCTCGGCCAGCAGCCGGATGCACAGGTCGAACGGCGCCTCGACGTAGGCGTAGACGTGGAGTTCGCGGGACACGGGGTGGCCTCCCTGGATCGCAGCTCCGCGGCCGCCGGCTCCCGGTGCGGCGTCGGTTGCTCCCCACGCTAGGTGGTGGCGCGCCGTCGCGGAAGCCGTCCGGTGGTGGCCGTCCAGCGATCCGGTTCGTCTCAGGGTGTGAAGGTGGCCACCACCTCGACGTGGTGGGTCATCGGGAACAGGTCCAGCGGGGCGGCGCGGCGCAGCCGGTAGCCGTTGGCGAGCAGGTGGCGGGTATCCCGCGCCAGAGCGGCCACGTCGCAGGCGACGTAGACGATCGCCGCCGGTGCCAGGGTGCACAGGTCGGTGATGGCCTGCTCGCCGGCTCCCGAGCGGGGCGGGTCGAGCACCACCACGTCGGGTGGATCGAGGGGTGGCGCCGGCGTGGTCGGCGTCCCGCCCGCCGGCGTGGTCGGCGTCCCGCCCGCCGGCGTGGTCGGCGTCTCGCCCGCCGGCGTGGACGAGGACCCACGCGCCGCCTGGCGCAGCAGCGGCTGGACCGCCCGGTGGCGTGCGTCGAGCGGCAGGGCGTTCAGCTCCGCGTTGCGCCGGGCGGCCTCGACCGCGGCCGCATCACCCTCGATCGCGACCACCTCCGCGCCGGCCCGGGCCAGGCCGAGCGAGAGCAGGCCGACCCCGGCGTACAGATCCCAGGTCAGTGCCCCCTCGATCGGGCCGGCGGCCGCGACCACCTCGCGCAGCAGCGCCGTCGCCGCCGCCACCCCCGGCTGGAAGAAGCTCAGGGCCGGGACCTCGAAGCGCAGCCCGTCCACCTCCACCTCGATGTCGCCGTCACCACGCATCGCCACGGCGGCGCCGTCGGGTTGGGTGAGCAGCAGGTCGAAGTCGCCGGCGGGTAGCTCCAGGGGGCCGGGGCCGGGGGTCAGCACCGCCGCCCCCCCGCCCTCGGGCATGAACCGTCTGAGCCGGACCTCGGTCGCACCGGTGGCGTCACCGACCTGCTCCCGCAGCTGCTGGGTGCCCGGCGCGAGCACCAGGCACCGGTCGACGGGCACGACCTCGTTGCTGCCGGCCCGGTGGAACCCGAGCCGACCATCCGGTGCGGCGTGCAGCCGTGCCTGGGCGCGGTAGCCGACGTCGGGTCCGACGGCGCGGCAGGCGAGCACCGGCGGGTCGGCGATCCCACCGAGCCGTTGCAGCTGCTCCCGCACCACCCGGGTCTTGAGGACGCGCTGGGTCGTCGGCGTGGCGTGCTGGAGGTCGCAACCGCCGCACTCCGGGACGAAGGGGCAGGGTGGGACCACCCGTCCGGGGCTCGGCTCGACCACCTCGAGCAGGGCCGCCCGCGCCCATCGGGCCCGGTCGTCGATCACGCGCAGCCGCACGAGCTCGCCGGGCAGCGCACCCGGGACGAAGACGGCCTTGCCGCGGACCCGGGCGACGCCCTCCCCGCCGTGGGTGATGCCGTCGACGGTGACCAGCTGCGGCTCGCGTGACAGGGGTGCACGGTGCGGCCCGGCCCGGCTCACCCCTCGGCTCCCTCGTCCGGTCCTACCTCGGCTCCCTCGTCGGGTCCTTGGCCGGCCCCCTCGTCCAGGGTCGGCCCGAGCTCGTCCCCGGTCTCCGCCTCCGAGCCGGTGGGGCCGGCCCCGGTGCTGCGCTCGATGACCGCACCCAGGGCGATGTCGATGACCTCGAGGTGGTCGGTGGCACGGGATGCCGCGAGGCGTGCCAGCTCCCGATCGTCGCTCGTGCGCGCCAGGTCGACCCACGCGATCGCCCGGCTGGCCTCGCCGTCGAGGGTGAAGACCCGCTCCTCGGCGGTCTCGAGATCGCCGGCATCCACGGTGGCGGCCCGGGCGTTGGCGACGACGCCGGGTGCGTCGAGCTCCCATGCCCCGAGGTCGCCGGCGATCGGATCGCGCAGCGACTCGAGGAGATCGCGCCCGATCGTCCCGCCGACCTGCCGGGCCCTGGTCAGGAGCACGGTGAACGCCGCGTCGGCCGTACGCCCCTCCGTGCGCTCTGCCGCCTCACCCGGCAGGAGTGCCTGGCGATCGCTGTCGGCGGTGGCCACCAGCAGTTCGTCAGCGGTGCCGGCCGCCGCGCGGACCGCCGGCAGCCCATCACCGTCGCCGGCCCGCTCCAGCTCGCTGCGGATCCGGGCCACCAGGTCACGGGCCTGCTCCACCTCCTCGACCAGCGCCTGCGAGGCGGGGTCGAGGATCGGCTGGCTGGCGGTCGTGGCGGGATCGTCGTCGGGCGTGGTCCGCGTCGCCGGGCTGGTGCAGGCCGTCGCCAGCAGCAGCGTGAACGCCACGATGAGCCCAGTGGCCAGCGTGCGCGTCGCTGCCTTGGCCCCCGTCCGGCGGCTCGGGCGGACGCTGGCACGCTCCTGGTGCGGGCGCGGGACAGCTTCCTCGGAGGCCTCCTGTCGGCGGCCCGTGCCCGTGACGCGCAGTCGCGCCGCGATCCACCCGTCCCGGCTGCGCACCTCCTCCACCTCGGCGCCGACGCCGGTGAGCGCGGCGAGGACGTCGTCGGCTCCCTCGGTGGTGATCCCGCTCACCCGGAGCACCTCGCGACAGGCCGCGCCCAGCTCGGGCGCGAGGCCCGCGACCACGTCGCTCAACAGGTTGGCGACCACGATCTCGGTCGGGTGCTCCAGGTCGGCGACCGAGCCCCGGACCGCCGTCACCTCGACCGCGTTGCGCGCCGCGTTCTCCCGGGTGACCTCGACCGCGTCCGGATCGACATCGACCGCCACGACCCGCGCGCCGCGGGCGGCAGCCGCGATCGCCAGGATCCCGCTCCCACAACCGATGTCGGCGAGGCCACGGCCCACCAGCCCGCCGGCCCGCTCCAGGTCGTCGAGGAGCTCCAGACACAGCGCGGTGGTCGCGTGGTGGCCCGTACCGAAGGCCCGTCCCGGGTCCAGGACCAGCACGAGCTCGTCGTCAGCCGGCTGGTGGTCCCGGGCGAGCCAGGTCGGCACGATGACGGTCCGACCGGCTCGCAGCGGCGCGATCGTGGCCTTCCAGGCGGCCTGCCAGTCACGGTCGGGTTCCCGACGCCAGCTGAGTGCGGCGTCGGCGAGCTCGGGCGCCAGGCCGCTGTCCACGGCGCAGGGCAGCTCGGGTGCCGGATCGGCGAACCAGGCCATCGTCGCCCCGGGCTGCTCCCACACGCCGACGGCGCCGAGCGCCCACAGCTGGGCAGCGATGACCTCGCGTCGATCGGCGCGGACCGGCACCTCGACCCGGTGCAGTTCGCTGGCCACGAGGCCTCCCGGGCACCGTCTGCGGACAAGGTGCGGCCCCGTGCGACGGGGGGACACACGGGGCCGCGGCAGTCCGTGGACTGCGTCGGTAAACGTAGCTGTGAGCTGGCCCGGCTGTCCACTCCGATGTCGCAGCTACCCTGCCGCCATCCGCCGCCCTCCCGGGCGTGTCCCTGCCCCCTGCGACCGGCGAGCCCACCGTGCGCGAAGCTCCCGACCCAGGCGGTGGCGACCCGCGTGCCGCCATCGCGATCCGGGGTCTGGTGAAGCGCTACGACGGGGTACCCGCGGTCGAGGGTCTCGACCTGGACG
>JAWOCZ010000131.1:0-2961 GCA_046483565.1 Nitriliruptoraceae bacterium
GCGTCGGCCTCGGCCTTGTCGGCGTGGACGGTGCCCGGCTCGTGCTCCGGCGGCGAGTAGGCCGTGGCGATACGCAGCGGCTCGGAACCGGTGTTGATGAAGTTGTGATGCACACCGGCGTGGACGAACGAGAGATCACCGGCACTCACCGTGGAACTCTCCCCATCGAGGACCGCCTCGCCCTCGCCGTCGACGAAGAACAGCACCTGATCGTGGTCCTCGTGGGTCTCCGCACCGATCTCCTCACCAGGCTGGATCGTCATCAACACGACCTGGATGTGCTCGCCCGTGATCACCACGCGCCGGAAGTCGTCGCTCTCGCGCGCCAACGCGACGATGTCGACCTGTTCCCTGGCCTGCTCGGTCATGTGGAGCCTCCTCGGTTCGCCGATGCACCGGTTCGCCGATGCACCCGCACGTGTCGACGTTGACACACCGAGGTAACGGACCGCTACCGACGAACGGGCGCTGCCGACCGTGGTCCTCGCCGCACCGGACTGGTCAGGCGCTCCAGATGTGCACCCATGGATGCCGCCGGACGCCAGTAGTTGATCGAGGGGTTGAGCCGTTCGACCAAGGTCGGCGCACAGCCGCTGACCGTCCCCGCCTGGCAGCGGCTGCTCGAACCCAACCGGCTGGTGCAGGACGACGGCCTGGTCGCGGCCGTCTGCGGTTCGAGGTCGCCAGCGAGAGCTACGAGCTCCAGCCCGGTGACGTGGTCTACCTCGCCCCCGGGGAGCCACACGTGCTCGAGGCCCTCGAAGCCTCCTTGTTGCGCCTCGTGCTGATCCACGCACGAGCATGACCGCCGAGCCGCAGTCCTCGAGTCACCCGCGGAGCCCTCCCCCTGCGGTGCAGGGGTGCCTTCCCTGCCGCTGCGGTGCCCCGGGATGCTGCGGGAGTAGGTAGAGGTCCCGGTAGCCGTCCTCCTCCACGTTCTCCCGCTGGGAGATCAGAGGTAGCCGTGGAGGAGGACGTCGACGACCTCGTCGAGGTGTTCGCGTTCGCCGGGGAGGTCGGCGACGAGTCGGGACAGCAGGATGACCGAGAGGAACGATCGGGCGAGCGCTTCGGCGCGGCCTGGTCCGAGCCGGGTGGGGTCGAGGGTGCGGCGCAGATGGTCGGCGATGGCGCGGACGCCATCGCCGAAGAAGCGGTGGAACAGCTGGCGGGTGGCGGCGTCCTCGGCGAGTTGCGTGGCCCCTCAACCAGGACGACCCGTGGGCGATCGTGGTCAACCTCGTGCTCGTGGTGCTGCTCACCGTCGTCGCGGTGGTCCGATGGCGCATCCACCCCATCAGAACGAAGGGGCTGGAACGGGTTCAGCAGGGTCCAACGCCATCCACTGTCATCCGGACGAAAACCGGCCGGCTGACCGCACACGAGCTGCAGGTGCTGGGCGATCTCGGCATCGACCCGGAGATCACCTCCCGAACTCCGCTGGCCGCCGGGGTGCTGCGCCGCCGCCAGCTCGAACAGGCCTCGCTGACCACCGAGCAGGTCGCCACCCTGCTCGGCCGCCAGCCCTCGCGGATCCGGCAACGCCTCGCCGGCCCGCACCGCTCCCTGCTGGGGTTCCACCGCGGGTCGGGGCGACGCGAGTGGTTGCTGCCCGCGTTCCAGTTCGAGCTCGGCCTGCACGACCATGGCGGCTGGGCCCGTCTGCTCCAGGCACTCCCGCCCGCGGACGAGACCAGCCCGCTGACGCTCCTCGCCTGGCTGACCGACCCACAGGACCACCTCGCCGGCCGTTCGCGGGTCGAGGCGCTCGCTGGTGGTGAGCCCCTCGACCAGGTGCTCGCCGAAGCCCGCAGCTTCGGTGTCCTGGTGTGACGCAGCAGCTCCCCGACGTCCCAGAGTCGCTACCCGCACTTGCCGCCGGCGACGTCACCATCCTGCCGGCCGGAACCCGGCTCGTCCGGCTCCATGACGTCGCCGGTCCGCACCCCACCGCACATGACCAGCTGCGCTGGTTCGGGCCCCTGGCCGGCAGAGGCCGTTTCGACCACCACCCACCCGGACCAGCCCGCGACCACGCACCTCATCACGGCGTCCTGTACACCGCCCTCGATGACCCCGCCGGTCAGACCCGGCCCGGCAACGGCACCGTGCTCGACGTCATCCTCGCCGAGGCCGTCCAAGCCGGACAGAGCCTCCCCGTCACCGACGGGCTCACCTTGACCGTCTGGCGAACCTCCGGCGAGCTCCACCTGCTGGACCTCCGCAGCCGCTGGAGCCAACGCACCCGGACCGGCACCCACCTGTCCACCGCCCCGCACGAACGCACCCAACCCTGGGCCCGCGCGAGCAGGGCGCACTACCCGCAGCTCCACGGGATCCTCTCCATACCGGCGACCGGCGGCCGGGCACTCGCGGCTGCCCTCAACGAGGCCAGCCCCGTCCACCTCGCCGGACCCGTCGAGCTCTCCCGCCAGCTCCGGCACCCCCACCTACTACCCATCATCGGACACACCGCGCAGCACCTCGGCATCACCCTCGACCTGACCTGAGTTGAGGAGGACCGTAGGGCTGGTCAGCCTCTCTACGCAGGGCCCGATGGACCACCCCTTCCACCTGCATGTGTGGCCGATGCAGTAGGTCGATCCCGACCGTCAGCCGGCGAGCGACCCTCTCTGGCTCGACGTCGTCAACCTCCCTGCCGCCGGTCAGGTCACGGTGCGCGTCCCGTTCGAGGACTTCGGCGGCGCGACCATCTACCACTGCCACATCCTCGATCACGAGGACCGCGGCATGATGGCCGCCGTCCTCGCCCGTTGATCTGGCGCACGGACCCATCCCGGCGCCGCGGACGAGATCGTCGTCAGGTGCCGCCCGATGCGACGCCATTCGTCATCGTGGGGGTGCCGCGGGGAGCCGTATCGTGAAGGCGGATCCGCGTTCGAGCCCGTCGCTGTGAGCGGTGAGCTCGCCGCTGTGTCCCCGCACGATGGCTCGGCTGAT
>JAWOCZ010000243.1:0-5900 GCA_046483565.1 Nitriliruptoraceae bacterium
GTGCACTCCGCCCCACACCCCGAAGCCAACCGCACCCAATCCCCGACCCACCCAGCCACCGCCCCCGGGGCCGACCACACCCGATCCCAGCGGCCGGTCCTGGGGCCGCCCGCTCAACCCGCCCGCGCGGCCTGCCGACAGCTCAGGAGAGCGCACGAGGAGCGACGCCATGCCCCCAGGAGCCACGGACACCGCCAGCCCGGTGTTCGCCACGCGCCTGGCGACCCTGCTGCACACCGCGAGGGGCGATCGGAACGCGTCACTGCGCGAGATGGCACGGGCGACTGCAGGCGCAGCAACCGGCCGCCAGCTCCGCGCGATCGAGGCTGCCGAGGCGGATCTCACGCGGTTCGACGTCGCAGCGATCGCCGCTGCCTACGGCCTCGACCTGTCCTCGCTGTTGGGTGAGCGCATGCCGCTCGAGGTCGACCTCGAAGCTGGGATACTGCGGACGGCGGGCAGCTCACGCCGCTTCCCGCCCGGCGACACCGACGCGCTGCTGCTCACGTACCTGCTGCTCGTCCGCGACCTCCGCGATCTGCCGGAGGGCTCGGCGGTGGCGGTGAGACGAGACGACGTCGAGGTCCTCGCGCGCCACCTCGGGGCGGACGCCGCGAACGTCATCGATCGACTCGCTGCCATGATGGGGGCGACGGGCACCGAACGTCGCTCCATCGTCGGTCTCTTCGCGACCGGCGCCGCGATACTCGTTCTGGCCACGAGCGCCGTCGCCACGCAGACGGGGCTCTCCTCGTACGGCTCGGACGACACCGCGTCCAACCGCGACCCGCGACGATCGGCGGGCCCGGTGTCGCCGCTGACGCCACCACCGCCACCACCACTGCCGACCGCAGCACCGACGACCGGTCGTTCGACACCGGGCAGGTAGCCATCGCGGAAGGACCGGTGCCGGGGTCCGGCAACGAGCGGTCCAGGGCCGTGCAGTGCGAGCCGGTGGCCTCCGCCGGCCGCTGCTGCGCCACGGACCGGACCCCGCGCCACGGCGCCGCGCGGTGTGGTCCACTCGCCGGCGAGACCCGTTGCCGACGACGACCTCGAGGTTGCCGTGACGATCCCGACCACCATGCGCGCCGCCCGGATCCACGCCTTCGGCGGCCCGGAACGACTGGTCGTCGAGGACCTCCCGGTCCCCGATCTGGGACCCGGCGAGGTCCTGGTGGAGGTCCACGGCGCAAGCGTCAACGGTGCCGATCTCGAACTGCGACGCAGCGGCTTCGACGGGTACTTCACCCCGCCCCGCACCCTCGGGCTCGACCTCTGCGGGACCGTCCGCGCCGTCGCCGACGAGGTCGAGGGCCTGGCGGTGGGTGACCGGGTCCACGGTCGACGGGCTTCCGCCGAGCGCGGCACCTACAGCACCTTCGCGGCCGTGGACGCCGGTGACCTCATCGTGGTCCCGGACGGCATCGACGACGTCACCGCTGCCGCCGTGCCGCTCGTCGGGCTGGCGGCCTGGCAGTCGGTCGTCGAGGTGGGAAGGGCCGCGCGGGGCGAGCGGGTGCTGATCCACGGTGCCGGCGGTGGGGTGGGGCACCTCGCCGCGCAGTTCGCGCTCCACCTCGGCGCCCACGTCATCGCCTCGGACGCGGCCGACGCGCGCGCTCTGCTCGAGCGGATCGGTGTCACGGAGATCTACGATTTCCGGTCCACGGACGTGATCGCCGAGGTGGGCACGGTCGACCTGGTGATCGATCCGGTCGGCGGTCCGGTGACCGATGCCTCGCTCGCCGCGCTCGGTACGGGCGGACGCCTGGTGACGCTGGTGGGTGAACCCGACGAGGAGGCGGCCCGGGCCCGGGGCGCGACGGCGACGACCATCGACTCCTGGATGGACCGCGACCATCTGGCTCGTATCGACGAACTCGTGCTCGCCGGCGAGGTCATGATCGAGGTCGCTGACGTGCTGCCGCTCGAGCAGGCGGCCCGGGCTCACGAGCTCGCCGAGAGCGGCGACGTCCACGGCAAGATCGTGCTCGATCCACGACGCTGACAGCCGCCGGGACGAGCGCCGCGAAGATGGTCCCGGACACGACGAAGCCCCCGCCGAGATCTCGGCGGGGGCTCGTGTGTGCAGCGACGATGCGCTGATGGGTCACGTGGGATGGTCGCTCGGATGGGACCCGTTCCGGACCTCCTTGGTGAGGTCCCGGCCGGTCGCCCATCCCCACCGCTCGGCCCTTGACGGCCGGTCGCAGTGGTGCGTCCATCTCACGAGCTTGGGACACCCCGTTCGAGATGTCGAGTCGAGGTGCACGAGTGGAGCTGCCGGGAGTCGAACCCGGGTCCCGCGATCCCGAAGCGCTGGGCTCTACGTGCGTAGGTTCCGGATGTTCTCGGGCACGGTGCTCCGGAGCCAGACAGCCTCCGTGTCCCATACCACCGTTCGATGTTCCCCTTGGCCCGGTGGTCATGTCCGCGGGGTTGAGCCTCGTTATGTCGATCCGACCCTCTTACGAGGCGTCAGAGGCGGATCGTCGCAGGTGTTTAAGCTGCGATGGCAACCTCAGCGTTTTCGTCGGTTGTTGGTTCCCACGCGTTTTGTCGAGGTCGCGTGAGCACCCTCGGCACGCTCCCATGGCAACGGCGTGATCACGATCGAAACCGTGTCAGCCCCAGGAAGGATGCGCATCGTCGCTGTGGAGTTGTCAATATCGCGCCCCGGTTCGGGCTCAAGCCCCGGTTCGGGCTCTCGCTCTGGCCCAGGCTCTCGGTCCACTCCGGTCGGAGGTGCGACCTCCTTCGGCGCGGCCTTCGAGCGTAACCAATGGTGACCGACCTGGCTAGCGGGAACCTGACGCCGAGATGTCCGGACGGTCACGATCGGGGAAGCGTCCTGCTGCGCCGGCGTCGGCTAGGCGTGGCGCCGCTGCTTGAGGGCCCGGTCGATCTCCCGTTTGGCGTCGCGCTCCTTCGCGCTCTGGCGCTTGTCCGCGATGTTCTTGCCGCGCCCGACGGCGAACTCGAGCTTGACCCGACCGTCCTTGAGGTAGAGCCGCGTCGGCACCAAGGCCACGCCCTGGGCGCCGACCTCATGGCTGAGACGATCGAGCTCCCGCCGGTGCAGCAGCAGCTTGCGCGGCCGGGTCGGATCGTGGTTGTTGCGGTTGCCGAAGGCGTACTCGGGGATGTGGGCCTGCATCAGCCAGGCCTCGCCGTGATCGTCGACCTTGACCCACGCCTCGACCAACGAACCCTTCCCGCCACGTAGCGTCTTGACCTCGGTGCCCTGGAGCACGAGGCCAGCCTCGAAGCGGTCACCGAGGTGGTAGTCGTGACGGGCTTTCCGGTTGCTCACGATGAGCTTGGTGCCGTCACCGCCGTGGGGTTTCTTCGCCATGACCGACCAGCGTACCGAGCAAGGTGGGTGCCCCCGCTGGCGTCCTCAGCAGGCGACGTAGTTGCACGGGTTGCGCGGCATGCCCGCCTCGCGCACCTCGAAGTGCAGGTGCGGGCCGTAGCTGTTCCCGGAGTTGCCGATACCACCGATGCGCTGCCCCACACCGAGCTGCTGCCCCGTGGACACCGACACGCTGGACAGGTGCGCGTAGATCGTCGCTATCCCGCCCGCGTGTGCCACCGTGACGTAGTTGCCGAACCCGCCGCCGCACCCCCACGACGAGGTCGGGTGACAGCCGTTGACCACCCCGACCACCGTGCCGGCGCGGGCGGCGACCACGGTCGATCCGACCCCACCCCCGATGTCGATGCCGTTGTGGTTGCGCCCCCACCGCGGTCCGAACGGCGAGGTGAGGGGTCCGACCGCCGGGCGGACCCAGGTCGCCGCAGCCGGTGGCGGGGCGGGAGCGCTCGCCGAGCCACCGTCCTCGCCTTCCGGTGTGGCGCTGGGCGGCGTCGGGGTCGCGCCGCCGTCCCCGCCACCGCCGTCCCCGCTACCGCCGTCCCCGCCACCGTCGTTGCCGCCGGCGTCGGCCTCGCCTCCAGCGTCCTCCGCGGCCTCCTCGGCGGCGCGCCGGGCGGCCTCCTCGGCGGCACGTCGGGCAGCCTCCTCGGCAGCCCGCTGACGCTCCGCTTCGGCGGCGGCCGCAGCAGCGGCTTCCTCGGCCTCACGCTGGCGACGCGCCTCCTCCGCTGCCTGCTCGCGGGCGATCGCCGCGAGCTGCGCCTCGATCCGTGCCGACTCGGCCTCCAGCCCGGCGAGGTGTCCCTCCGCCGAGGCCCGGTCGGCCCTAAGCTCGACGAAGAGGCGCTCGCGCTCCTCGTAACGTGCCTCGAGCGTCGACAGCACCTCGGCCTGGGCCGAGGTGGCCGCTTCGATCACGGCGGCAGCCGTCGTCGCTGCCGCCGCCTGGCGATCGGCATCGAGCCGCAGCCGCCTGGCCTCGGACTGCTGGTCCGCCACCGACCGCACCAGGCGCTCCACCTCGGCGACCATGACGCGGTCGCTGTCGAGGACGTGCGAGAGCATCGTGCTCGAGCTGACCAGATCACCGAAGTCCCTGACGCCGGCCAGCACCTCGGCGAGCGAGACCTGCCCGTACTTGTGGGCCGCGATCACCCTCGCCTCGAGCTTGCCGACCGCGATGCCGAGCTCGGCCTCGGTGCGCCCGAGCTCCCTGGTGACGCGGGCCAGCCCCGCTTCGGCCTCGACCGCGGCAGCCTCGGCCGCCACCCGCGCCTCCTCTGCGGCGCTGAGCTCAGCGCGCAGGGTCTCCAGTTCCTCCTCGGCGGCGGCGAGCTCCGACTCGACGGCCGCCAGCCGCTCGCGGGCGTCTCCCTCGCGGGACCGCAGCTCGTCGACCTCGCTCTCGACCCGGTCCCGTTCGGCGACGACGCCATCCAGGCTCCCGGCGCGTCCCTCCATCTGCGCCGAGGCCGCGACCGGCAGCAGCGAGAGGGCGCACGCAGCAGCCAGGACCCTGACACCTCGACCCTGCTGCACCCGCACCGGCGAACTCCGGGACACTGAGCGTGGGAGATCGTTGACGTTCTGCTACCGCCCCACAGCCGCGAGAGCCTCTATCAGTCACACGAACCACTTGAGGGGCACACAGCCCCAGCATCGACCCGCAAGCGACCGAACTTGAAGCCGGGCTCGCCGAGCGCCCGGCTCAGATGTCGAGGAAGCGGCGCAACGCGAGGATCGAGGAGATCGCGGCGATACCGGTACCGGCCAACAACAGCCACGGGCCGACCGCGATCACCTGGGCCTCCCCGATGAACGGCATCAGCTCGATGTCCTGGGAGAGGCTGGCCGCCACCCGGGGCACCGTGCCCCACAGCAGCCCCCAGGAGACCAGGGCACCGATCAGGCCGGCGAACACCCCCTCGAGCACGAAGGGCAGGCGGATGTACCAGTTGCTCGCTCCGACGAGCCGCATGATGCCGGTCTGCTCACGGCGGGCGAAGGCGGCCACGCGGATCGTGTTGGCGATCAGGACGCCGGCGGCGACGAGCTGGATCGCCGCCACGACCAGTGCCGCGGTCCGCACCACGTTGGTGAACCGCAGGAACTGGTTCAGCACCTCACGCTGGTCGACGATCTCCTCGACACCCGGGTAGGTGCTGAACTGGTCGGCGATCACGTTGAACAGGTTGGGGTTCTCGAGGCGTACCCGGAACGAGGCCGGCAGGATGTCCGCGTCGATCGCGTCGATCAGCGACTCCTGGTCGGCGAACATCGAGGTGAACCGCTCGTAGGCGTCCTGCTTCGACTCGTAGAACACCTCTGCGACGACCTCCTGGGCCTCGAGGTCCTCGCGGAGCTGTTCCTGCTGCTCGGGCGTGATCGCCGGACAGACCCGGTCGTCGCAGAGGTAGATCGACACCTCGACGCGACCCGTCCAGTCATCGGTGGCCAGGTCGACCTGCTCGGACAGCAACAGGCTGGCCCCGAGCAGGGTCGGTGACGGTGTCACTGA
>JAWOCZ010000304.1:0-10852 GCA_046483565.1 Nitriliruptoraceae bacterium
GGGCTCACCCACGGCGGTGGGTGATGACGCGCCGGGCTCACCCACGGCGGTGGGTGATGACGCGCCGGGCTCACCCACGGCGGTGGGTGATGACGCGCCGGGCTCACCCACGGCGGAGCGCGACGGCGCGGCCTGCTCCTCGGACGGTTGCCCGATCGGAGCGTCGAGCTCATCGGGGTGTGGCGTGTCCCGGGGGGCCTCCGGTTCCTCCGGGAAGCCCTGTCCGAGGTGTCGGAGGATCGCCACGACGATCCCTATGACGATCAGGTAGACCCCGATGTCGAAGATCAGCGACGCGGCGACCTCGCCGTACAGCGGGATCGCGAGCTTGCCCCCGGGCAGGTAGCCACCCGTCAACGCCAGACCGACCAGCCCGTAGCCGCTGGCGATCACCACCCCGGAGCCGACCAGCGGCATCGTGCGCAGCAGACGGCTCTGCCAGATGCGTTCGTGCCCACGGGCGAAGTAGAGCAGGACCACCGCGGCACCGGCCGCGAGTCCGCCGATGAAGCCGCCCCCGACCGCGTTGTGCCCGCGCCACAGCAGCCACAGCGACGCCAGGAACATCGCCGGGGCGAGCAGCAGGTTCCCCGTGCGGAGCACGGCACTGTCGATGACGCCGCTGCCTGCCCACCGACGGACGTGCTCGTCGACGTCGGCCTCGGCGATCTTCCCGGGCTGCGGGACCGGCCGGTAGGAGGAGAACCGCACCAGACTCACGATGGCCGCCGCGGCGACGGCCAGGACGGTGACCTCGCCGAGGGTGTCCAGCGCCCGGAAGTCGACCAGGATCGTGTTGACGACGTTGTCACCGCCGGTCAGGGACGGGCCACGTTCCAGCAGCGTGGTCCCGATCTCCGAGCGTTCACGCCGGCCCGTCAGCAGGTAGGTCGCGCTCGCCATCGCGGTCCCCACGATCGCCGCGAGCGCGATCGCACCGATCTGGCGTGGACGGCCACCTCGCGAGAAGGAGATGGGCAGCCGGCGGAAGACGACCACCACCAGCGCCACCGTCAGGGTCTCCACCAGCAGCTGGGTCAGGGCGAGGTCGGGAGCGCCGAGCTGGGCGAACCAGATGGCGACGAGGAACCCGGTGAGGCCCAGGGTGGCGATGGCGCCGATGCGGGTGCGGGCGGTGACGACGCCGATCACGGCCGAGGCGATGAGCGCGATCGTCAGCCAGTCGCCGAACCGCGTCTCGGCGCCCGGGGCGAGCTCCGCCGGCAGCATGGCGATGGTGAGCGTGGCGCCGAGGACCACGGCGGCCACCAGCACGGGTGTGAGGTGGACGCTGAGCCGGTTGCTGGCCGCCGGCCGACCGATCGTGGCGCCGAACGACAACGTCGCGGCGTAGAGGCGGTCGTAGGCCTCGGCGCCGGAGGGGCCGGCCGTGCGCTGCTGGAACCGCTCGACCTCGTGGGCGCGCCACACCAGCAGACCACCGACCCCCACCACGACCGCCGACAACGCCAGCGGCAGGGTGAAACCGTGCCAGAGCGCCAGGTGCAGGTCGTAGAGCACGCCGGTGGTGTCCCGGCTCACGGCGTTGACGACGTCGTCGAGGATCGGGACGACCAGGGCCAGACCGAGGCCCAGCACGGCGGTCACCAGCGGTGGGAACGTGAAGGCAGCCGGGGCACGGTGCGCCGGTGTGCGGACCGATCCCTCGAAGGTCCGCAGGTAGTAGCGGGCGCTGTAGGTGAACGTGCCGATGCTGGCCAGCACGGCGAGCGTCGTGGCGGTCGGTGCGAGCCAGGCAGGGCCGCCCGCGCCGGCGAACGCGGCGAAGGCCTCCTCCTTGGAGACGAACCCGAGCAGGGGGGGCAGGCCCGCCATCGAGGCAGCGGCCAGCCCGCCGGCGAGCGCGGTGATCGGCAGTTGCCGCCGGAGACCTCCGAGCTCCCGCAGGTCACGGGTACCGGTCTCGTGCTGGACGATGCCCACCGTCATGAAGAGGGTGGCCTTGAAGAGCGAGTGCGCCAGCACGTGCAGCCCGGCGGTGGCCAGCGCGAGTGGCGTGCCGATGCCGATCAGTCCCGTCAGGAGCCCGAGCTGGCTGACCGTCGAGTAGGCGAGCAGGGACTTGAGGTCGTGCGCCTTGACCGCGACCACCGCCGCGAACACCGCCGTGCCCAGCCCGACGAGGACCAGGGGGTAGGTCCACAACGGCTCGCCGGCGAACAGCGGGGTGAAGCGGAAGAGCAGGTAGATGCCGGCCTTGACCATGGTCGCGGCGTGCAGGTAGGTGCTGACCGGTGTCGGAGCGACCATGGCGCCCGGCAACCAGAAGTGGAAGGGGAACTGCGCGGACTTGGTGAACGCGGCGAGCAGCAGCAGCACGATCGCGGCCGGGGTCAGGGGGGAGGCGGCGACCGCCTCGCTGCTCGCGAGGATGCCCGCCAGCGAGGTGGTGCCGGCGACGACGCTGAGCAGTGCCCCCGCAGCCAGCAGGGCCAACCCGCCGACGGCCGTGATGATGAAGGCGCGGGTCGCCCCGGCCTTGCCCTCACCGAGCCCGCCGATCAGGAAGAAGCTCGAGATGCTGGTGAGCTCCCAGAAGACGAACAGCACGATGAGGTCGTCGGCGAGCACGAGCCCCAGCATCGCCCCGGCGAAGAACGAGAGCAGCGAGAGGTAGCGGCTGACCTGGGTGCTGCCGGCCGGGAAGTAGCGCGCGGCGTAGGCCAGCACGCCGACGCCGATACCGAGCACGACCCAGGCGAACACCAGGCCGACGGCATCGAGGCGCAGGGCGAGCTCCACCCCGATGCCGGGCAGCCAGTCCACCGACTCGGTGACCGGTGTGCCGTCGAGCACCGCACGGGTGGGGACCGAGAGCCAGGCGGCGCTGCCGGCCAGCACCGCCGCGCCGACGTAGCCGGCGTTGCGGCCCATGACGCGCACGAGCAGCGGTAGGAGGACGGCCAGCCCGAAGACGGCACCGAGGGGGAGGAAGAGGCTCACCGGGACCCACCGGTGTGCACGGGCTGGATCGGAGGCCGGACGGTGAGCGCTGGCGCGTAACGCATCGGGTCGGGCGGGAGCACGGTGCTGGCCCCTTCGGAGGGCGGGAACGGTCGCGGCAGCGACACGATAGTCGCTCTGCTGCCGCAGGACCCGGTGCCGGGTTACCGTCCCCCGCGAGGCGCGGTCCACTGCCGCGTCGTCGGGTCACCGCCGGTGCCGTGCCGCCGCCCTGGTGGCCGCGGTGCGACGACCGTGATGGTGACGGACGTGGCGGCGGCGGACTCGACGGCGTGGTCAACGCGGCAGGCGTCGCACGACCCGGTCCGATCGCGACCACCTCGCCGTCCGACTGGCAGCTGACGCTCGATGTCAACGTGCGTGGGCTGCTCCACGTGACCCAGGCGGCGTTGCCGTCCCTGGTCGCTGCCGAGCGGGCCGACGTGGTGAACGTCTCGTCGATGTCGGGCCGGCGGATCGGGTCGCCGGAGATGGCGGTGTACGCGGCGTCGAAGGCGGCCGTCCACGCGCTGTCGGAAGGGCTGCGCCGCGAGGTCGCCGACGACCGCGTGCGGGTGTCGGTGATCGCACCCGGGTTCGTGCGCACCGGCATCCTCGACGACCAGGACTCCGAGGCTGCCCGGCGCCTCGGCCGCAAGGGGCAGGAGGTCGGCCTCGACCCTCGGCGGGTGGCCGATCGCATCGTCGAGATGCTCGCGGCCCCGGCCGACATGGTCCACGTCGAGGTGGCCATGCTCTCCGTCGAGCAGTGACCGGGCGCGCGCCAGCCGGTCCCGTCAGGTGCTGGTGGTGGGCTCGGGGGCCCCGACCGGCGCGAGCTCGGGGTGGCGTCGCAGGGTCATCAGGCCGATCGTGACGGCGACCAGCGCGAAGGAGATCCGCAGCCCCGCGAGATCGGCCACCAGCCCGACGATCGGTGGACCCACCACGAAGGCGAGGTAGCCCACGGTCGCCACGGCCGCCACTCCGGCCCCCGGTGACGCGGAGCGGGTGCCGGCGGCAGCGAACACCAGCGGCACCGTGACCCCGAGGCCGCCACCCACCGCCGCGAAGGCGACCAGCGTGAGCGGCAACGAGGAGCTGATCGCGATCGTGAGGTAGCCGGCGGTGGCGAAGGCGCCGCCGATCACCACCACCCGGGCAGGCCCGACGCGGCGGACCAGCCGGTCGCCCAGGAGGCGGATGGTCGTCATGGCGGCGGTGGACGCCACGAAGCCCCAGCCGATCCGTCCCGGCGCGACCTGCAACTGGTCGGCGAGGTGGATCCCGCTCCAGTCGGCGGCGGTGGACTCGCCGAGCGCCGCGGCGAAGGCGATCAGCGCGAGGGGGAGGAGCGGTCCCCGGGGGAGGGCGAAGCGCGGTCCGCTGGGTGACGCCACCCGGTCCTCGACCCGCAGGTCGCGTGCCGCTGCGAGGACGAGACCGGCCAGGACGACGGAGATACCGGCGAGGTGGAAGGCGACCGGAACCTCGAGGCCCATGGCGGCGGAGCCGATGACCGCCGCCGCGAGGGCACCGACGCTCCACGCGCCGTGGAAGGCCAGCATGATCGAGCGTCCGTAGGCACGCTCGATCCCCACCCCCTGGGCGTTCATCCCGACGTCCATGGTCGAGCCGGCGGCACCGATCGCGATCAGCAGGAGGACCAGTGTGACGGGGTCGGGGGCGAGCCCGGCTCCTGGGAGGAGCGCGATCATCACCACCGCGCCGCCCAGGGTCAGCCGGCGGCTGCCGTACCGCGCCGCCAGCACCCCCGACAGCACCAGGCCCAGTACCACCCCGACCGCCAGGCCGGACAGGACCAGTCCGAGGGTGGCCTCGCGCAACGCGAGTTCGTCGCGGACGTTGGGGACGCGCACCAGGAAGGACGCCACCGCCAGGCCGTTGGCCAGGAAGGCCAGCGTGACCGCACGACGCCCGCGGCGGTCCGCGGCCGAGTGGGACGATGTCATCGACGGCTCCGCCGGGCCCGTCCGCCCACACGACGGCGGCCCGCACACCGAGGATAGGTCTCCGCACTCCCGGCGCCGTCGCGCGCGGCATCCGGTCGGCGGTGGCCGCCGGCCGAGTCACCTCGGCGCCGGGTCGTGCTGGTCACCTCGGCGTGCTGGTCACCTCGGCGTGCTGGTCACCTCGGCGCCGGGTCGTGCTGGTTGCCCGGCACGGCGGGCGTCAGCAGCTCCTCCTCGTCGTCGGTGAACAACCGGGACCGGATCACGAACCGCACGCCCTCGGGTGCCTCGACGCTGAAGCCGGCACCGCGACCGGGCACCACGTCCACGGTGAGGTGGGTGTGGGCCCAGTAGGCGTACTGGGACACCGACATGTAGAAGGGCGTGTCGGCGACCCAGCCGAGGTGGACGTCGGCCTCGCTGACGATGAAGTCGTCACGGGGGAAGCACATCGGTGACGACCCGTCGCAGCACCCGCCCGACTGGTGGAACAGCAGCGGGCCGTGCCGGACGGCCAGGCGCTCCACGAGCGCGCTGGCCGCCGGCGTGATGTCGACCCGCGCGGGAGCGGCGTCGGGGCTCGGCATCAGAAGAACCCCATCGGTTCCGGGTCGTAGGACACCAGCAGGTTCTTGGTCTGCTGGTAGTGACCGAGCATCGCCTTGTGGTTCTCCCGGCCGATCCCGGAGCCCTTGTAGCCACCGAAGGCGGCGTGGGCGGGGTAGGCGTGGTAGCAGTTGGTCCACACCCGTCCGGCCTGGATCCCACGCCCGGCGCGGTAGGCCGTGCCCTTGTCCCGCGTCCACACCCCGGCTCCGAGTCCGTAGAGCGTGTCGTTGGCGATCTCCAGCGCATCCGCCTCGTCCCGGAAGGGGGTGACCGCGACGACGGGGCCGAAGATCTCCTCCTGGAACACCCGCATGTCGTTGGTGCCCTCCAGGACGGTGGCGTCGACGTAGTAGCCGTCGTCGTAGCCCTCGACCGTGCGGCGCGAGCCACCGGTGAGCACCTTCGCGCCCTCCTCCTTGCCGATGTCGATGTAGCTCAGGATCTTCTCCAGCTGGTCGTTGGAGGCCTGGGCACCGAGTGCCGTGTCATCGTCGAGTGGGTCACCGGTCACGATCTGCTCGGTGCGGGCGATCGCGCGCTCGAGGAACTCGTCGTAGATCGACTCCTGGATCAGCGCCCGGGACGGGCAGGTGCACACCTCGCCCTGGTTGAGGGCGAACATCACGAAGCCCTCCAGCGCCTTGTCGAGGTAGCTGTCATCGTTGGCCATGACATCCTCGAAGAACACGTTCGGGCTCTTGCCGCCGAGCTCGAGGGTGACCGGGATGATGTTCTGGGAGGCGTACTGCATGATCAGCCGTCCGGTGGTGGTCTCCCCGGTGAAGGCGATCTTGGCGATGCGGGGGGAGGACGCCAGCGGCTTGCCAGCCTCCAGTCCGAAGCCGTTGACGACGTTGAGCACACCGTCGGGCAGCAGGTCGCCGATCAGTTCCATCACCTTCATGATCGAGGCCGGGGTCTGCTCGGCGGGCTTGAGCACCACCGCGTTGCCGGCCGCGAGCGCCGGCGCCAGCTTCCAGGTGGCCATCAGGATCGGGAAGTTCCAGGGGATGATCTGGCCGACGACCCCCAGCGGCTCGCTGAAGTGGTAGGCGACGGTCTGCTCGTCCAGCTCGCTGATCGAGCCCTCCTGCCCGCGGATCACCGAGGCGAAGTAGCGGAAGTGGTCCACCGCCAGTGGCAGGTCGGCGGCCTTGGTCTCACGGACGGGCTTGCCGTTCTCCCAGGCCTCGGCGACCGCCAGCTCCTCGAGGTGCTCCTCGATCCGGTCGGCGATCTTCAGCAGGGCGTTGGATCGCTCGGTGACCGAGGTGCGTCCCCAGGCCGGCGCGGCGGCGTGGGCGGCGTCCAGCGCCAGTTCGATGTCGGCGGCGCTGGAGCGGGCCACCTCGGTGAAGGGGTGGCCGGTCACCGGCGAGATGTTGTCGAAGTACTCGCCCTCGCGGGGCGCGACCCAGGTGCCGTTGATGAAGTTGTCGTAGCGCTTGGCGTAGTCGACGATCGCGTCGACAGTGCCAGGCTGGGCGTAGCGCGTCATGGCTCCCTCTCCCTGCCCGCTCCCACGGGCCTTGAGTACGTGACCCGGCGAGCACACCAGAGCGGAGGTTGGGAGAAGGTTGGCCCGGCCGTGCCCATCCGCGCCGGAGCACCAGGGGGGCTGGCGCGGGGCTCGGGCTGGCGCGGTGCTCGGGCTGGCGTGGTGCTCGGGCTGGCGCGGTGCTCGCGGCGCGGTGCTCGCGGCGCGGTGCTCGGGCTTGCGCGGGGCTCGGGCTGGCGCGGTGCTCGGGGCGCGGGGCTCAGGCCAGCGCCGCGGTCAACCGTGCGTGGGCGATCGCGGCCCGCGGATCGCGGTCGGGCAACCGGGCCAGCGTCCGCTCGTGCACCTCGACCTCATGGGGGAGCCGGGCACCCAGCGCGAACAGCAGGTCCGCATCGTCGGCGGTGAGCACCGCCCGACGCAGCGCCACCTCCAGGTAGGTGGCGTGCTCGCGGAGCGCCGGGGCCTCCGTGCCCGCCAGCAGGGGACCGGCGTAGGTGCTGACCGCCCGGCCGAGCCGGCCGGCGCCGATGTCCTCCAGGACGTCGAGGTGGTCGGCCCTGATCGGCACCGTCAGCCGGTACGGCCGTGAGGCGACCACCGCTGCACCCAGCGCCCGACGCAGGTGCGAGACCTCGGCCTTCACGGTCGCGGGTTGCACGGTGTGGTCCGGGTGCAGCGCGGCGTGCAGGGCCTGCAGGTTCATGCCGTTCGGGTGCAGGCTGAGGACGGTGAGCAGTTCGAGCTGACGGCGTGGCAGGTCCACGGGTCGTCCGTGGAGCCGCACCTCTGGATGACCGAGGCGGTCGACGCTGTGGTGGCTGGCAGCAGCAAGGAGAGGTTGCTGGCCAGCAGCTTGGCGGCGGTCAACCCCAGGGGCTGCGCGCGTTCCCAGGTCGTCGACAGGTCGAGGACGCCCAGGACCCGCCCCGAGCGCAGATCCTGGATCGGCGCGGAGTAACAGACCCAGTCGTGGACGGCGGTGCTGTAGTGCTCCGCGGAGAACACCTGGCTGGCGGCGTTCGTCCGCAGCGAGAGCGCCAGGGCGTTGGTGCCTATCGAGGCCTCGTCCCAGCGACCGCCAGGCACGAAGTGCACGGTCGCCGCCCGGTCGCGCATCCACGAGCTGCCGTGGGTCCACAGGATCGTGCCGTCGGCACCGGTCACCGCCGCGATGAACCCACCGTCGACGACCACCCGGTCCAGTTCCTCACGCAGGGCCGCCACCGCTGCCCGCACCGGAGAGTGCTCCCACCGTTCCCGCGCCCGGTCCTCGGCGACCAGTGGGGCCTGTCCGCGGTCGGGTGCCAGGTGGGCCGCTGAGCGCTCCCAGGACCGCCCGACCTCCTCGCGTACCCCCTCGGTTGCCCCCTCCTCGGCGTAGCGACGCCACGCACGTTCCGCCTGTTGCCGGGCGAACCACGGATCGTCGTGCGTCATGGCCGCGCCTCCTGTGCGGATGCGGCCACCCGGGGCGGCGGGCTGTCCCGCGAGGGGTCAGCTGCTGTCACCCCCGGCGAGGTAGCGGTCCTTGATCGAGTCCACGATGCTCGCGTCGGCGAGCGTGGTCGTGTCACCGAGCTGCTTGTCCTCGGCGATGTCCTTGAGCAGCCGACGCATGATCTTCCCCGAGCGCGTCTTCGGCAGGTCGTGGGTGAACAGCAGCGACGCCGGCTTCGCGATCGGGGAGATCATCTGGGCGACGTGGTCGCGCAGTTCCTTGGCGAGCGCTTCGTCACCGTCGTACCCGCCGCGTGGCGTCACGAAGGCGGCGATCGCCTGGCCGGTCGCCGGGTCGGCGCGACCGACCACCGCCGCCTCCGCCACCGAGGGGTGGGAGACGAGCGCCGACTCGATCTCCGTGGTGGAGAGCCGGTGACCGGACACGTTCATCACGTCGTCGACCCGGCCGAGGAGCCAGAAGTAGCCGTCCTCGTCGCGCTTGGCGCCGTCACCGGCGAAGTAGCGACCGGGGAAGCGGGACCAGTAGGTCTGCTCGTAACGCGCCGGGTCGCCCCAGATGCCGCGCAGCATCGAGGGCCAGGGCTGATCGAGCACGAGGTAGCCGCCGCCGGGGACGCCGACCTTCTCGCCGACGTCGTCGACGATCGTGGCGGAGATGCCGGGCAGCGGGAAGGTGGCCGAGCCGGGCTTGGTGGTCGTGGCGCCCGGCAGGGGTGCGATCATCATCCCGCCCGTCTCGGTCTGCCACCAGGTGTCGACGACCGGGCACCGGCCACCGCCGATCACCTCGTGGTACCAGACCCAGGCCTCGGGGTTGATCGGTTCGCCGACGGTGCCGAGCAGCCGCAGGCTGGACAGGTCCCGGGAGGCCGGGTGCTCGTCGCCCCACTTCATGAACGCCCGGATCGCCGTCGGGGCGGTGTAGAGCTGGGTCACGCCGTAGCGCTCGACGAGGTCCCAGAACCGGCCCTCGTCAGGGTGGTTCGGCACGCCCTCGTACATCACCGAGGTGGCGCGGTTGGCCAGTGGCCCGTAGACGATGTAGCTGTGGCCGGTCACCCACCCGATGTCGGCGGTGCACCAGAAGACGTCCTCGTCGGGTTTGAGGTCGAAGACGTAGCGCTGGGTGAAGGCGACCTGGGTCAGGTACCCGCCCGTGGTGTGCATGATGCCCTTGGGCTTGCCCGTGGTACCCGAGGTGTAGAGGATGAAGAGCAGATCCTCGGCGTCGAGGTGCTCCGGGGGGCAGTCCGGGTCGGCGGTGGCGACGGTCTCGTGCCACCAGTGGTCACGGCCGTCCACCATCTCGACGTCGTTCTCGCCGCGCTGCACGACCAGGACGTGCTCGATCGTGGGCGTGTCCTCCAGCGCCTCGTCGGCGATCGGCTTGAGCGGTGCCACGGTCCCGCGACGCCAGCCGCCGTCGGCGGTGACCAGCACCTTGCAGTCGGAGTCGTTGATCCGGTCACGCAACGCGTTGGCCGAGAAACCACCGAAGACCACCGAGTGGACCGCGCCGATCCGCGCGCACGCCAGCATCGTCACCGCCAGCTCCGGGATCATGGGGAGGTAGACCGCGACGCGGTCGCCCTTCTCGACCCCCAGGTCCTTGAGCGCGTTGGCAGCCTGCTGGACCTCCGCGAGCAGATCGTCGTAGGTCAGCGTGCGCGTGTCACCCGGCTCGCCCTCGAAGTGGAAGGCGACCTGGTCGCCGTGGCCTGCCTCCACGTGCCGGTCGAGGCAGTTGTAGCTCACGTTCAGGGTGCCGCCGACGAACCACTTCGCGTAGGGCGGCTGCCAGTCCAGGATCTCGTCCCACTCGCGGAACCAGTCCAGCTGCGCGGCCTGCTGGGCCCAGAAACCGAGCCGGTCGGTGGCTGCTTCGTCGTAGATCTCCGCATCCCGGACCAGCGCCTGCTCCTTGAACGACGCCGGTGGCGGGAAGGTGCGGCCCTCCTGCAACAGGTCTGCGATCGCATCAGATGCCATAGGTCCGCCCTGCTCCCTCTCGAGGTTCTCGGTCCGTGCGCGCGCCAGTAGGGCCGGCCCGCGCTCCCGTTCGGCATCATACGGAAACGGCTCCCGGGCTGCGGCGTCGGGCGTAGCCGGGTGGGTACGGGGCGCAGGTGCGGGGCGCCGGTGCGGGGCGCCGGGGCGGGGTGCGGGGTGCTGGTGCGGGGCGCCGGTGCGGGGTGCTGGTGGCGGGGGCGGTAGGCGGTCAGGGGTGGCCGGTTGGGTGCCCCGGGGGGGCCAGGAAGGCGCGGTGGGGGCGGTAGGCGGTCAGGGGTGGCCGGTTGGGTGCCCCGCGCAGACCAGCGAGCCAGACGCGGGACCGTTGTTCAGC